>DAIQAU010000085.1:7775-9502 GCA_036781565.1 Bacteriovorax sp. | reverse complement strand
CCCGGCTGGAAGAAGCGCAGGATTTTTTTCGTGTAAAAATGGGTTTTAAAAAGCCCGTTGAGATCGATCAGCAATGGGTGAAAATTAAAACTCTTCCCCGGGGGGAAGCCACTTATGTTTTGATTCTCGTCTGCTGTTTTATTTACGGTTTTAGTTTTTCTACTCTCGGCGCTTCCCTTTACAATATGCTTTTTATCGGTGGCGTAGAAAGTTCACCCTTTGCAGAAATTCTTCGCGGGCAAATCTGGAGAATCGTCACTCCGATTCTTCTGCACATGAGTTTTCTTCACATCCTGTTCAACATGATGTGGTTTAAAGATCTCGGTTACCTGATCGAATTTAATTTCGGAAAAAACTTTTTCATTCTCTTTGTCGCTCTCACCGGTATTTTTTCAAATATCTGCCAGTATCTGGTCAACGGACCTCAGTTCGGGGGAATGTCTGGAGTTCTTTATGCGATGCTGGGATTTATCTGGGTCTACAAAAGTCTGCATGATGATTTTGAGTATGCCATCCCACGTTTTGATTTAGGCATGATGATCGGGTGGTATTTTCTTTGCCTCACTGGCATGCTGGGCCCGATTGCCAATACCGCTCATGGAAGCGGTCTGGTGATAGGGATGACTGCTGCCGCTTTAATGAAATTTCGCTTGGAATGGCCGCGCCTGAAATATCTCGGTCTGGCCGTGTTCTTTTTGGTTTTCACACTGCTGGTGGAAGGATATAAACTTAACGGACGCTTTTACATCACTCTTTGGTAAAAAAATATTATGGAAAAAAGAACAACGAACGTAGATCAACGCTTAACTGAACTCAAAGCAAGCTTTGCAGAAAAGACTCCCAAACAAATGCGCACAATCCGCAATAACCTGAATAACCGCATCCGCTCATTTGAAGATGAGATGAAATTCGGTAAGACACTTCCGAAACTTTCAGCAAGTCATATGTTTTTTGAATTTGAACTCAAAGAATTGAAAGATCTGCTGGTTGCTGCCCAGAGAACAATTAAAAATCTATCATGATATTTTTTCTTCTTTTGACGTCATTGACTTCATTTGCCCAGATAGAAAATTATCCTATCGATTGGAAATATAAAGCAGGTGAGTATTTTATCTACGACTGTGAACGCGGGCATTATGCCTGTGTCGATCAGGACGGACAGGAGAATTGCCGCGAAGAACGAAATTTTGCCCGCGAGAAAAAATCCCCTCAATATCCCTGCGCTCCGCTCAAGCGTTTTGCTACCAAAAAAGAATGCGTTGACGAAAATTACAAAATTCAGGACATCGGCGCAAAGAAAAGATTTTGCTATCCTAATTAAAATCACGAAAGAATTTGTTGAAGAAGAATTTCCCGAAGTTCACAATTAAAGAAAACTTCACGAGGGAACTCTATGGAACATAATTATGAGTGGGGATTAGAAAAAAATCCTGCGAATTATTCACCTGTCTCACCGCTGGAATTTATCTCCCGGGCGGCCGAGGTTTATCCTGATAAACTCGCTGTCGTTCACGGCAAGACCAAAAGAACTTGGAGCGAAACTTACAAGCGCTGTCTGAAGTTTGCCTCTGCTCTTAAAAAAACGGGTATTAAAAAAGGCGATACGGTCGCTGTCATGTTGCCGAATATCCCGGCGATGGTGGAAGCGCATTTTTCTATTCCTCTTTGCGGAGGGGTTATTAATGCTCTCAACATTCGCCTTGATCCTGACAGTATTTCTTTTATGC
>DAIQAU010000085.1:0-7675 GCA_036781565.1 Bacteriovorax sp. | reverse complement strand
GGGGTTATTAATGCTCTCAACATTCGCCTTGATCCTGACAGTATTTCTTTTATGCTCCAGCACGGCGAAGCTAAAATTGTTCTCGTCGACCGCGAATTTACGGCGGTGATTTCCCAGGCCATTCTTCGCATGGAGAATCCTCCTCTCATTATCAATGTTGAAGATGAACTGTATACTGGCCCCGGTGAAAGAATCGGCTCGATAGAATACGAAGAATTCATGAAAAAAGGTGATGATGCTTACACTGGAGAATTGCCTGATGATGAATGGAGCGCCATCGCTCTCAATTACACCTCAGGTACGACGGGAAACCCCAAAGGCGTTGTGTACCACCACAGAGGAGCTTACCTCGGGTCGATTTCCAATATCCTTGAATGGGATATGCCGAAACATCCTCACTATTTGTGGACGCTTCCCATGTTTCATTGCAACGGCTGGACTTTTCCCTGGGTTGTGGCCGCAAGAGCGGGCCTGAATGTTTGTCTTCGCAAAATCGAAGCAAAATTAATTTTCGATCTCATTCGTGAACATGAAGTCACTCACTATTGCGGGGCCCCTATTGTCCACAATATGCTCATCAACTCACCGGATGAATTTAAGCGCGATATTAAACATAAAGTAGAAGCTTTCGTTGCAGGAGCAGCACCTCCAGCGGCGATGATTGAAGGAATGAGTGTCCTCGGCTTCAATATCACTCACGTTTACGGTTTAACCGAAGTTTATGGACCTGCGAGTGTCTGCGCGAAACAGGAATCATGGGAAAGCCTGCCGATCGGTGAACAGGCTAAACTCAACGCGCGCCAGGGAGTTCGTTATCACCTGCAAAGTGGAACAACAGTCATGGATCCGGAAACAATGAAACAAGTTCCTGCTGACGGTGAAACAATCGGTGAAGTTATGTTCCGCGGGAACATCACAATGAAAGGCTATTTAAAAAATCCGAAAGCGACGAAAGAAGCCTTCAAAGGCGGTTGGTTTCACACCGGGGATCTGGCCGTGCTGAACCCGGATGGTTACATCAAGATCAAAGATCGCAGTAAAGACATCATCATTTCCGGCGGTGAAAATATTTCGAGCATTGAAGTGGAAGACGTTCTTTACCAGCACCCGGCAGTGCTTTTAGCTGCAGTCGTGGCCAAGCCTGATGAAAAATGGGGAGAAGTTGTCGCGGCCTTTATTGAACTTAAAAACGGCTCGACAGTCACTGTGGAAGAGCTGGTGAATCACTGCAAACATCATTTGCCAAGATTCAAAGTTCCCAAGGCCATTGAGTTTTGCGAATTGCCAAAAACATCAACAGGTAAAATTCAAAAATTTGAATTGAGAAAAAAAGTCAATTCAACAGAGGCGATCGACGTTTAGTCGGTCGTCTTCTCATTTCATTTTCAATTTAGATTTGTTTGAACATGAGAATGTGCGGACCGATATCGTCGATTTCAAACACATCTTCGTTTAATTTTTTGAAGCCAACTTTTTCATAAAAGCCCACCGCTGAGACGCGTGCATTACACCACAGTAGCGTACAGAAGTTTTGCTTGATGATAGGGAAGGCAGTAGTCAGAAGTTCGCTTGAAAGGCCTTTTCCCTGGTGTTCAGGAAGCGTGGCCATTCCGCGAAGCTGGTATTGATGAAGATCAGGAAAAAGAGGGTTTCTTTCATAAAAGAAAGAAGCAACACTTACGAGTTTGCCGTCAAGAAAAGCGCCCAGGTGAAAAGAAATATCTTCATCGTCATCATTTTCGAATTTGGCCTTCTTCAACTCGTGAGTAGGAACCAACACCTGTTGACGGATCGGATATGTATCGTGCGCACTTATTCTTAAAACTCTCATCCGAAATTTATAATACGCCTTCGGGTCTTTGTCATGAATTGTTTTTAATGCGCCTTAATGTGAAAGACTTGACGAGATTCTAAACAAGATTTCCATGGATAAATCAGCGAGAGTTTTTGCAAATAATTCGAAAACAAATGGATTAAATCCGGTAGTGGGACCACTCCAGTTTGCAGTTGAGTAAAACAGGCAACGATTGTCAGCATTCATCACGTGAATTTTTCCCTGAAGGTTTTTTAACAAACCGATCTCAAAAGAGAATGGATAAGTTCCTGTCGTTGAAATTCGCGGAAGCGTAAAAATCAAGCGCATATCATAGGGCATGAGTGGGTGTGAAAGAAGAAAGTCGATTTCTTTTTTCTGTTCGTTGTACTTGCTTTCTTTCACAAAGGTGAGAAAGCGAGAGTAGTCCTCGTAGAGAGAAAGAGTGCGAAGAGCATAGGCACAGGACCTTGGATGAAGGCCCGCAATTTGAAACGACAGACTTTGTTCAGTATTTTTGTTTAAGTTTCTGACGCGTGTTTCGGAGAATATCTGCCCCGCTAAAATTTTTTCTCGAATATTTTTTTTGAAGGGTAAATTCTCGGGTTTTAACTCTTGAGAGAAGAGCGCTTGGGTGAAAAAGATTGTAGCAAAAAAAAGAATTTTACGACGCATTGTACCTTTTCGATTACGGGGATGAGTCTTTAACCTTACATCAAAGTTTGATTATATTCCCAATATTTAGAGATTGAAAAGGATACATAATGAGTAGTGTAGGCCCCGTTGTTAGAAAAGGAAGCACAAAAGACGCGGTGATCGAAAGCAAGGATCAGCGTTGGCACGTGCGAAATCGTATTACCCTTACGTTTGGTAGTAACGATGTAGAGGAATTAGAAACCTATATTTACAAACCAGATGGCGTTGAATTTACAACAGTTAAATTTCACCAGGCCAAATCAAAGGCCATTGAAGAGATTATCGACAACAGTATCGATGAATATTACCGCGGTCACGTAACAGAAATTCATACTAAACTTTCCCCTGACAAGAAGACCGTTACAATCTCTGATAACGGGATTGGTTTTCCGATCGATAAAGTCGCCCAGGTTTACACTGAATTCAGAACAGGATCGAAGTTCAAAGATGAAGAAACAGATGAGAAGGGATTTCTCTTCAGAACACTGGGACAAAACGGTCTTGGTGCAGCTGCGACTTGTTTAACTTCTGACGTTTTCATCGCCACTGTTAAGCACTACAACTCTAAAAAAGAGCAGACGTGGGAGTTCCTCGACGGCGCTCTGAAAACAAATAAAACAAAACCGAAACCTTTCAAAGGGGCTTCGGGTGTTACAGTGACGCTTCAACTCTCAAAAGAAGTTTATAAAAACAATGAAATTGACGAAGATCTTCTTCGCAAGCGTATCATTGACCTTGCGTACAACAACCCGGGTCTGACTTTCTTCTTTAACGGTGAAAGATACCAGTTTAAGAAAGGGTTGCTGGAATTAGCACAAAGAATTGACCCGCAATCTGCACAGCTTTTCGGGGAAGAAGCTTTTGTTTACGAAACTCAAAATACCAAAGGCAAAAAAGTCAAAGGGAAGATCGATTTCCACCTTTCACTTTGTATTGATAAAAAATCTGACGACAGAGAAAAATTCATTTCCTTCGTCAACTCAACACCAACATTCGACGGTGGTTTTCACCACGATAGAGTGAAAAGAATTTTCATCAACGCTGTAAAAGAAAAAATTGAAAGAGCAGCGAAAAAAGAAAAAATTTCAGTTATCGACAACGACGTTTTAGTTGGCACGACATTCGTGATGGGAATCACAATGCCGAACCCGCGCTTTGAATCGCAGACAAAACGTAAACTCGTTCGAGACTTGAACCTTGAAAAAGGAATCGAGCATTTCATGAACGAAAATATCGAGAAATTCCTGCGCAAAAATAAGGAATACCTCGACCTGGTCGTTGACCGTGCTAAATCACGCCACCGTTTCCAGGAATTGAAAGACGCTTCTCTCAAAGGGAAAAAAGCGAAGAAGCAAAGAGTAGAAAAACTACTCGATGCCAACGAAAGAAAAGACCGTCACCTTTGTACACTCTTCATCTGTGAAGGGGACTCGGCGATCGGTGGTCTTCGTTCAGCAAGAAATAAATTGTATCAAGGGGGGATTGCGCTCAAAGGGAAACCTATGAACGTCATGCAGGCCTCTATCAACGATGTTATCAATAACCAGGAATTCATGGACATCATGGCATCTATCGGTCTGACAATTGGTCAGAAAGCTGATGCAAATGATCTTCGTTATTCAAAAATTGTTTTTCTTGCCGACTCTGATGTCGACGGTGGTCACATCAACACTCTTTTGACGAACTTCTTTTTTACGTTCTGGCCGGAATTGTTCGAGCAAGGTGCGATTCAATTCGCGAAAGCTCCGCTTTTCGAGGTTATCACTGACAAAGAAACTCTTTTTGTCGAAAGTGATGATCAGCTGGAAAAATTGAAAAAATCGGGCGTGAAAATTAAAGAAATTCAAAGAAACAAGGGACTCGGAGAGATGTCTCCAGAGGCCTTCAAGCATACACTTGCGCGCGAAGAATTTTGTAAAATCACAGTCGATGACATGGATTCTGCAAAACAAACTCTCGACATTTGTTTTGGTAAAGACACAAATTTAAGAAAAGAACTTCTGATCGATGCTGATTCTACAGGGGCCATTGCTGATGAAGAACCGGCCGCCAAAAAAGCAGGCGCAAAAGCGGGCAAAGCTGCTCCGAAAGTTGCCAAGGCCACAGTGAAAGCTGGACCAAAAGCGACTAAGAAAGCGCCGGTAGTGAAGAAAAAAGCGATCGTAAAAACGACAAAAAAAGCGAAAGGAAAATAATCGATGGAAGATAGATACTTACATGCTCTTGATTCTGTCTCTTTGACAGAAATTGTAAAAGAAGAATACCGTCAATATCAGATTTACACTCTTATGGACCGCGCGATTCCTTACCTGCAAGATGGTTTGAAGCCGGGACAAAGAAGAATTCTTTTTACGCTTTGGAAAAATCAGTCAAAAGGTTTGATGAAAGTTTCCAGTGCAACGGGATTGGTATTAACACTTCACCCGCACGGTCCTGCTTCAGTTGAATCGGCGATCGTTAACCTCGCTCAGGATTATACATTTTCGAACAACTATCCGCTGATTGATAAAAAAGGGTATTTCGGGGAGAGAATGGAGCCAGCTCCAGCAGCTTCACGTTATATCGAATGTAAACTTGGAAAAGTGGCAGAGTATTTACTCTTTGACGATATGAACCAGGTTGATATGGTTCCGAACTATGACGAAAAAGTCATGGAGCCAGTCTGTCTTCTTCCAAAACTTCCTATCATGCTTTTAAACGGTGCTGAAGGGATTGGAACAGGATTCTCATCTGTCATTCCATCGTTTCATCACTCTGATTTGATCAACTCGATTATTCAGTTTGTAGAAACAGGCAAACCGAAGAAATTGAAGCCGTATGTACACACGTACAAAAATAAAATTGAAATTGATGAGAAAGGTCGCTTTGTCTTCGGAATGAAATTCGAAGAAATCGGCGGATCCATTTACATCACAGAACTTCCTCGCGGTTACGATTCTACTAAAATCTACCGCTACTTAACGAAGTATATCGAAGAAGATTATATCAAAGACTTCATCGACTCTTCAGTTAACAACGACATCAAGATTGAATTGATTTTCAAGAAAGGTCAGCAACCTCCGCTAGAAGAAGTCATCAAGAAAATGTCGACATCAACAACTCTTGTTCCGAATTACACTTTGATTTCTGAGCGCGGCGTACGCATCTTTGCAATGCCGGAAGAAATCATTGAGATCTTCGGGGCAAAAAGACTGGAAGTTGTTAAGCGTCGTTATGAACTTCTTGTTGAAGATCTTGAAAAGAAAATCAGACAAAACAATGAAATTATCCGATTTATCAAAGACAAAGAATACGAAGTCGCGACAAAGTCGGCCAATAGAAAAACGTTTGTTGAATATCTTGAAAAAAAGAAATTCACATTCGCTGATTACCTGGCAGATATGCCGATCTATCGTATGACCAAAGAGGAAGTTGAAAAACGTGCACTGATGGTCAAAGACGATACAGCTTCAATGAAAGAATTTGATCGCATTGCTAAATCGAAATCTCTTGTTGAAAAGAAGCTTATTGAAGAACTTCGCGAAGTCGACGACAGGCTGACAGCATGGCAGAAGCAAAAAGATGCTGAGAAAGCGAACCTTCAAAAGAAAATTGAGAAGGAAACGAACAAGAAAGTGAAGTTGAAGAAAAAATAAGTAAAATGCTCAAGTTTTAAAGGGTCCTTCGGGGCCCTTTTTTGTTGGTTCTGTGGCAATGACAGAATATTTTAGTCCGGAAACACTCAACATCTTAAAATTTTGTTTTGATAAAAATGACCTTTCTTGTTAACCTGTTAATAATAGGAATTATGAAGACCCGGATTTTCATGGAGGAAAGTAATGAGTCTAACGAAGGCCGATATCGTTGAACGAGTTTACAAAGAAGCTGGTTTCTCGAAGAAAGAAGCTGCTGATCTTGTAGATTTAGTATTTAAAGTAATCAAAGACACTCTCTCTAAAGGAGAAAAGGTTAAGATTTCTGGTTTCGGAAATTTTTCTATCAGAGACAAAGCGACTCGCGTAGGAAGAAACCCGCAAACAGGCGAGGCCATGGATATTTCTGCAAGACGCGTTCTGACTTTCAAGCCGTCACAAGTTCTTAAAGAAGATGTGACTGTGAGATATGCTCACCGCCTTGATGAAAAAGGTAATGAAGATAAATCACTTCCACCAAAAGAAGGTACGGCAAGAGCGCTAAGCTCGTTTATGTCGAACACTGATGAGATGGAAGACGATGTCGATTTCGATCCACATGAGGACGAAAACGAATAAATCGTTTAGTAAATAATGGCGATGGAATGACTGAACCAATAGAAATCCCAAATAAATCATCTTTCAAAATAAATGAAGTGTGTGCACTCACAGGTGTGAAATCCTATGTATTGCGCTTTTGGGAGTCTGAGTTCACTGAAATTGCTCCTTTGGTCTCATCGGCGGGACTGAAGCTGTACGAACACAAAGACATAGAAGCTATCCTCCTCATAAAAAAACTTTTATTCGAAGACAAGCTTTCCATCGAGCGCGCAAAAGGTGAGATGAAAATTCTCATGCCTCGTGAGCACTTGGTGGAAGCTGGTTTTTCGGATTGCGAAGAAGACGATATTCCTACCGATTACCTCGATTCAATGCTCGAGCAGGATGCAAAAGCAGAATTTGTTGAAGCAACGATGCCGCAAACAAAACGCGTTTTGATTGAGACAGATGTTCAAAAGCTTGTTCAGGCAAAATCTAAATTAACTCAGATTCTTTCACTCACTGAAAGACTTGAGCAAAAGCACCACTGGTAAAATTGATTTTTGATTTAAATGATTTTCGATCACACTTTGATTGGGTGTGATGAGTGACAGCATTTTACCGTAATAATCTTTGATAATAGCATTAGTTGAAGAAAGGTTCAGTTCAGCGCTCAGCTGATCAAACGTTGCAAGGGCGTTAACAGTCATTTCAAACGTTTTTTCCGGATGATGAAGCCAAGGATTAACCTGTTTTTCATGGTCGCTTAAAACGGCCTCAGAAAGCTCAGAGAGATCATCAATTAACTGAAAATTTATTCCAAGAAGACGCGAATATTTCCAGAGCTTTTTTTCCAGGGCAAAGTTTTTATCTGCAGCGAGAAGGGCCGACCCCAAAACAGCAACCTGGATCAAGCGGGCCGTTTTTAATTCGTGAGTTCGCAGAGTGTTTTCCA
>DAIQAU010000084.1:8328-9515 GCA_036781565.1 Bacteriovorax sp. | reverse complement strand
TGATGATCGAGAAGAATTTGTTTCAGGGCATGAGTCTCTGATCTAAATTCCATCCTGGGGGCTGATTTCTTCAATACAAAAATGTGACCTCTATCATATTTGCCTCCGGGCCAAAGTTCTATAGTTTTATCAAACCTGGAGTTAAAACTATGAAACACAATTTAAAAGACCTGAGCTTAAAAGAAGCTTTGGATCTCGCTATCCAAGTCGAACTTGAAGCCAAGGCCCGTTATGAAGAATTCAACCGCCAGATTGGCAGTCAGGCAAACGGCGATGCCGGCGATTTCTTCTATCAAATGTCCTTAAATGAAAAAAAACATGCAGACGATCTTCAACAAAAACGCAATGAGCTGTTCGGCCATTCCCCAAGCTCAATTTCGCTGGAGGATTTGTATCATCTTCAGGAAATTGAAGCTCCATCCTTTGATAAGTCTGAAAGTTTTATGTCTGTGAAAAAAGCGCTTCTGGTTGCCAGAGAAAGTGAAGTGAAAGCTTATGAGTTTTTCCATAAAGCAGAAGCGCTTGTCACTGACGTGAAAGTGAAGGCCCTTTTCAATGAATTAAAACAAGAAGAACTCGAGCACAAGAAAATGGTTGAAGACCTTCTTGCCAAAATTTCACCGGGTGATGAACTACCACTCGTAGATAAAAACGATGTTGATGAACCAAACGGATTATAAAAAATATTATTGAGCGGAGAAGACTATGGCGAACGCAAAAGCAAAACATAAATTAAACGTAGCTGGGCAATGGTTTGCCACAGACCCTGATGATGACAACGGAGAAGGATGTATTGCCTGCAACGTTTGTTACACATCGGCCCCTGATTTTTTCAAGGAAGACGAAGATGGAAATGCTTATGTTCATAAGCAACCAGTGACCAAAGAAGAAATTGAATTAGTAATGGAACAAATGGAGTCATGTCCGGTGAACTCCATCGGACGCGAGTAATATATGACAACAGAAACAGTTGAAAGCATCGTCGTAAGATTTTCCGGTGACTCCGGAGACGGAATGCAGCTGACAGGAACTCAGTTTTCCAACACGTCAGCAGCAATGGGGAACGATATCTCCACATTTCCTGATTATCCTTCAGAGATCAGAGCTCCTCAAGGAACCATTGCCGGTGTTTCCGGTTTCCAGGTTCACTTTGGATCAACTGAAATCTTCACACCTGGTGATGATGT
>DAIQAU010000084.1:0-8228 GCA_036781565.1 Bacteriovorax sp. | reverse complement strand
CATGAACTGGCAAAACACAAAAACGTCGGTGTAAAAACTTTCCAGGCAGAAGATGAGATCGCCGGTATCTGTTCGGCCATCGGAGCAGCCTGCGCTGGTAAACTGGCAGTCACGACATCATCAGGTCCGGGAATCGCTCTTAAAACAGAAGCGATGGGACTTGCTGTCAGTTACGAAATTCCACTAGTCATCGTCAACGTTCAAAGAGGCGGGCCTTCAACAGGTCTTCCGACAAAAACAGAACAATCCGATTTGAACCAGGCCGTCTTCGGTAGAAACGGTGAAGCTCCGATAGTTGTCGTTGCAGCTTCAAGACCGAGCGATTGTTTTGATATGGCCTTCGAAGCTTCAAGAATCGCCCTTGAGCACATGACTCCGGTTATTCTGCTCACAGATGGATTCATTGCAAACGGTGCTGAGCCATGGAAACTTCCGGATCTCGATAAAGAATTTACGACAATTAAAACTCATTTGATTAATCCAGAAGTTGATCTTCCGGAAAATACCAAGTGGACAATGAGAGATGAATCGACGCTTGCACGCAAGTGGATCGTTCCTGGTATGAAAGGGCACGAGTATCAAATCGGCGGTCTTGAAAAAGACGTCAATAAAGGAAATGTGTCACACAATCCGATTAACCATCAATTGATGAGTGACCTGCGCGAGAAGAAATTAAATCTCGTTCAGAATTTTATCCCTGATCAGGAAGTCTTCGGCGAAAAGACAGGTGATCTGTTAGTCGTCAGTTGGGGAGGCACTTACGGTGCCGTTCACATGGCGGTGAAACGTCTTCAAAAAACAGGATTAAAGATTTCTCATATGCACATGAAGTATTTAAATCCAATGCCGAAAAATACAGAAGCGTTGTTGAAAGGATTCAAAAACATCATCGTTCCGGAACTGAACAACGGGCAATTGAAAAATATCCTGAACTCCCGCTTTGAAGTGCGTGCAACCGGCTTTAATAAAATGCAGGGACAGCCGTTCAAAATTTCTGAACTAGAGAATGCCTTCTTAAAAGCTATGGAAAAAGGAAATCTTCTATGAGTGAAACAACAACATTTGAATATAAGAAAAAAGATTTTGGTAACGACAACGAAGTACGCTGGTGTCCTGGATGCGGGGACTATGCGATTCTTTCAAGTCTTCAACTTGCCTTGACGAAAGTCGGGAAGAAAAAAGAAGATATCGTGTGTGTGTCTGGTATCGGCTGTTCATCGCGCTTTCCGTATTACATGGGAACTTACGGGTTTCACACGATTCACGGAAGAGCTCCTGCAGTAGCGTCTGGATTGAAAGTTGCCAATCCAAATCTTTCAGTATGGATTATTACGGGAGATGGTGACGGGATGTCGATTGGTGGAAACCATCTCATCCACGCAATGAGAAGAAATATCGATTTCAATATCCTTCTTTTTAACAATGAAATTTACGGTCTGACTAAGGGACAATATTCACCGACAACTGAAAAGGGGACAGTGACAAAAACATCTCCTCACGGATCAGTGGATTATCCATTTAACACGGGGAAGCTGGCCCTTGGGTCAGGAGCTACTTTCCTGGCAAAAACGATCGATACAGATCCAAAACACATCACAGATATGATGATTGAAGCGGACAAACACAAGGGCGCTTCCTTCCTTGAAATCTACCAAAACTGTGTCATTTTCAACGACAAAGTTCACGATGTGTATACAAACAGACAGACGAGAGAAGACAACACTCTCTATCTTGAACACGGCATGCCGATGATCTTCGGAAAAGAAAAGAACAAAGGAATTGTTCTGAAGAATTTTTCACTTAAAGTCGTGACTATTGGTGAGAACGGCGTAACAGAAAAGGATATTCTGGTCCATGATAAGCATAATGAAATTCTTGCTTATCAATTGCTCGAATACAGCAACCCGCCTCATTTCCCTATGGCCATTGGCGTGCTTTTTGAGAAAGCTCAGTCGACTTATAACGATGACTACGACAAGCAGATTGAAGAAGTCGTTGCCAAAAAAGGAAGAAAATCCCTGAAAGAAATTATTTATTCGGGAGAAACCTGGAAGGTCTAAATGAAAGAACTGATTGTTGAATTAAACCGCGACCATGAATTGATCGATCGTCAGCTGGAAGATCTGGAACAATTGATTTCAGCGAAAGATTTTCACCTACAGCTTTCTTCAATACAGGAGCAGATGCAGCTTTTCTACGATTTGAGCCGTCTTCATCACAACAGAGAAGAGACTGTCCTCTATCCATGGATGCTGAAACAACATTCAGATTCGGACAAAGATTTAATTTCTAAAATTATTGATGATCACCGGGACCTTGAAAATCGGGTCCTGGAAATCGTCAATGAAATTGCAACAGCGAAACAGTCCAACGATTCCCATCTTGGCAATCTTGGATACAATATAAGTTATCTGATTACGAAATACAGAGAGCATGCTGTTCGTGAAAGCACGTTTATTTTCGTCATTGCTGAATCTTTGAGTGAAGCCAGTGCTCATTGAGAGTGAGCTTTTTGAAATTCCCTTCAGAGACGAGCATGTGCCTCATATCGTTATTGAGGTCAACCAGAAATGTAATATTTCCTGTGAGTCTTGCTACAAAGATAAAAATACTTATACGAAACCGCTCGATCAGCTAAAGCGCGAGATTGCTCTTGCGCTGGAGCTGAGAAAGATTTCTGTTGTGACCCTTGCCGGGGGAGAGCCGACTCTTCATCCGCATTTATTGAAACTCATTTCTCATATCAGGTCTCTTGGTAAAGACGTTCAGATTGCCAGCAATGGAATGACTCTTACCGAAGAGTATTTAGCAGAGCTGAAGCAAGCTCAGCTTAAAGAAATTTATGTCCATATAGATTCACTTCAGACGAGACCTGATGGAAAAGGTTATAAAACTGAGAAACAGTTTAATCAGCTGAGAAAAGTGATCACGGAGAAAATCTCCCGCGCGGGAATTGTTTCTTCTCTCGTCGCCACTCTTTATCAGAAAAATTTAAATGAGCTGCCGGACATAATCGATTTTGCTTTGGATTCCAAGGACGTCACTCGTTGTCTTTTTACCTGCAGCACGGATTTCTCGAAAATTGCCACTGATATTTCTTCGACGACTATTCTTGGGAATTGTTTCAGGTCGGCCAGTTTTTCACCCGATCCTTCAACTGGTGCTGAAGAGGAGTATCAGCACGGCGTGTCTCTTGATTCGATCAGAAAAATATTGAAAGAAAAATACAATATGGAACCAGTGAGTTATCTGGGATCAAATCTCGATCACAAAAGTGCGCGCTGGCTGGTCTATTATAATTTCGTCATCAAGACTCCGGAGAAAAATTTTGTTTTGAATATTGGTCCGAGTTTTGGAGCAGTGGTCGAAAAGAATATCAACGATAAAATCGGAAAGAATAAGGCCATCTCATTCGGGAAGGTGCTCGATCAAAAATCCGCCGTCCTTTTTTGTCTTTATTACGCTTGGGCAAGCCGCTCATTGAAAGTTATGAGCGAGACACTTTCCTTTCTTTTCAAGCTTCTTAAAAAAGATGCAGAAATTCACTATAAAGATTTCACCTTTCAGCAAGGACCGGAACTTCATGCTGACGGAAGTTTTGAAATTTGCCGAAGCTGTCCGGACGCGACCATCAGAGATGGTGTACTCGTGCCAGTGTGTCTTGCCGACAGCCTCGTTAAAAAAAATCCACTGAAAGCCTAGCTGGCCTTTCCAGACAGAAGCAAAAACAATTTATCTGAAGTCGATTTGATCGAGCCAGAAAGCTGCAGAACTTGCTCGGCATTGGACGAAAGCATTTGCGAAGAAGCAGTATTTTGATGAGTGACCTGATCGATTTGAGTCATGGCCTTGTTCACTTCTTCGACACCTTTGGATTGTTCCACCGAGGCGACTGCAACTTCTGAAATTAACTTCTCAACTTCACTGACTGAATTCTGGATATTGTTGAACGCTGAAGTACATTCCTCTGCCTGCTTCATTCCCAAGTCAATGCACTCGCGGCCGTCTTTAGTAAGATGATCCACTTGCGTTTTTGTATCGCCTACGATCTTGCTGACTTTGGTAATACTGCTGTCTAATAATGTTTTGATTTCCGTGGCCGCATTTCCGCTCATCTGAGCAAGATTACCGACTTCTTCAGCGACGACGGCAAACCCTTTTCCTTGTTCTCCCGCTCTCGCAGCTTCCACTGAAGCATTAAAAGAGAGAAGTTTTGTCTGGAAAACTATGTCGTTGATGACTTTGGTTTTTTCAGAAATATCACCGATAACGTTTACGATTTCCTGAAGATCATTATTATTCTTTTTGATAAATTCATTCAGCGAATTATTATTGTTTTCAATATTGCGGATGGCATCCAGCATGCTTTTTACTGAATCCTGACCGCTTGTCACCTGGTCAAGACTTTGAGTCGAAGAGAGGCGGGCCGTTTGCGAGTTTCCGGTATTTCGATTGATCATACCGTAAACTTCTTCGAGACTGGTTGCTGTTTCCTGAACTGCTGCCGCCTGTTCAGTAGAGCTTGACGAAAGTTCTGTACTCAAACTGCTGAGTGATTGAGCGGAAGCCGTAAGTTGCGGAGTACTATTGTTGAGCTCTTCAATGACATCAGTGAGTTCTTTAGTCAGAGAGTTGATAATTTTAAGTGATGTGATGACAGTAATACTCAAAAGAACAAGAACACCGATGATCGCCAATGTGAAATTTCTTTTAGCTTCGTTTTCTTTTGATTCCATCGTATCTGAAAGGATTTTGTGTTCAGATTGAACAACTCCAAAGACAAGATTGATTTGAGAAGTAATTGCATCAGAAAATTCTTTTGGATTGATTCCGTAATTTCCGACCGCCGATTTTTCAACGACAGTTTCATATTTTTTTAAGACATCTTTCCAGTTATCAGACGAAAGAATTTTATCTACTTCAGCTTTTCCATCGGGAGATAGTTGAAGGCCTGGGGACTCCAGATTCGAGAGAATGCCGCTTTTCAAGGAACTGATGCTATCGAGATCTTTCGCTGTAATTGGTTGAGAAGCACCAAAAATTGCATTTAGTTTCGCGCGCAACTGTCCCATATTTTCTTTAGCTTTTTCGAAGATTGCGAGACTGCTGAATTTTTTTTCGAAGCCGTTGAAGTTCACCGTTTCGAAGAGATTGACTTGTAAAGCGATCGCAGAAGAAATGGTTTCTTTAAAGACTGGAGTAAAAACGCTGGCTTCAGAATTTTCATCGACCAGTTTGCGGACTTTTAAAAGATTATTGCTTAACTTTGCAACATCTTCGGACTCAGTTGAAAGCTTATCTTTTAATAGGGAAAACTGTTTATCAACCTGGGCCCTTTGTGCATCAACCTGATCTTTGGCCACAGCTTTATTACTATAGAGAACAGACCGGGCCCGTTCTTGTTGCAAATCGTGTATGAAGGCTGAGACAGCAATTTGCTTTACACCTTGAACTTGAACAGACTGAGCAGCTTTCCATTCTTTATAAAATCCGTAATCGAGATAAGCGCAGAGTGCGATGATAAAGATTAATAGTGGAGCAACGATGGAGACTATTTTTTCTTTCATTGAAAATGATCTTAACGCCATATTTGACCTCTTGTTGTTGAAACGCTTATCGCTGAAATCTGTTGGAACTTGACATAATATTAATAGATGTTGGGGGTGGAACTTTAGGTAATTTATAGTCATTAATAAAATCCATTTGAAGAAATAAAACAGTCGGCCATTTGTCTTTCTGCCTTTTTGTCCACCCCCGCGATGGGTTTTTATTCAAACAATGAGCTTTCGTTGACAACAATTCCTGCGACCATAAAAATGAATTTATCTAAGCATTGATGAATTTGGTGAAATTCCAAAACTGTCCCGCAACGGTAGAAAGTCCGGTCTCTACTTAGATGCAAAGAACTCAATCTTTCTCCGAGGTAGAGAAGCATGAGATGTTTAGGCACATCCATATCATTACAAGAAGTCCCTGGTGAAATTAGTTTGATTTTTCAAATCACTAATTGTCCTCATCGATGTCCGGGATGTCATTCAAAAGAATTGTGGGCCGATACAGGCGATGAATTGAGTGAAGCTTTATATCGCTCAATCCTTCTTCCCTATGAAGATTATATCAGCACTATCGTGTTCTTTGGAGGGGAGTGGGATTTTAAGCTCGTCCGCTTTCTTCAGATCGCAAGAGAGAAAAAATTAAAAACATGTTTGTTCACCGGAGCAGACGAGGTTTCGGATGAGATCAGAAGAGAACTTACATTTTTGAAGACTGGTCCTTATAGAGAAGAATTGGGAGGACTGGATTCACCGACAACCAATCAAAGATTTTGGGATCTCGAAAAAAATATTTTATTAAATCACGCATTCATAAAAAACAACATCACACAAACACACAACACACAAGGAGAGATGAATGTTGAAACTAACGAAGGAGCAAGTAGCTGATAAAATCAAATTTATAAATGATTATTTGGACGCCGAGAATGCGGCCAGTGGCTCAAAGTTTGATGCCAATGCCAACGTGTCATTTAAAAATATTGCTACATTGGAAGCTGAGCTAAACAAAGATATTAATATTCAGGTTAACCGGACATTGGTTTTCAATAAGATTGAAAAAATGTTCGGAGCTGATCTGGCCAATGAATATTTACGGCAGATCAACAATCACGAGATTTATGTTCACGATGAAACTTCGTTGAAGCCGTATTGTGCTTCCATTTCCATGTATCCATTCTTGTTGAATGGGATTAAGGATTTGGGGGGAGAGTCTTTGCCTCCAAACCATCTTGAGAGTTATTGTGGATCATTTATCAATTTGATCTTTGCAGTTTCTGCCCAGTTTGCAGGCGCCATTGCGACAGTAGAGTTTCTTCTTTATTTTGATCATTTCGCGCGCATTGATTACGGTCATGATTATCTGGAACTTCATTCAAAAGCGATTGAAAATCATTTTCAGCATATTGTGTATTCTATCAACCAGCCTGCGGCCGCACGCGGATATCAATCTGTGTTCTGGAATATTTCAATTTACGACCAGGCTTATTTCGACAGTCTGTTCGGAAGTTTTGTGTTTCCGAATGGAGATCGTCCGGATTATGAAAGTGTAAAAAAACTGCAGTTCTATTTCATGAACTGGTTTAACGAAGAAAGAAAAAAATCAATTTTAACTTTCCCAGTTGTAACTGCGGCCATGTTGATTGATGAGAACGGACCGGTTGACCAGGATTTCACTGACAGTTGTTCGCTGGAGCTGGCACGTGGCAATTCATTCTTTATTTATCAATCAAAAAGCGCAGACTCGCTCGCTTCGTGCTGCCGCCTTCGCAATGAAATATCGGATAATACTTTCAGCTACTCTCTGGGAGCAGGTGGCGTTTCCACTGGGTCTATCAATGTCATCACGATCAACATGAATCGCCTGATTCAGGATAAAAGAGATTTAAAAACAGAAGTTCAGAAAATTCACAAATATCAACTGGCCTATAAAAGCTTGATGGAAGATTTCTACCAGGCGGGAATGCTGCCGGTTTATAAAGCGGGATTTATTTCGCTTAAAAAACAATTTTTGACCATTGGAATTAACGGAATGGTTGAAGCGGCAGAGTCTTTAGGGATCAACCCGGGAAATAATGAAGAGTATATTAATTTTGCCGGAAATCTTTTGAAAATCATTTACGATGAAAATATTGAAGCTAAGAAAACATATGGGCATATGTTTAATACTGAATTTGTTCCGGCAGAAAATCTGGGCGTGAAAAATGCGAAATGGGATGCGGCCGATGGTTATAAAGTTCCGCGCGATTGTTACAATTCTTATTTTTACGTTGTTGAGGATGAAGGAACGAACGTAGTCGATAAATTCGTTCTTCACGGAGAAAAGATCAACCGTTATCTCGATGGTGGTTCAGCTCTGCATTTGAATTTAGATGAAGCTTTAAATCAGGAAGGTTTTAAAAAGATCATTAAACTTTCCGCGAAGACAGGATGCAATTATTTCTGCACGAACGTTAAAATCACCATCTGCAACGAATGCGAAAATATCGATAAGCGAACACTGAGACGTTGCAGTCAGTGCGGAAGCGATAATGTGGATTACGGAACACGGGTCATCGGTTATCTGAAGAGAGTAAGCAGTTTTTCTAAAGATCGCCAGACTGAGCATGGATTAAGACACTATCACCGTGAGCAAAGTCCGATTGTGAGACGTCCGTCTGTTGAGAGAGAGATGCG
>DAIQAU010000083.1:3850-9552 GCA_036781565.1 Bacteriovorax sp. | reverse complement strand
TTTCTCGACATCTCTCTCTGGATCTGACGAATACGCTGCTTAACTTCAGGATTACCATCCTGCTCTTTGTGTTCTTGTTTTACTTGTTGTTTTGTTTGCTTCAATTTCTTTTGATATTGAAACTTCTGGTAAGCAAAATCCATCATCGCCACCACACCAAGGGCCATGATGATCGCAAATGAAAGCTTCATCAGAAGTTCTTTTCCATAAACAAAAGACTGATAAAGTTCGAGATGCATGAAACCGTTGTATTTCGCCAGATCGTCTTTCAAATACAAATAAACGACAGCGAGAACGACTGTAAATTTAATAAGACCTTTCACTGTTTCAAACAGCGATTGCATTGAGAAAAGTTTCTTTGCACCATTGATTGGATTTACGCGGTCAAAATTCAATTCAAGAATATCTGGTGAATAAAGAAATCCGATCTGGGCCACTTGAACAAGTACACCAACACAAAGAGCTGTCATCATTACCGGGGCTCCGCACTTCAGGGCCACCATGAAAGTTTTTGTTGTGATTGTGTTCAAAGATTTTTCTGTATAAGCAGAAGCAACGTCGAGCGTGTAAAGCCACTCCACATATTTTGTGAGTTCTTCATAGATATAAACAAGTGAGAGCGAAAGAGTCAAAAGACAAGCTGCCAACACCAGTACAGATGTAAGTTCGCGCGAAGAGGCTACATCCCCTTTCTTCCTGAACTCATCAATCCTGTGCTGGGACGGCTCTTCGGTCTTTTCCCCGTCGTCTTGTTCGTCGGCCATTCTAGCCTTCTCCTAAATCAGAACTCTATGAAATAAACTGGAACCAGGCTCCAAGTTTTTCCGTATAGATTCTGAAACAAGTTTGAAAAAATTCGTCACTTCCAGTAACGAATACTAATAATCCTAAACCAATATTCACGGCGAAGCTCACAGCGATTACGTTCATCTGTGGAACTGCACGGGAAACAATTCCCATCACGGCATTGATGACAACGTTGATGAAAATCATCGGCGTTGAAAGCATAAGCGCAGAAATGAAGAATGCTTTAAACATCGTCATGAAAAATTCCGGCGAGTGCGCCATCTTTCCAAGGTTGTAAACGTGGACACTTGAAAAAGAGTTAACGACACCTTTAAACATCGGAATCAAAGCCCCTGATGTCAGAATCATCATCAGCACTGTCCATTCGATCAGTTTTTCAAACGGGCCCACTTGTCCACCGGCATTCGGATCAAAATAGTGAAGAGCATTGAATCCGATCTGCTGAGTAATCAAAGCACCGGCTGAAATAAAAATACTCATAATCGATTTCACAAAGAATCCGATCACAAGTCCGATCAAAACATTAAAAATTGTGAGGTACCAGAAACTCTGCGCTCCCACATGCTGAATATCGAGATAAAGTTGATTCTGAATCATCGGGAAAAAAGCATAAGTAATCACAAGAGTCGCAAGAACTTTAACAGTCATGGGAATAGAAACGTTATCAAACAACGGCATTTGAAAAATAACTGCCAGCCAGCGCGAAAACGCCAACCAGAAAGCTATAAGCGGAGTCATGTCTGTTATTTGAAGATTAAGCATTTTAAACTATCGCTCCATTACGATTTTCGGAATATTTAAAATCAAATCTTTTGTAAAAGTTGTCAGCGTATCGGACATCCATGGTGCAAAGAAAATAAGCGCCGCTACAATCACCAGAATTTTTGGAATGAATGAAAGCGTTTGCTCGTTGATCTGAGTGACCGCCTGGAATAATGAAACCAGAATCCCCATGATCAAAGCGCCGATCAACATTGGAGCTGACACCATAAGGGCTACTTTAATTGCTTGATGAGTAATGTCTGCATAAGAATCAAATTGCATAAGCCACCTATGGGTTAAACGATCTTAGAATTGAGCCCGTTACTAACTGCCAGCCATCTACTAAAACAAAAAGTAAAAGTTTAAATGGCAGCGACACGACAACCGGCGGAAGCATCATCATCCCCATCGCCATCAGGACTGAGGCCACAACCATATCCAGAATCAAAAATGGTATATAAAGCAAAAATCCGATCTGGAATGAAGTCTTCAATTCCGAAATGATGAACGCTGGGATCAAATAGTGAATCGGCACATCGTCAATTGTATTCGGAGCAGTTTTCCCTGTGACATCATAGAACAAGCCGATATCTGCCTTACGAACCTGCTTTTGCATGAAACTGCGAAGGCCGAGAGTGATTTCATCAATCGCAGCTGTCGTTGTAATTTGCTTCTGCATGTAAGGTTGAATCGCTTTGTTGTAAATTCTCTCCCCTGTCGGTTGCATAACAAACATACTGAGGAATAGAGAAAAACCAACAAGGACCTGGTTAGGCGGCATGTTTTGAGTCCCGATCGCTTGTCTCATAAAAGAAAGAACAATCAGGATTCTTGTGAAGCTTGTACAAAGAATCAGAATCGACGGTGCGAGCGTGATGATTGTAAAAAGCAAAAGAACTTCAATTGAATCGACAAGGTTAACCCCCTGCCCGAAGTTGATCGACATCCCTGGCAAGTTCACAGCATTCGGATTCGCTGCCTGCGGAAACGCCAAAGCTGGCAATGATAAAAGTGCCAGCGTTGCGAGAATTTTTGTTAATGTCTTCAGTCTACTTTTCGACTTTAGATTTTCCAGATCATTCAGAGCTTCCATGCTCACCAATCCTTATTGAATTTGTTTCATGTTTTTAATTTTCGTTTTAATCTGATCTGAAAATCTGACCTGATCTTTCACAGGTGCTTTTTCAATCGCCTTAGCCGCATTTGTCATTGAACGGTCCATTACTGGAGCAGGAGCAGCTTCATCAGCTTCGGCCAGCATATCGTCCAGTGAATAATCGTTGGCGATCGTATCTTCTTTTAATTTAAATTCTTTTGGTCTTTTGTTAGCTGTATACAGATTTGTATCGAAGTTTGAACCAGTCAGTTCTTCTTCACCAGTTTTGATTAATCCAGAAACATCTTGAATTTCAGAAATCAAAGTCATTCCTTGTTCAGTGTTTGAAACCAGAAATACTTGCTTGTGTGCCTTTACCATCATCAACGTTCTCTTAGGCGCCACGTGTGTTGTGCTGATAACTTCAACCAGCTTTGTGCTGTTTAAGAAACCAAGACTGCCCTTCTTGATAACTCCTTTCTTGAACAGAGTAAGAACTCCGTAAAATCCAAGAACCATCAAACTTAGGAATGCAACGAACTTACCAATGTATCCAGAGAGAGAAAAACCAGACTTAGAAGGCTCTTCTTTTGTAAATGCAGACTTAGCTTCGTTCTTTTCAACACCAGATTGGGTCAAATTGACTCTGTCATTTTTAACAGCGGTATCAGCCTGGGCCTCATTATTTGTTTTTGCAGCCTGTTCAGGGTGCTTTTCCGCAGCTAATTTTTCATTTTCTTTAACTAGTGAAGATAAATAACTTTCATCAAGTTTCTCTGCTTCAGCATTGTTTGCTTCAGTTGCTTTATCATTAGCGACGATGGCCGGAGCACGTCCTGCTTTCGTAGTTGTCACAGCTGGAGCTGCAGCTCCTCTTGGAAAACTTACGTCCACAGAGCCATCTTTCAATGTGATATTGACCAGTGATTCTTTTCCAGTGAGAGAGTATGGAAGAGTCGCTTTTACGCTGACAGTATCTCTATCCGCTTGTGAAGCAGTCAGAACTGCGCCACTGATTGTTCTTTGGATTTTTCCCGCAACGTGTGCGCTTGGAATCGTTACTGTAAGTGTTTTATCTTTTACTGAAATTTGCGGATTATCATTCAGATTTCCCGCCAATTTAATCGAAAGACGATTTTCAGAACCAGCATTTTTAAGTTCGAGGGCTTTGACATTCACATCATCAGCAAAGGCTGTTAATGCAGTAAAGGCGAACGCAACAACGGCTAATTTTTTCACAGTGTAACTCCTTTTACTTCAAAGTCTCGATTCTTTCGATTGGAGAAATAATATCTGTTAGACGAATACCAAATTTTTCGTTAACAACGACAACTTCACCTTTTGCAACCAGCTTGCCATTTACAAGAATCTCAAGCGGCTCACCGGCAAGCTTATCAAGTTCAAGAACCGAACCTTGACCGAGTTGTAGTAAATCTTTCACGATGATCTGAGTTCTTCCCAGCTCAACTGAAACTTTTAGTGGAATATCCAGAATGAAATCCAGGTTCTGGACTTTCAGTTTATTGAGGGAGTCATCTCCCGCTTTTACTTCATCCGCCATTCTTTCTACATTCACTTTATTCATTCCTTCTCCCCTATCTATCGCAATTTTAAATTTTAGTTCTTATTCAGTTTGTTTATTCTTCTTCTTGTTCATCGTAAGTAATCGGCGTGTTCACTTTTGTAATCTGAACGGCGCGATTGCCTTTATATGTGCCCATTAAGCATTTCATTTTTTCAACACCTTCAACCGCCACAGTGACTTCCCCCGAAGCATCCTGGTTAAGCGGGATAATATCTCCCGGCTCAAGCGTAAGAAGATCACCCAATGTCATTTCTGCCTCACCAAGTCTCACGACAACTGTCGCTTTTGTGTTCTTGATGTGCTCGTTCATCGCCTGTGTCCAGATCGAATCCGCCATTTCGTTGTCGGTCTGGAAGCTTGATGAAAGTTTTTGCTTAATTGGTTCGATTGTTGAGTACGGAACAACAATCATGATTGTTCCTGAAGCTGATTCAAATTCAACTTCAAGAGTTGTTGCGATAATAACGTCAGATGGAGGAACAACCCCTACGAATTGCGGGTTAATTTCCGTTCTTAAATACTGAGCATCGATACGGTGAACTGGTGCCCACGCTTCTTCAAGATCGTTGATCGCCATGTCCATGATCTTTCTCATGAACGATAATTCGATCATCGTGAATTCTTTTCCTTCAATCTTCGTGAATGGTCTGTCAGTTCCGCCGAAATAAGAATCGATGATGGCGTAAGCTAGTTTTGATTCAAATACGAGGAGGGCCGGGCCTCTTAGTTCGTTAAAGCGCATGATACACATACACGATGGAATCGGAAGTGTGTTAACGAATTCACCAAACTTTAAAAGGTCGGTTGAAATAATTGAAATAGTCGAAATTTTTCTGAGTGAGTTTGAGAGAGATACACGAAAGCTTCTGATGAATCTTTCATAGATAATCTCGAGGATAGGCATTCTACCGCGGATAACTCTATCTTGGTTGGTGAGGTCATACGTCTGAATATTCTCATCAGCATCGTCTCCACCACCTGCACTTCCGCCTGAATCACCGCCGCCGGAAAACGAGTCACCACCACCGTCGTTGACTGCGTTTAATAGTGCATCTACTTCATCTTGACTTAAAACCTGCGCCATAATCTTCCCCTCCTGGGATTCATAAAGCTATGAAACGTTAACCTACTGTCGACGTCTCTGTCTCTGCTAACAAACTAGTTGATTTGAAAACCAACGTAGTAAATATCTACAACCTGACCATCAACCAGAAAACTATTGATTGATGATTTCAATTCTTCTTTCAAGTAATCCTTGCCTTCTTTTTTCAAAAGTTCTTCAGGCTTTTTTGCATTCAGCATACTGATGATCGTATCGCTGATTTGTGGTTTTCTTGCATCCACTTCTTCTTTCTTTGCTTCTTTATTAAATTTAAGAACAAGAGAAATACGAATGAATCTTCTTGGTCCATCTCCTGGAGCAAGGTTCGCTGTGAATGGTTCTAATGGATA
>DAIQAU010000083.1:2694-3750 GCA_036781565.1 Bacteriovorax sp. | reverse complement strand
TTAGGAACGACTCGAGATTTGATTTTGATTCTGCGTTTTGTGGCGGGATTGACACCCAGGCGCGCTTTCTTTTTATTTTTTAAAAATGTTCCGAAGCCTACCAAAGTGACATCTTCACCCTTCTTTACGGTACGCATGATTGTGTCGAGCATGACTTCGATGAAATGATCCGCTTGTTTCTTAGTCATGTTGGAAAGATCACTGTCTTTTAAAAGAGTTTCGACTAATTCTTTGCGGTTCATGAATCATTCCTAGAATTTTGAATCTTCTAATTGATAGAGTTCTTCTTCGATGGCAATACGGAGGCTTTCTGTGATGGATTTTAAAATCTGGGCCGCATTGTCAGGGCGATTGGAGTTTTCGAGAAGAGAACGCATTAGGACTGGCGAAAGATTTTTGTAAAATTCGTCGAAATTGAGGTTCACTTCGAAATCGACGCTGTCGACAGCTGCAGCTAAATCTGTTTCGAGTTCAAAAAAGGCAGTAATTAAATCGAAAAGGTTATCTTTTTGCAAAATGCCTTTTAATTCGCGGGAAAATGTTTTCTTTAATTCATCTTCATTATGAAGAGTGAATTTGTGTTCAATGAAATCCTTCAGAGTGAGATTGTCTTCAGGGCGCTTCTCTTGAAACGTTCTGTTTTTTCTCATGCCTAAGTTTGTGTAGAGTGAACTATCCATTTTTTCCCCTTATCCTGGAAATAAAAAAAAGAGGCCACATGAAGTGACCTCTTTTTATCCATTATAATGGCAATTTAAAAAATGACAAATTTGTCTAAAGCTTAAAGTTTAAGCTTTCCACGTTTCTGAAGTTCGTCAACAAGTTGAACAAAGTATTCAGTTGGGTAAGCGCCTCTTACAGGAACACCGTTAAGAAGGAAACCTGGAGTTCCTTGCATGCCGAAGTTAGCAGCTTCTTTTTGATCTTCTTCGATTCTTTTTGTAACAGCGTCAGAGTTTAAGTCTTTCTTAAGTCTCGCCATATCAGCGCCAACTTGTTTTGCTGTTGCTTGAAGGAAAGCTTCACCGTTTTTAAGTTTTCTTTGGTTTTTGAAAA
>DAIQAU010000083.1:0-2594 GCA_036781565.1 Bacteriovorax sp. | reverse complement strand
GGGTTCTCTTGTAGAATTTTCGTCATCTGTTCTTTTAGTTTCTCATCTGATGTACAGCTTGCGAATAAAGCGGCACTCAAAAAGACAACAAGTAGTTTTGCAAATTTCATTATCCATCCTTGTGTTGGGAATTTCTGCGAGTTTTAGCTCTCTCATTTTCTCAAATTTTATAATTTTTTCTAGCTTTTTAAGACAGATTAAATCAATCAGGAATTCTTTGTCAGATTTTTCTGAATGTAATCGAGGTATTTATTGATCTTTCGGGTGTCGTCTCTCAGGTAGGAATACCCGATGAGGTGGACGCGATTGTGATAGTTACCCTTAAGGAACGATCGCATTGTTGCAAAAACGGCGAACGCTGGACTGGAAACTTTTCCATAAAGGTGAACGCCCATAAAACAATAGACAAGAATGTGCATGCAAATGAAGAAATAGACGGCAATATCCGCAACATTGAATTGCTCTTCAATGAAGTAACGGATGTCCTGCTTGTGACCCATAAGATGGCCCGACGACAGAAACTTTCTGGAAAGATCATAGATCTGTTCACGAATGGCATTGTTGGCCGCAAAAATTCCCACAGAAGCAAGCAGTGCGAAGATCATAATGATAAAGAGATAATTTACAAAAAAATTCTTCTCGAAAACAGGTTTGTGAATGCGTGTAAAATCATTTGGAACGTCTACTTTTCCCAGCTCCCCTTTTGCTTTTGCTTCATCAATTTTTGAAAAAAAGAAAACGGAAAAGGAAGTCAGTAATTTAAGGTCAGATAAATAATCCGGCGTATAGTAATGTTCTCTGTCTTCCATTCTTTCTTCGCAATAACGGCTGATGACTTTAAAAGGTCTGATCAAAATGCCGGAGAGGTAAAAACCTAAAAGAAAGATAAAGATAATGGCAAGAATCAGATAAGGAATCTCATCGTATAAAGATGAATAAACAAAATCGATAAAAGCGTCCTGAAATTCAGTGGCCCCGGGGTAACCGTTGGCCACAAAGAAAAGTAAATTGATCTTCAAAAGTAGATAAGTAAACAGTAGTACAGACAAGGTGAAAGCAAGAGAGATGCAGACGAATTTAAGCCCTGTTGAAAGCTTAAACATAAATTCATCGTTTTCGTAATATTCTTTAAGCAATTTGAATGTACTCATAACTTAACTATCGTCTAAATCCTGAAAATTCTTTATATATCCGATAAAAATAAGCCACTTCTTCAAAAGTATTAAAGTAAATCGATAAATTACCCGAACAGGTCTTTAGACATAAATCCTCTCGTGGAGAAATGAGATGAAATTGCCAATGAAAAAGACTCTTCCGATCATGATGACTGCCCTATTGCTTCTGGGCTCTTGTGGAAAGAAAGAGAACAAGATTAACACTAACGCTTACGGTGCATCACCATTCAGTGTGAACAATCCGGTATTCAGCGGATCAGCGGGAAATACCATCGTCACACAATACAACAGTATTAAGAGCACAATCTCTTGTCTTCCAGGTCGCTCAAGACTTTTGAATGATGTGAGCTTTTATGTTCAAGGGACATTCACTGGAACGGCCATCGGTGGTAACTGGCAACCGGGTTTTATGAATAACGGAACAATCAGTGATATGTATGTTGGTGTGAGTGCCTTTAGAGACTTGATGTTTTTAACGAAAGTCACAAATGGCGGAGCAGTTGTTGGTTACAACGTTACACTTTCATTCTGTGAAGTACCAAATGCTTACGTAAATTATCCAGCGCTTGTTTCAAATGACCGCGCTCTTGTAAACTTCCAGGCTCCTTACGGAATTTATATCAATACAGCGAAGCCATGTGGCTACGGTTTGATTGCTTCAGCTCAAAACACAGTGATTGTGTCACAAAGAAGTACAACGAATCCGTACACGTCGGACTATCCGATCTATACTTCTTTCGCAGCACCTTCTTGTCAGTAAGTTAAAAAGAAATTTTTAAATATGAGCGCCGGTTATCCCCGGCGCTTTTTTTTTGTCTTCGCATGAATGCGCGGCTTTTGAGTTTGCTGAGACTTGATAAAAGATTCAATTCCCTTCACCACGGCCTTTGCATAATCATCCTGAAATTGTGGATTCATCATTCGCACTCTTTCTTTCTGAGTAGAAATAAAACCGACTTCAAGAAGTACGCCTGGACGTTTTGAAAGAGCGAGAACATAAAACATGCCGGGCTTGATTCCTCGGCTGTGAATACCGTATTTGCGCCCCACTGATGATTTGATTTCGGAATGAATATTTTGCGCAAGCGGTTTAGAAGTATTCACAGTCTGATCAATGACGAGATCGACAAGGATTTGCTGAACGACAAATTCATCACCTTTCGTCTGAACGTTTTCAGCTTTTTCCACTTTCTTAATCGCCCAGTCATCAGCGTTCCCGAGATAGTAAGTTTCAAATCCTGAAGCGGGACCGGTTGGACTGGAGTTAATGTGAATGGAGATAAAAAGATCCGCTTTCGTTTTTTCTGCAATGGCGGCCCGTTCTGGAAGAGAAACCGTGCGGTCAAAACTTCTTGTCAAAAATGTCGTGTAGTTTTTATCCAGAAGCTTTTCATAAATTTTTTGTGCAATTGAAAGAGC
>DAIQAU010000082.1:0-10231 GCA_036781565.1 Bacteriovorax sp. | reverse complement strand
AAAAAAGTAGCGATGATCGGGGATGGAATCAACGATGCGCCCGCTTTAACGAGTGCAGATCTTTCCATGGCGATGGCCAGTGGTTCAGATGTGGCCATTGAGGCAGCCGATGTCAGCATTTTAGAAGGTAAAATTGATTGTGTGGCCGATTTTTTCGTTCTTTCCAAACGCACCATGAGCATTATCAAGCAGAATTTGTTTCTTTCCTTCTTTTACAATTTGCTATGTATTCCACTTGCGGCGGGAGCACTGCAGCCGTGGCTCAATATTTCTTTGACTCCGATGTGGGCGAGTCTTGCGATGGGATTGTCGAGTGTCTCGGTTGTTTTAAGTTCACTTCGTCTGCGAAGAACGTTATAATTTTTTATGGCCATTGATCATGCACAATATCAGCAGACTTTAGACAAAGCGAACCGCGATCGCAAACTCGCTTCAATACTTTCCTTAACATTCGGGATTATTCTTCTCGCGTTTAAGTTTTACGCTTATCACGTGACGAATTCTCAATCGATTTTTTCGGACGCTCTGGAAAGTATTGTCAACGTAGTCGCAGCGATTATTACAGTGATCGTTATTATTGTGGCCAACAAACCGGCCGATGAAGATCATCCTTACGGTCACGGCAAAATCGAAAGCATGGCCTCGACATTTGAAGGCGGTGCGATTCTTCTTGCGGGCATTCTTATCGTTATTCAGTCGGTGCAGGTTTTCGCTCATGGAGCGAAAGTTGAGGAAGTCGATGTTGGTCTTGCTGTTGTTGTTGGGGCCGGTATTGTAAACGGCGTACTGGGATTCTTTCTTCACGCAAGAGGGAAGCGACTTTATTCTGAAGCCTTGAAATCAAGTGGTATCCATCTCATGACTGATACGCTGACCAGCGTGGGAGTTCTCGCGGGACTTTTACTTGTGAAATACACTGGATTAAGCTGGATTGACCCTTTAGTCGCTGCGATTTTTGGTTGTATGCTCGTTTATGCTGGCGGAAAAATTCTCATTCGTTCCGGTTATATTCTGGTCGATGCTCACGATGTCGACACGCTGGAAATGCTGGCGAAACTTTTTGAAAAACATTACCGTCCTGGCGTCATTCAAATCCACTTTACGCGAGTTATCCGCAGCGGTTCTTATCACCATATCGATTGCCATATGGTTATTCCTGAGTTCTGGACAGTTCTCGAAGCACATGACTTCAGCGAGCGTTTTGAAAAAGCAGTTATCCAGGATTATCCGGTAGACGGTGAACTTCACATTCACCATGATCCATGCCGACGGGCCTTCTGTGAATCTTGCGAAATTTCGGGATGTCCTATCAGACAGGCCGAATTTATTTCCCGCAATGTTCCTTCATTCGAAGAAATCACTGCACCGATGACACTATAGAAATTTTATTTTTTCTGAGCTTTATTATTGATAGCAGTTTCGTACTGCTTGAGAAGTTCAGGATCGATATCTGCAGCAGGGATCGATTTAATTGTCTTCATGGAGTTTTTCATTTCGTCACAAGAATGAATTCCACCGTCAGCATCAATCGGACGGTTTCTTCCGCCTTCTTTCATCCAGGTAATTTCTTTATTACAAAACTTACAACGTGCCATGCTGATCCTTTTCCACTATTAATTTCTTCTGTCAAAATACTGCCGTTTGAGGCAAAATAGGAAGGGTCTATCTTAACAAGGGAATGCCATGCTTGATATTAAATTCATCAGAGAAAATTCTGACATCGTAAAAAAGGCCTGCCAGCTTAAGAACATTAATCTGGATATTGATGCGCTACTTTCTATTGATAAAGAAATGGTAGGGCTTAAAACTGAAGAACAAAATCTTTTGACACAAAAGAATGCAATAACAGCGAAGATTCCCAAGGCTTCTGCTGAAGAAAGACCGACTTTGATTGCCGAGTCAAAATCCCTGGATGAAAAGGCCAAGGCCATTAAGCCAAAAACGGATGAACTGGAATTGAAACTCCGAGACATGATGTATCTCGTTCCTCAAATTCCTTCACCAAAAGCGCCGATCGGAAAAGATGACAATGACAACGTTGAAATTAAAAAATTCGGCGAGCTTCCAAAGTTTGATTTCACTCCACTTGATCACGTTCAGATTCTGGAAAAAAACAGCTGGGCCGATTTTGAAAAGATCGCGAAAGTTTCAGGATCTCGTTCCTATTCACTTCGCAACGAAATGGTTTTAGTTGAACTCGCTATGCACAGAATGGCGATGGATAAACTGATGGCCAAAGGGTTTACACTTGTTTCAGTTCCGGCCTTCGCAAGAGAAGAAGCACTTTATGGAACGGGTCACTTTCCTAACGGAAGAGATCAGGCGTACTTCATCCCTGAACAAAATGTTTATCTCGCAGGAACAGCAGAAGTTCAAATCAACTCACTTCACGCTGGCGATATTTTAAAAGAAGCGGAACTTCCGATTCTTTACGCTGGTTATTCGCCATGTTTCCGTTCAGAAGCGGGTTCATATGGCCGAGACGTTCGCGGTTTAATTCGCGTTCACCAGTTCATGAAAGTTGAACAATACATCATCTGTAAAAACGATCCTGCCGAATCAGAAAAATGGCACAAGATGCTTCTTGAAACATCGGAAGAAATTGTTCAGGACCTCGAGCTTCCTTACAGAATCGTTGAGTGTTGTACTGGAGATATGGGCGCAGGTAAAGTGCGCATGTACGATGTTGAAGCGTGGGTACCTTCTGAGCAGAAATACCGCGAAACTCACTCTTGTTCATCGCTGGGCGACTGGCAAGCAAGACGTACAGGTGTCAGATACAGAGACAACGACAACAAGGTTCAATTCGTTCACACGCTTAACAACACAGCAATTGCGACTCCAAGAATTCTTGTTCCGTTTCTGGAAAATCATCAGCAAAAAGATGGTACTGTCCGCGTACCCGCAAAACTTCAGCCTTATCTAGGTGGGCTTAAGATTTTAGGTAAAGCTTAACTTTCAATTGTGCGCCTTTTATTTTTTCAACAACTGAAAAGATGAAAGGCGCGTGATCTATAAAGACCAGCAGTAAAACGGCATTGAATTGAAATGGTAATCCGACCACCAATCTTGTGAAGAGATGAAACAGCGTATAGCTGATCACCATAAAATAATTAAAATATTTCCAGCGAACAAAAAGCATTAAAGGCGTAATCATTTCGAGAACGACGATTCCAGCTGAAAGCATCCAGCAGAGAGTTGGTTGTCCAACCAGCCAGACTCCAAAATTGTGCATTGGTGTTACCGCTTGCCATCGCGAAAGTACAATTCTCTGTATAGCGCTTCCATCTACCAACCACCCCATACCGGCGGCCCTGAACTTGGCAATTCCTGCAGCAGTATAAAAAATGACCAGTGCAATTTGAATAGTTCTTATGGGCCAGATAGCTTCCCATTTCTCGATCGGTTCTTTATTTTTGTATTTGCTTAAAGAAAAGACTTCCCCAGCTCGTGAAAAGAACAGAATAGGTAAGACGTGTCCCCAGCTGATCAGAACGTGGTGATTGTTGCCAATGAGGGCCGATCGTGAACCGTGAATATAATAAAGTGAAAGAATTCCAATCGCCAGACTCAGGCGAAACCGATAGCCAACGGCCGCAAGTAAAAAAGCGAAGATCGCGATGTAAAGATTGATAACATCAAACAAAGGATAAGAGTGAGTGATGTTGAGCAAATCAAAATACCACATGACTCTGTCGTAAAAATAAAAAGATTTACCATGAATATCGAGAGTGAGAACGTGCTTGTCCTGAATGTAAGCGACCCAGATAGCTGTGAGACATGCGAAAATGCGATAGAGCCCAAGACGTTGCATGAGCTGCTCTGTGCTTTCATTATTTTCGTTCCAGGGGTTGGACCAGAACCAATTAATCAAATTGTTTTTCAAAGTGCTCATACCTGTGTTGTCTCTTGAACAAATGCGTACAAGAAAGCGGAACTGTTTTTTCCGTTTGTTCAAAGTGCATTTTTTTGTCTAAGTCATAAAATTTCAGCATGCCTCTGCGTACCCCGAGACCTACGATAAACTTGGGATCTTCCGAATGATAACCCATAGTCTTGTTTAAACCGTAAAGAATGGTTTTGACGACCTTTCTCGGACGGAATTTACGATGGAGTTGATAGGTCGTCGGGAAAAGACTGAAGTTTTGATCGCTTTCATCGCACAGATCGATCAATAAACGGTACATTCCGGAATAACCGTCGACGACAGATTCGAGTCTTAGAGGAATATTTAAATCCCGATAATTCAGACGACTTGAGGTTCCGTCTTTGTGATGAACATCAATTCCTCTATCCAGTTCCGCGAGATCGAGTAGAGCAATAGAGTAAGAATTTTTCTCGGTCGAGGCCCGTGAAAACATGTGCGCCCAGGTAAAAGGATAGTGTTCAAATTTGAAGATAATGGCCAGAACAAAAGCTGCTATATAAAGACAAATAAAAAATGAAATTCGCTTTTGTTTCGCTTTCACAATATTAAATATAATCCAGAGGATTTTTGTAATTTATACCTAGAACTTCTTTAGATTTTTCATTCGAAATCTTTGTTGCATTATTGATGGCGACGTCATCGTATTCAGGCAATTCGAGATTCAACTTTTTCGCCATAAACGTATAGTATTCTTTTTTGGTTATTCTCAAATCACTGACGAGATTGAATTCTCCCGGGAAAAAATTTTCTTCGATGACTGCCATAATGGCTTCGATGCAATCGTCCACATGAACAAGATGCAAATATTCATTTCCCGTTTTGAGATTTTTTTTGCCTGCAAGAAAAGTAACTGGATGTCTTCGCGAGGTTTCAGTATTTCCATAAAGCCCGCCAAAGCGAAGCAAGCAGAGGTTATTGAAATGGGAACGTGCAATCTTTTCCAGGTTTAAAACCACCGGAGCATAGGGGGAATTTTCCGATGGAAGAAAGGTTTCGTCGATTGGTCCAGCATTAGGGCCAAAGATGCTAGTTGAACTTATATAAATAAATCTCTGGTCCTTAGAAAATTGACTAAAACAGCGGTCAACCGCATTTATATCTGCTAATGGCGGCACGTCGTAAATGACTATATCGCAAAGTTTAAGGTTTTCCGGCACATCATCTTTTGTCAGGTCGTATTCTCTGGAAGTCGTTCCGACGACGTCGTAACCTTCGCTGGTCAATTTTGCTGCGAGTGGTTTTCCCAGAAAACCGACTCCAATGAGTCCAATCTTTTCTTTCTTCATCCGTTCAGTGTATCATTGAAAAGTCTAAAAAGAGGAGTTCGCATGAAAAATTTTATCTCAATTTTTGTTTTATTGTTTTCTGTTTCCGCATTTGCTTTCAATGATCCGAAAGTCGGTGGACTTGTCACTTTGGCAAAAGGTTTGGAAAAAAATATAGTTCCAGGCGGAGTGCTTTATGTCTTTGCAAAAAAAGCTGGACCAGATTCAGGTCCAAACGACAGAACACCACCTCTGGCAGTTGTGAAAATCGAGAATCCTAAATTTCCGCAGGCGTTTGTGATCACTCCAAAAAATGTGATGATGGCGGGAACTGAATTTAAAGGTCCGGTTCACGTGATCGCTCGTTACGCACCAACTGGAGATGCGATGTCGAGACCAGGTGTGATTGAAGGAATGGATCCGAAATTTCCTTCAACTGAATTGGGAAATAAAAATCTGAACATTGAATTAAAAGTCGTAAAATAAATTGCGATGAATCTTTCTCTTTTTCCAAAAAATGAAGATTGGGGGACAGGTGATGAGGCGCTTGATTTGAGACTGACCAACAGTCTGAAAAAAACCGCAGAACATTTGTCTCTCGAATCTATCTATGACTTTTTTTTCTTTGGTCATTCTCTTAAACCTCGCGCTTACAATCCCGCCTTTCATCTGACTATTGAACAAGTAAGCAAAGCGCTTTTGTTTCATTTTTCTCCCGATGAATTCAACGATGATCTATATAAAAAAATGCGCGGTCATTATTTTCAGAAAGAAAAAATTCAATTTGATTGGGATTTGTCAGGATCTATCCTTCACGATTTAAAGACAAAAAAAAATGTTCGTTATAAAACGCTGATTGATTTTTCTCTTAAGCAGCAATCTTCTGAGGAACGAAGTCCTTTTTTAAAAGAAGCGATGAAGAGACATGCTCACACACTTCAGGCCAAAATTATTTTTAAAGAGTACCGCCAGTTTCTCGAAGGAGAAAAGGGGATTGGTTATGATGACGAATTTTCCCAAGCCTTGAAAACGGGAATGATTTTAGTGATCGATGAATTGGGAGAAATCTGGTTCAGCGAAGCTGAGATTTTTTGTCTGTCTGAAATTGATCCTCAATCAAACTGATAAGTTTGGGCCTTGCTTCGTGCTGAATGAAATGGGCCACGCCTGGAATAACCTCCACATCACAATTTTCACAATACTCAGCGCTTTTCTTTGCTGTCGCTAAATCAATGAAAGGGTCTTTTTCACCCAGTAAAAAAAGAATTGGCGTTTTAATTTTGATAGTGGAACCGGAATTGTCAAAAGGATCGAGCGCCCTATACCAGTTCAGCATGGATGTCATTTTAGAGGGCCAGAATCTTTTATAAGAAGCTAGCAGCTCATCGGAAAGTTTGTAGCGCGAAGACTTTTTTAAACTATCAATAAAGAAAGCATAATCGCTCAAGGCCAGTAGTTTTTCCGCGAGAGGTTTTATTCTGAAGATAAGAATATACCAGCTCTTAAAAAACTGAGCAGACGAGAACAAAGACTTTTTGAAGCAAAGCCAATGAGGCGCATTCAGAATAATCATTTTAGAGAAAAGTTGCGGATGAAAAGCGGCGAGAGCCCAGGCCACAATTCCACCCCAATCGTGAGCGACGACATAAACTTCTTTTTTGGGAAAATGATTGATGAAGGCGACCATGTCAGCAGTGAGAGAGTCCAGCTTATAATCCGAAATGCGCGAGGGACTTTCACTATCATTATAGCCCCGCTGGTCGGGAGCAAGAACATGGTAGTCTGCCTTTGAAAAATACTCGAGATAACTTGTCCAGCTTGCACTGGATTCGGGAAAACCATGAAGAAAGAGAATCATTCTTTCATTCTCAGCCCCCGCCTCGAGATAACTCAGGCCGACTCCATTGACTGAAATTTTTTGACGAACAATCGTATTCATAAATTTATTTTAGACTACAATAGAAGAATGGCCAATCAAAATAAAAGATCCGCTTTTACCAAAGCACTTAGCTTTATTAATCTCAATCACATTCCTGGACCCAGAGGAAAAAAATATTTTGATTACGTCCGCTTTTTTCAGCGTGATATTCTCGGCGCCTTTACCAAAGTGAACCGTGAATACGGAGCGATTGCCAGTTTTCCCTGGCCGATGAATTCAGTGATTATATATTCGCCTGAGCTCATTAAAAGCGTTCTGGTTGAAAACAACCGCAGCTATATTAAAGGCGAACAGATTGAAGAATTGCGTGCGGTTGTCGGAAATGGTCTGGCCACGAATAACAATTATGAATCCTGGCTAAAAAGCCGTGCTCTCCTCGCTAAGGAATTTAACAATAAATCAGTGATGAAGATGACGGCGGTTTTCGATGAACTGGCGAAACAAAAAGTATCCCAACTTCGTGACGAAACCAGTATTGATATCTGTGAAGTCATGAAGCTGCTGACGTTTGAAATTGCCTGCCAGACAATTTTGGGAAAAAAACTTCCTCCTGATGAAGCGCAAAAAGTGAATGAAGCTGTTCACTTTACTTCAATCGTTACCTACGAAAGAATTTTTCAGTTTTTTCCTCTGCCATACTGGCTCCCAACTTTCACCAATATAAAATTTAACCGGCATTTTAATAACCTTAATGAAATTGTTCTGCGCTTGATTACTGAAGCGAAAAAAAATCCAACCAGCGAAGCGACCAATCTTCTGCACAAGTTGGTGTACGCAAAAGATGAAGAAACCAATTTTTCTTTTTCGGATACTGAATTGCGTGATGAAGTTTTGACCCTTCTGCTTGCCGGTCACGAAACCTCAGCGCATACTCTGACCTGGATAATCGGTTTGCTGGCCAAGCATCAGGACATTCAGCAAAAACTTTTTGAAGAGATAAAATCGATAGACGCTCCTCCTCAGGAGTTGCTGGAAAAGTGTCCACTCTTAAAAAATGTCATGCTTGAATCGATGCGCTTGTATCCGGCCTTTCCGGTGCTGTCGCGAAAAACAGGCGAGGAAACTATCCTTGGCAACCACAAGCTTCCCAAAAATACCAATGTGGTCATTCCCATTTTTGTCATGCAAAGAAATGAAGAAAACTGGAAACACTCACTGAGTTTTCAGCCTGAGCGTTTTAAAGAAGAGGGCGCCGAAAAATCTTATGCCTTTCTTCCGTTTTCTCGCGGACCAAGGCGATGTATTGCCGAACTTTTTGCGATGGTGGAAATGTCGATCATTGTCAGCCATTTCATCAGAGAATTTCAGGTTTCTCTGGTGGGGGAAGATCTTCCGGAAGCCGAAGCCTTTGTCAGCTTAAAGCCTGTTAACGGCATGAATGTGAAGCTTCGAAAACGCGCGTGATTTTTCCAGCTCGCGCGGATCAAATAATCGCATATTGAGATGATGATTTTTGTGATAGTAACCGCCCATTGTAAAAAAATTAGCGATTCGATAATAGAGATTGTGATTTAAATTTTGAATTTCAACACCAGTCTCAGTTTCTTTGTGACAGACAAAATTGATGTGGGCAAAAATGGCGATGATACTTAAAAAGCCCGGAACAAAAAATAAAAGAAACAGACTTTTTCCCAGCACCAGATACCAGATCGTGAGTCTTAGAAGAAGATTGAGATGAAACACAATTGTCTGGGCATTCATGATTTGCTGATAATCGTTTCCAGTTCCGTGAATCATGAAGAGATATTTTTTAGCGACCTTAATCATATATCGCATCGGTGCAGTCAAAAAAACAATAAAGCTCATTCCTTGAGGATTCACCGGATCAAGCTCTTCATCTGAGTATTGGTGATGAAGAAAATGAATGAGAACAAAATTCGTGTAGCCGTACAAAACCCAATAGCCGCAATATTCGCCAATCACGCGATTTAAAAAAGTATTGCGAATGTTGTTGTGAGAAGTGTTGTGCAAAAGAGAAGCAATGATCAATCCATTTATGACAGCAAAGGGAATGATCAGAAAGGCAAAGGGAATACTCAGTTCAAGATGAAGACCTGTATTGGTTGTGATGAAAAAAAAGATCAGCAACGTCATCAGGGCCATATCTTTTAAATACGACTTTAAAAGATAATTACGGTCTGCTTTGATGATACGGAAAAGTTTTGATCCTTTCATTGGTTCAGTTTAACCGGGGTCCTTGAGAAATTTTCGTGAGACTGGGAGGCATTGAATTATCTACTGCCTCTGATCAAAGTTTGGACGGCCTTGCGAACACTTTACGAGGGGTTAGCAGGGACTTTTCGACACCGGCAAAGTCAGAATTCCTGTAAGAAAATCGCCTATGATGCGGTTTCAAAAAGGTAACTTAAGTCTTCGTTGTTTAATGAATGAAAAAGCATTTTAAAGCGCATGCATTAGTGCTAGATTCGTGGCCATGAAACATGAGACCTACATGCAAATGGCCCTGGATCTGGCCCGCAAAGGAATGGGACATACGAGTCCTAATCCACTGGTCGGTGCGGTTCTCGTCAAAGAAGACCGTGTCATCGGAACAGGCTTTCATCAGAAATACGGAAGTGCTCACGCTGAAGTCAATGCGATCCTGGATGCAAAAGCGCGTGGAGAAAATATTGAAGGCAGCACTCTCTATTGCAATCTCGAACCATGTTCACATACCAATAAACAAACTCCTCCATGCGCTCCGCTGGTCGCCTCTGAAAAAATCGCGCGGGTGGTGATTGCCAATATTGATCCGAATCCGCACGTGAATGGGGGAGGCATTGAGCTTCTTCGCAGTCACAATATTGATGTGATCACTGGCATTCTTGAAGAGCAGGGACGAATTCTTAATGAAGCGTTCTTTAAATTTATTAAAACCAAAACGCCCTTTGTTCACTTAAAACTTGCCCAAACTCTCGACGGAAGAATCGCAACTAAAACCGGCGAGTCCAAATACATTACCGGACCGGAAGCGCGGGCCTACGTTCATCGTTTGCGACAGCAATACGATTGTCTGATGGTCGGTAGAAAAACAATTGCAGCAGACAATCCCGATCTGACGACAAGATCTGAAGAGTTCGAAAAAATTTCTCATCCACT
>DAIQAU010000081.1:4528-10249 GCA_036781565.1 Bacteriovorax sp. | reverse complement strand
GTTTCCCATTCGTGACACTGTGGACATCTCCAGAAAATACTGTCGGAGTTATAACCGCATTGGCGGCAATAGTGTTTTGCAAGTGTCTGATGCAGATTTTCCAGAAGTCCTTTTGTTTGAACTAAAGCTTCATCTTTTTTCTGCAATTCAATCAATAATTTAATATATTCAACTTTCATTACTTCTGAAGAATGTTTATTGTTGTCCATCCATTCTTTAAGAAGATCGAAAGCACTCTGAGTCAGACCTGATTCTTTCAATAGTCGAACTTTAGACAGAACGACTGAGGCAGAATTGACCAGATCTTTATCATTCATTTCCAGAAAGTATTTTCTTAAAATTTCCAGACGCTCTTTGTAGGTTTCTTTTAACTCTGCATTGCTGGTTTTGAAATCTTCATCAATTGAAACAAAAATAAAAGAAGCATACATCGGATGTTCTTTTAAAATTTCCAGCAACAGGAACTTGGCTTGTTCCATATCCCCGCTTACCAGAAAGAGTTTCAAGCGGAGTATTTTAGCGGACACAGAAGGAGCAAAACGAAATGCATCTTCTAAATCCTCTTCACATTTCTTGAACTCACCTTTTTCAAAATATTGTTTCGCTTTTTGAACCAGGATGTGTGAAATGGTTTCGGCCTGATTCTGATGTCCGACTTTTGAAAGCATAATGCGGTAATTATACGCTTGATCCCAATCTTCAGTGTCTTCGTAAATACGGCAAAGTGATTGAATGACTTCATATTGGTCGCGGTTAATTTTCAACACGTCTTTATACGTCTCAATGGCCTTATCAACAAAACCGCCCTTGTCGAAATCCACTGCAAGTTCTTTAAGTGCACGCAAACGGTGAGACTCAGAAATATTTTCTCTGGCGATGAGTGAACGGTGAATAGAAATAGCTTTTTCAATTTCGCCATTTGAACGAAATAATCCACCGAGAGCAAAATAAGTTTCAATCGTTTCGCGGTTGATATCAACGGCAGAAAGAAATTCTTTAATCGCCAGATCTTTATTTCCGGAAATCAGGTATTGGGTAGCATTCAAAAAGATTTTTGACTGCGCTTCGAAAATGGAATTCCGATAGCGCTTGGATAATTTTGCACCCGTCTCTTTCTCAATGAGATAATGGTAAACGAGCACCAGCGTAATCAGCGTGGCGACGACACCAAGTAAATGTTCTGTCAGAAATGCAGAAAGAGAGCTTAAGTATATTTCCATTATTTAAACATAAGAAGAGGTGCCTTATCGCTATGGACAAGGTTATTAATATTGAGTTTTGAAATCCCCTCTTCAAGAGATCCCATGAGATCAAATAATCCTAAAACTTTTTTCTTTTTCATAAATTTCAAAGCAAATTCATCTTTCAGTTTGAGGTCTTTGTGAATCGCGCGGCCTGCTGTCCACAAGCTTCCCATTTCATCCACGAGTCCCGCTTCTTTAGCGCCTTCACCTGAAAAGATTTGTCCTTGAGCGAGTTCTTTTATATCACCTTTGATTTTATCAGATCTTCTTTTCATGATATCGCCGATAAACTGCTGATGAACTCCGGCAATCAGCTTATCCATCATATCTTTTTCTTCAACCGTTAAGGCACGCGAAGGATTTCCTGCATCTTTATAGCGACCGGCCTTCACTGTCTGTGGAGCGACTTTGGCAAATTCATATAGCTTTGAAAGATCCATGAATTCCATGATAACGCCGATTGAACCAGTGAGTGTTCCCGGGTTAGCCCAGATTTTTCTTGTCGCCGCTCCAACGTAATAGCCACCGCTGGCAGCAATAGCACCGAAGGAAGCAAAAATTGGTTTCTTTTTATCGATGCGCTGAATTTCTTCGTAAATTTCCTGAGTCGGCCCTACAGCCCCACCAGGAGAATTAACTCTCAAAATAATGGCTTCAATTTGTTTGTCATCTTCAGCAGCTTGCAGAAGATCGATCGTGTCTTTGGCATCCATAATAACGCCTTCGATTTCAATGACTCCAATATGAGCGCGGTTCGATTTTCGCTCCAACTCTGAAGTGTCGTTAAACGCATTCATTGTGTAAGTAGCAAACAGAACCAGGATCACGAAAAAAACGAAAACCATCGCAAAGACACCGAATAAGGCCTTGCTATTTTTTGAAGAGGTCACAAAAACTCCATTTTTTGAAATAACCTTTAGAAAATAATCCTTTCTATAGTCTCAAAAATACGGGCTTCCGTAAACAATCTTTAAAAACCTGACCCGAACACTCAAGTTATTTTATCATTAAGCCGATGAGGTGAAAGTACCGATAGGATCGGGTAAGGAGTGAAATTATGAAAATTAAAACAATCTCTCTCATCGCTCTCTCTCTGGGTGTTTGCTCTGGGGCCTTTGCCACAGACTATAAATCGCCTGAGTTTAACGAAGATTACAAAGTAGAAGGAGCTGTGAAGGCAGACCGCGGAATTGCTTCGGAAGAAACAGACCGTGAACCTTCATCAGTTGTTGCTAAAGAAAAAAAGAAAGTGGAAGAGGAAAAAGCAGAATCGGCTGATCCTCAACCGTGGCGCTATTTAAAAGGTGGAACAGAAAAACCTAATTACTAAGCGATTCTATTCGCTTTGATAATTCGGTCTCTGCTCGATCCCATAAATTAAGCTTTTCATACTCGCTTTTTAATTGACCGCAAGCGGCCAGGATGTCCTGGCCCTTTGTGGTTCTTGTCGTGCAAACATACCCTCTTTTCAAAAGCTCTTCTTGAAACCAGATAACTTTCGAATTACTCGGACGTTTGAACTTCGAACCAGGGAAATCGTTGTACGGGATCAGATTGATCTTTGATTTGTCTTTTTCAAGAAGATCGACCAGGCCTTGAATATCTTCAGGACGGTCGTTCAGGTCAGCAATTAAAATGTATTCGTACGTAATTCTTCTATAAGCTTTAAGGGGCACTTTGCGGATCGCTGTAAACAATCTTTCGAGATCGTAAGCCTTGTTAATAGGCATAAGCTCTGTACGGATATTGTTGTGAGCAGCGTGAAGTGAAATCGCAATATTGACCGGTGGAAAATCCCACATTTTTTCAATTTGAGGAACAAGTCCTGATGTTGAAAGAGTGATTTTTCTTTGAGAAAGTCCAAGCCCTTTGTCTTCCATGAAAATTATGGCAGACGTGCGGACGTTATCGTAATTGTGGAGAGGCTCACCTTGTCCCATATAGACGATGTTTGTCAGTCTTTCTTCCTCACTCGCATTATCCTTCAGCCAATACTGAATCGCCATGAATTGCCCGACGATTTCGTCTGGTAAAAGGTGGCGTTTTAATCCCATCGTTCCGGTGTGACAGAATGTACATCCGATCGCACACCCGACTTGAGAAGAAATACAAAGCGTGAGTCTGTCTCGTGCAGGAATTGCTACGGCCTCAACCGTTTGCTCATCATGCATCTTCACCAGAAATTTTCTTGTCCCGTCTTTTGAGAGGCCATTCCAGATAATTTTTGGAAGGTCGAGATCGAGATTTGTTATGAAATCTTCTTTGATTTTTTTTGAAACATTGGTCCAGTTGTTGATGTCGCGTTCCTGAAGTTTGTACATCCACTGGTAGATTTGATCTGCCGCAAACTTGGCAAAGCCGCGCTCGGCAAGATAGTCGCGCAATTCACTCAAGGTGAAGGAATAAAGAGATTTTTTTCTTGGCTGCTTCGCAGTCGAAATAGGTGTTTGGTCAGATGAATTTTCCATAGGGGCATTTATAGCAAACTTCGCTTGTAATGGCGACGTAAAGTAATTTTTACAAACCAAAAACAGTTCGGTACGATTTTAAATAGACCTTTTTTAAACAGGATGCTTAAGAATGAAAACTCTATCTCAACTTTCTAAGAACTTAACCCTCGCGGTTATACTTGCGACGGGTATCACGGTTCAGTCTACCGAGGCCGCTTTCAATTATGCCCACCCCGTTCCTAAAGATAACGAAGTCTTGATGACTGTGGGGACGGCAAGCCAACCCTCTTTACCTAAGCGAATGAACGTTCTGGTCTGGAACTTACACAAAGGCACAGATGGGACTTTTGCGACTGATTTCACCGACCTCGCCTATAAAAAAGATTTAATTATTGCCCAGGAAATGCAGCTCGATCCTTTCATGGAAAAAGTGTTCGCGGCCTTTCCTCTGAATATTTACACAACGGCGACTTCTTTTTTCCTGGGAAAAGAATTTTACCGCACGGGTGTAGCGACTGCGACTCAAGTCCAGCCGGACTCTGAAAAGTTCATCCGAACACAGACTCTTGAACCGGTAGTCAATTCACCAAAAGTGACACTCATTACTCAATACCCGATTCGTTCTACAGACAAAAAACTCACGGTCGTCAACATTCACGGGATCAACTTCGTCGATGTCCCTTCATTCAAAAAAGAAATCGGACGCATTTATGAAGTTATTAAAAATATCCCTGCTCCGATGATTTTTGCCGGAGATTTCAATTCCTGGAACGACGACCGCCTGAATACTCTTAAAGATCTTTGCGTGAAAATGAAAATGAAAGAAGCCAACTTCTTTCCTGACAACCGCATGAGATTCAACGGTCGCCCGCTCGATCATTTTTTCTATACAGAAGACCTGCGCGTTCTCGAAGCAAAAGTTGAAGGTTTTTATCAGGGATCTGATCACAAACCACTCGAACTGGTTATTGAGTACTCACCATTAAAAGCACCATTCGAAAAAATCGCAAAAAGAGAATAGGAAAAGTTTGCCTCTCACTCCTTATATGAGCATAAGTTTCGTATCCTAGAAGCAGGACACAAATGCATTTGCCTTATAAGGAGTTTTGCGTGAGCAGACAAAATATTTTGAAGGTTCTTCTTCTTTCTTTAATCCTTTCGTCATGTGGATTAATTGAAAAATGGAAAACACCAGAACAACCTACCGATTCAAAAACATCAGCAGCTGAAACGACAAGCACTCCAGATACTCATGATGATCTTTTTGCTTCTTCAATGAATGAAGGTGCAAAAGAAACTGATTTGAAAAATGGAACTGATGCTCCTTCTAATACAGCGAACGCTGCTCCTCAAACAGAAGTACAGGATGATTTGAAATCTCTTGAAGCTGAATTTTCCGGCAACACAACTGCGACGACTGCAAAAGAAGTGGCAGCTGATGAAACTGCAAAGAATGTAAAAGTTGAAGAAGCTATTCCGGAAATTAAAGAAGAAGCTCCTGTTGTTGAAACAAAAAATCCAAATGCCGGTCACAAGATGTCTTACACTGTTCAAAAAGGCGAAACGCTTATGCAAATCGCTTTTAAAATTTACGGTGACATCGGAATGTGGAAACAGTTAAAAGCAATGAACAGCAATATCTTTGAGAAGAGAACAGCTCTTCGCGCAGGGATGAAAATCGCCTATGCTGCTCCTGAAAAAGAATTTGTATGGAATCCGGAAGGAACTCCTTACATGATTAAAAACGGTGAAACCCTGGGCATCATTTCAAACAATGTTTATCAGACTCCTAAAAAATGGAAGCGGATCTGGGAAAACAATAAGCCACTTATCAAAAATCCAAACATGATTTATGCAGGCTTCACTCTTTATTATAAATCTGAAGGCATGGCGAACTATGTTCAGCCAAAGGCCGTTCAAAAGAAAATGGCCGCTGTAAAAGCTGAATCACAACCAGCAATTGAAGAAGTAAAAGTGGAAAAAGCTCTCTCTCAAATTGAGCAATCTGTCCCTGAAGAAAATACAAT
>DAIQAU010000081.1:0-4428 GCA_036781565.1 Bacteriovorax sp. | reverse complement strand
GCGACTGAACGGTCCAGAATCCCCTTCTCATCCAGAAGATAAAGAAGATAGTAAGCTGAATCGCTGTGAAGTTCCGGAAAAGCATTGAGGTAATTGTAGACGCCTACAATGTATTCGATATCTTTCATGAGAACACTCCAAAGTCGATAATGACTGAGCCTTCAGGAGAAAGCTCAACTTCAAGTTCATTCGGGTACGTCTGAACAATGACATTGATTTCATCCAGAACTTTGTACACGACAAAATTCTTATTGAGATTCATGCGGATTTTTTTTCGATAGCTGGTCGGATTGTAGAGTGACAATCTTCTAATCTCTTCAAACTTCAATTCGTTGGTCGAAGATGGTCTTGTTCTCCAATAGTAATCAATGCCATCCACGTTCAGGATAGGCACATGAACCAGAGAGAAAGTTTCGACTATGTTTTTCCAGAATTCTTCGTATTCACTTCCCGCCATTTCGCCGAACTGATCACCATCAATTAAAACCAGTCTTCCCTCTCCAAGTGAGATGTTTTGAATCTGAGTTTTAAAGCTTACCTTTTCCACGTTAAGGGAATTTTCCAGAAAGAATGTTTCCAGTCTTTTAGTATATTCCTCTGAAAGTCCTGATCGATTGAGAATGACTCTGCCGCCGTTCATGAATGTTTTCAGGATAAAATTAAAAAGAGTTCTATCCACGTCATGGCCGTGGAAAAGATGAATATGCTCTTGATATGGGTTCTTGTTTTCGTGAAGTTTCAACGTATCGTTGGATATAATTTTATAACTCCAGCCGAAATTCTTCTGTAAATAGTTCCAGAGGTGAAGCTGCTCCCAGCTTTGAAACATTGAACTGACGCCATCAATTTTTTCGTAAACTTTGAAAAAAGAAAGCGGTGAAAAGACAGCGATGTCTTCATATTCATAGGCTGAATTGGCCGACAATCTCGAAGGAAGATAAGAATTCGCCACAAGATCGTTGAGCTCTCTCGAGAGAACGCCTTTTTTCAGGCGGTGAGAAATCAAAACGGATGAAGGAATGATATCTTTGGCCAGAGATTCATAAATTTCGGAAGTGTAATCTACAGTGGAAATTGTTCCCGAAAGTCGCTTCAGGAATTTAGAAGTGCTTGCGCCGAGAAAAGCGACGTCGAGAGTTCCTTCAAAATTCGATCCGATATTCTCGCGCGCGTTTGTCGCGTAGAGATCCTGAACCGTTTTATTGAATTCAAATGCGTATTGCTTTTCTTCTATCGGAGAAAGAGTTTGTTCTTCCGTTTTTTTCCCTTGAAGAAAACGAGTGAAAGCTTGTTCAAAGGTTTTTGATGTATCTTCCAGAAAACTTCTGAACAGACCGTCTTTGAAATACCCGCAGCGAATTCCCCACACATCGGCCGGAATCTTATTGGCCACAAAGTATTGTCCTAGTTTTTTGACAAATTTATCAAAAGCCTCGAATACGCGAGGATCAAAAAAAGAATAAATTTTTATTAAATTTTCATCGGCATCGATGATCCCGTAGGCCATCTGTTCGTTGTTTAGGGCCAGTCCTCTTGCCAATAAATGCGGCAGGCCGCCATTGGGAAGAAAGGGCGCCGGTGTCAGCGGAAGGAAGAAAACGACTTGTTTTCCTACTTCAGTGGCTATTTCGTACAATTTTTTTAAATTTGTTTCCGGTCTGTGCTCTTCAAAATCGAACTGATCCCCTGTTTCAGAGTGAAACGACCAGTTGATGGGAATGATAATTCTTGTTCCAGGAAACTCCTGAAGCTTGGTTCTCCAGAGAGAAGCGGAGGTTTTCCAATAAAAAAACCAATTCTCACCTGGAAAAACTGTATCTAAGTCTCGTGGAACCGGGGTTGTCAGGGTCACTACTAACACCTCATGTCTTACAGTGTCTGTCTAAATTTGTTATAAATTCAGGACTAAATTTTTAAAAATTATAATCTGCAAAAAGGCGGTAAAGCAATGTGGTTTTTCACCGAAGAAGAAAAAGACCTTCAAAGACTCTGTAAAGATTTCGCTAGTAAAGAATTAGCGCCATTTGCAGAAAAACATGATCACGATGAATCATTCAACTTGAGCGCATTCAAAAAAATGGGCGAACTCGGTGTACTCGGAATCACTGCAGATCCAGAATACGGCGGAGCGGGTATGGGGGCAGTCGCAGCGACTCTCGTGATGGAAGAATTCGGAGCAGCTTGCGCTGGTTCAACTCTTTCCTATCTTGCTCACTCAATACTTTGTGTGAACAACATTCAAAACAACGGTTCTGCTGAACAAAAAGCAAAATACCTTCCGAAGCTCATCACCGGAGAACACATCGGCTGTATGGGAATGAGTGAACCTGAATACGGCTCAGATGCAGTCGGCATTCAGACAAAAGCTGTCAAAAACAGCGACGGTTCATACACAATTAACGGAGCAAAAATGTGGATCACGAACGCACAGTATGCGGACGTGGCTTACGTTTACACGAGAACGGGAGCTGAAAAGAAAAACCTTTCAACTTTCATCGTGGAAAAAGGAACTCCGGGTTTCTCTGTTGGAAAACCGATTCATAAAATGGGAATGAGATCTTCACCAACTGGTGAATTGATTTTTGAAAACGCACGCGTTCCCGCTTCTGCCCTTGTTGGAAAAGAAGGCGACTCTGTTTATCACATGATGAAAAACCTCGATATTGAAAGAATTACCATCGCTGGTATCTCTCTCGGTATTGCTCAGGCCTGTGTAGATCAATGTGTGAAATACGCCGGCGAAAGAAAACAATTCGGCAAACACATCGGCTCGTTCCAGATGATTCAAAAGATGATTTCTGAAATGGCGACTGAAACTGAAATGATGAGAAGTTTCCTGTACACGACAGCAAAAAAATACGACATGGGAGAAAGAGGTCCTTCGATGGCAGCGATGGTAAAACTTGCGCTTCCAAAAATGGCCACCAAAATTGCTCTAGATGCTATCCAACTCCACGGCGGTTACGGCTATTCACGCGAATTCCCGCTTGAGCGCATGATGAGAGACAACAAGCTCAACGAAATCGGCGCAGGAACAAACGAAGTCATGATCATGATTATTGCCAAGAACCTTCTGGGTAAAGCGGCTCTTGAATAGGTGTTAAAAGAATGAACGAATTACAAATTGAATTAAAGAACCAGTTAGAAAAATACCGTCTTCAAAAAATTGAACCACACATGGAACACGATGATGAGACAGAAGAATTCCGCATGGACATCTTCAACGAACTCGGTTCACTCGGTTTCACCGGAATGACTCTCCCTGAAGCTTATGGCGGAATGGGACTTTCTTATGAAGATTTTTCAATCGCTCTTTGTGAAATTGCCAAATCATCTGTTGCCTACGCAGTCACCATTTCGGTTTCGAGCATGGTGCAGGCCATTCTTAATGAATTTGGAAATGAGACTCAGAAAAAAACTTATCTTCCGGCCTTAACCAGCGGACAGGAAATCGGCGCTTTCTGCCTTTCGGAATCCGGAGCAGGATCAGATGCCGCGTCTCTCGTGACAACTGCGAAGAAGACTGTCGTTGACGGTCGCGCAGGTTACGTTTTGAACGGTTCAAAAATCTGGATTACCTCAGGTGGAATTGCTAAAACTTATATTGTCATGGCAAGAACCGGCGGAGACGGCGGAAAAGGTGTTTCTGCTTTTATCGTTCGCGACGGAACTCCTGGTTTCAGCTATGGCAAAAAAGAAAAGAAAATGGGATGGAAAGTTTCTCCGACAAGAGAACTCATTTTCCACAACTGTTTTGTTCCTGAAGAAAATTTACTTCTCACTGAAGGCGAAGGATTTAAAATTGCCATGGCCGCTTTAGAGAAAGGCAGATTTACTATCGGAGCCATTGCTGTCGGTTGCGCAGAAAGAGCTCTCGATGAATCCGTGAGATACTCACTGACTCGTCAGCAGTTCAAACAACCCATTTTTGAATTTCAGGGTTTGCAGTTCATGATGGCCGATATGGCCACAGAGATTGAGTGTTCAAGACTTCTTGTTATGCAGTCAGCTCGCGACTATGACAACGGAACTCCAAACGCAAAACTTGCGTGTATGGCAAAATTAAAAGCGACTGATACTGCAATGAAAGTTACGACAGATGCAGTTCAGATTCTCGGCGGTGTCGGCTATACAAAAGAGTATCCGGTAGAACGATTCATGAGAGATGCTAAAGTTCTTCAGATTGTCGAAGGAACGAATCAAATCCAGAGAGTTGTTATCGCCCGCAATTTGAAAAAAGAATACACAACACACTGAGGTGATTTATGAGTCTTCATTTCCGATTCTCTGAGAGTGTTCAGGCAGATGTATCGAAACTTGATTCTTTCAAGCAAATCATCAGCAATCCCAAGACTCAGTTCTTTCACACTTTCGAAAGAGAGGAATTACTCAAAAGCACTCGTGCTGTGTATGAAAAATTTAAAGACA
>DAIQAU010000080.1:5909-10259 GCA_036781565.1 Bacteriovorax sp. | reverse complement strand
TAAGTATAAAATTTTCAAAAGTCTTCCAATGAAAACGCCTCTCGCTTAAGGTGAAACTTAACGAGAGGTTTTTTTATGTTCAAAATTCTTTTTGCTCTTCTTTTCATTGCAAATTCTCAAGCGGGAATGGTTTCAAACATGCCTGCTACCTATAAAGAAACCGGCATTCCTAATTCACATCTCGTGACTAAAAATATTATTCGTGGGATGGCACCAAGAAATGAAATTGATATCGATAAGTTGCTTTCGTTAGGTGTAAGCGAATTTCTTATTTTTAAAATTGATACCAATGGTGAAGTTCAAAAAGAAATTGATCTCCTTTTACTAAAAGGCGTTCCTAATAAAAATATTTCTCAATATGATTTTCCATGGAAGGACATAACGGACTTCAGGGCAGTTTGTGAAATGACGATGGATGCTTTGAAAAAAATTGAAAACGCAGAAAAAAATAATCACAAGATGTATTTTCATTGTACGGTTGGTGAAGATCGAACAGGTTATCTAGCAGGTTTGTATCGGATTTATTCTGAAAAAAAATCTGTCGATGAAATTTTTATGAAAGAACTTTGCGACAAAGGTTACGAGGCGGGTAATCCCAAAAAAGGTATGAATGTGGTAGCAAAAATACGGGAAAGTTTAACGCCCTCTTTTTTGACGATGGCGAAATTAATTCAAAAAGGTGGATTGAGTAAAAAACTTTGCGGTGATCATTTTGAAGCGGAAAACTGGAGAGAGTATAAGTGCAAGACGTCGAGTTTAGTTCGCTGAGAGAGTGAAATCTCCCAGCGATTATAAAAAATTAGCGATACATTGATTCAAGAATAATAACGATAGCGAAAAGACCTGCAGAAATGGGAATAGCTGCGATAAATTTCAGCCAGCCTTTTTCTTCTTTTAAGTGCATATAAAAATAAGCAACTACAAAAGCTTTTCCAAGAGCAAGACCGACAAGTCCGATGGCCTTGTATTTGTATTCTGTGTTCAAACCAGGGATTGCAAGTTCAAGCGCTGTTAAAAATGCGAGAACGAAAAAAACAATTACGTATTCAACTGTGTGACTTTTGTGTTCGTGTCCGTGTCCGCCCATATTTTAATTCTCCTTCTTTTTTTCTGCTTTAGGGTAAGAAAAGCTATTATTCACCAAAAGCCCCATGTCGATCATTAATCGATCCATTTCAACTTTGTCGGTGCCGTAGTAGCCGCGAATTTGTCCTTTCTCATCCACCAACACGACTTTTTCAGTGTGAACGATGTCGAAAAGTGTAACTTTTTGATTATCTAGCTGCTTAGTCACAGCTTCTTTGTTTCCCATCGGAACTTTGTAGCCATCGATGACAATCTTTTTTAGATCAGCTTCTGTACCAGTGAGAAAATTCCAGACGTATGGGTTTGTATGTCTTTTACGAGCATATTTAAACAAAACTTCCGGAGTATCATTTTTTGGATCTACCGTGAAAGTCACAATCGCTGCTTTTGTCCCCAAACCGCGGATTCTTTTTTGGATGATATCCATTTTGTCCATCAATGCAGGACAAGTTGTCGGGCATGAAGTGAACATGAAGTTGGCGATATAATATTTCCCCTGAAGATCTTTTGTTCCAAATGGTTTGTTGAATTCATTTGTAAGAGAGAATTCAGGAACCTTGTAGTAAACCGGCAAAGGTGGTGGAAGAATTCTATGGATTGAACGGTAAACAGGATAAGAAAACATCAAAACCCAAAAAGACAGCCAGAAGACTCTGCTTCTCATCATCTTTTGGAAAAAGTTATCGTCTCTGTAATACCCTGTTGCAATCGTCATAATATTTCTTATTTAAGAGCGGTTTCTAAAAGCTTAGTTCTAGTCGCTGTATTTGTTTTCATATCCATTAAGTATTTTACGTAGTGAGCAACGGCCCAGATCTCGTCATCTTGAAGAGTTCCTTTCCAAGATGGCATTGCAGTTCCACCAACACCAGCACTCAAACGAACATAAAGTTCTTCAACTGTTTTAGCAGAGCGAACTGCATCGTATGTGAATTCAGGTGGCAATGAAGAATAACCGTAATCATTTGGCTGAAGTTTAATGTGAAACATTTCAGGATCAAATTCAGTCACTGGCTTATTGTTGATTTTTTGAGACATTTCATTGAATTCAGCGTGGCTTACGTAAGCTCTGTGGCATGTCCAGCATTGAGCAACTACGTGGTAAACTTCTTTACCTCTTTGAATTGCTGATTCTTTATGAGCATCACCGTATGGATCTTTCGTAATAACAATTTTGTCGCCAAGTTTTTTATCAGCGCCTTCCCACTTAGCTGGGGAGAACGTTTTGATGTATTGAACAAGGTTGAACATTTGCTGATCTGAAAGTTCTTTCCATGGAAGCATAGCTGTTCCAGTCAGACCTTCTTTAAGAATTTTGTAGAAATCTTCATCATGTGGAAGTTCACCAGAAACGACATTACCAAATTTGTATTGGCCAAGTTTAAAGTTTCTTGGTGGAACTTGAAGACCTTTAGCTGATGTTCCGTTACCGTCTCCGTTGACTCCGTGACATGGCATACAGTATTCAGCGTAAGTAGATTTACCATCGTTAAGTGCTTTTGCTGATGCATACACTCCGCCCGCGAAGATTTTATCTTCTTTAAAATGGCTCTCACTACATGAAACCAAAGTAGTAAGGGCAGCGATGGCCAAAACGAGATTCAAACCTTTCATATTTATCCTCTTATATAACAAAAATAGTCACAAACATGATGAACCAAACAATACCTAAAAAATGCCAGAACTTTCCTGTATTCGCAGCCTGAAGCTGAGTTTTTGGAGTCGCACCTTTTTGTACATTTCTATAGAGCCAAATCAACATGACCAGAGCTGCAATGATATGAGCAGCGTGAATCCATGTGAAAGCGTAAATTATCGAAGGAAAAATTCCCGACGATACATAAATTCCCTGAAGTTTCAAAGAATGCCAAAGCAACGTTTGGATGAGCATGAAAGAAAATCCGAGAACAATTGTGGCAATCAGTCCGCGCTTGTCATCGATATTTTTTTCAAACTTCATAAAACAAATAGAGCTAAGGAAAATGCAAAGTGTAGAGAGACTTGGCAGAACTAAAGATGGCTTGGTCATTCCCGCAGGCGGCCAGACTGGCGCTGTCAGGCGGAACATTGCAAAGCCCATCATTAAAGTCGCAAAAAGCATGGCAAATGAAACAAGCGCGACAATCATCCCTACCGAAGAGATGATCTCCTGACCTTGCTCATTTTTACTTAATGTTTTCTTCACTGCTGCCGCTGTCATTATGAATTACACTCTACTAATTCTTCTGTTTGATATTGGAAATCTCTGTCACCTTTCAAGTTAGGGTTTCCAAGCTCGTGTGGTCCACATTTTACAACTGGAATTTCCGCGAAATTGTAATGTGGAGCTGGAGATGGAATTGTCCATTCAAGCGTACCAACACCCCATGGGTTTTGTTCTGCTTTTGGTCCCTTCACCATTGAGTAAATGAAGTTGTAGACAAAGAAAAGTTGAGCAGCACCCATTGTGATTGCTGAAACAGTAATGAAAGTGTTGATCGGAATCAATTTTTGTAAGAATTCATAAACAAACGGGTTGTAGATACGACGGTGCATACCTGCCCAACCTACGATCATCATTCCCATGAAAACACCGTTAAGACCAAGCATTGTAATCCAGAAGTGGATTTTACCAATTGTCTCGTTCATCATGCGGCCAAACATTTTCGGGAACCAGAAATAAGTCGCTGCAAATCCTCCGAGAAGAACCGAAGCAGCCATTGTGTAGTGGAAGTGACCAACGACGAAGTAAGTATCGTGAAGGTAAAGGTCAGTTGAAACAGTTGCCAGGTAAAGACCAGTCAGACCGCCAAGACCGAAAACGAAAACTACACCAAGAGAGAAAAGCATTGGTGTTTGAAATCTGATTGATCCTTTCCAGATTGTTCCAAGCCAGTTAGCAAAGAAAACTGATGATGGAATCGAAATTGTCATCGTCAACATCATGAATGACTGAGTCAGAAGTGGACTCATTTGAGTCGTATACATGTGGTGACCGTAAACCAGTGTCGATAAAATTGTAATTGAAGTCATTGCAAGAGCTGTTGCTTTTGCGCCGAATGCTGGCTTTCTTGCAAAGAATGAAAGAAGGTCAGAAACAATTCCCCAAGCTGGAAGAATAAGGATGTAAACTTCCGGGTGACCGAAAATCCAGAAAACGTGTTGGAAAAGAACCGGGTCACCTGATCCTGATGTAGCAGCTGCTCCAGCAAGGAAGAAAGTTGTCCCGAAAACACGGTCAAAAGTTAAAAGAAGAAGACCAGCACCAAGAACCGGAAGGAAAAT
>DAIQAU010000080.1:3962-5809 GCA_036781565.1 Bacteriovorax sp. | reverse complement strand
AGAAGGATTGCTGAAACAAATGCCAACCAGAATGAAAGCATGTTCAATGTCGGGAACACCATATCGCGGGCACCGATCATGAGCGGAATACAGAAGTTACCGAACGCACCGATCAGAATCGGAGTGATCGCGTAGAAAATCATGATTGTTCCGTGAAGTGTAAACAACATTGCATACGTATCTGGTGGAACGACACCATTTGTGTGTGGAAACAGGAATTGTCCGATAACTGGAAATGGTTCACCTGGAAAAGCGAGGGTCCATCTGATAAGAAGGGCCATCATACCGCCGATACCAAGGAAGGCAATTCCGTACCACAGGAACTGCTTACCGATTACTTTGTGATCGAATGAGAAAACATATTTCGACAAAAATGTTTTTGGCTCATCGTGAATATGTTGTTCAAAAAATGCCATGAGTATCCTCTCTTATATCTTTAAAAAGATTTTTTTAGTTATTAGCAATCCACTTCCAGCCCCAGTAAAGGTCAGCTGATTCTTTTTCCATAGCGAATGATGTTCTCTTCTGCATTTCATCCTGCCACTTATTGAAATCTTCCTGAGTGTAAACAGTCATTGTTGCTTTCATTCTGTAGTGAAAAGTACCGCAGATCTGGGCGCATACAACATCGTAAACACCTGGCTTAGTCAGCTCAACCCACATTTTGTGAACACGACCTGGCATTGCATCGATTTTCTGTCTTGTGTTTGGAAGTGAGAATGAGTGAATAACGTCTTTAGCAGAAACCTGGAAAACGATTTTCTTTCCAATTGGAAGGCGTAGATCGTTTAGAGTCACAATGTCGTCTTCAGTGTTGAAGATTCCATCTTTACCAGCGTAACGGAAGTTCCATGCCCACTGCTGTCCAAGAACTTCAACGCGAACGATGTCTTCTGATTCTTTTGGCCAGTTGTTGTAAACTTCCATGTAGTCACGGTTAGAAATACCAGTAATCTGCATATCGATTACGATAAAAACAAGAGCACCGATTGCAGCAACAATCGCTACATGTTTTTTGCTTGTTCCGTGAGTGTAAAGAGGTTTTGGGTGTTTCTTGTGACGGTAAAGCCAGCTGAAACCGAATAATCCGATACAAACTAAAATGAAAAAGAAGAGAATCAGTTTAGTTGTCAGAATAAACAATGAATCGATCAAATGCCCGTTCGTAGAAATATCTACAGGTGGTTTCATTCTCTCCCATAGACTCATTTCAGTAGCATTTGCGCTCATGACGAAAAATTTCATGTAAAGACTGTAAAGATTCATTTCAGCAATCCCTGAAGGCAAAGTTAAAGTTATAAGTTAAATCAGTTATCGAACTAATATTAATCATAAATTCGGGATTTATCCAGAAGGAAGTAGGTGGATTTCTTAAAAAGCTACATGACTTTTTACAGCTATCTTATTAAGAAAAATGCTCCCGAGGAGCATTGTTCTACTTACTTAAAGAAGATGAGTGCCGCCAGAAGGAGAGGCAGGTAAAAAAGTGAGCCATAGAAATAGTTTCGCGCCCACTCTCGTTGCATTGCCATATCTTGACGGAGAAAAAATCCGCGGGCTGCATAAATTAAAAAAGCCCCACTCAGAACAAAAGCTGCCCGAGTGTAAATAAAACTAGCCTGAGCGAAAAAAGATGGCAGTAAAGAGACGAAGAACAGCGCCAGTGTGAATACAAAAATCCCGATTTTAGTTATCTGCAATCCCTTTTTAAGGTTCGGGTAAACTTTTATGTTAGCGGCATTGTAATCATCAGCGTGATAAAGAGAGATCGCCAAAAAATGCGGCAATTGCCAGATGAACAGAATTAAAAACAGAGCAACCGCCATGATATCAATTCTTCCCGTTAC
>DAIQAU010000080.1:0-3862 GCA_036781565.1 Bacteriovorax sp. | reverse complement strand
AGATGAACAGAATTAAAAACAGAGCAACCGCCATGATATCAATTCTTCCCGTTACGGCAGTCCATCCCATAACCGGGGGAATGGCGCCCGGAATTGCTCCAACATAAACGGCCGTTGCACTTTTTTTCTTCATCGGTGTATAGGCATACACATAAAGAATTGCCGCAACGAGCGCAAGAGTTCCTGTCACCATGTTTATAGATAACGCCAACATTGGGACAGCAAAAATGATCAGTGCAAATCCAAAGATTAAAGCTGTTCGAGGCTTCATTCTTTTTGATGGCAAAGGGCGCTCTCTTGTTCTGATCATAAGCGCATCACTGTCTCTTTCAAGATAACAATTGAGGGCTGCTGAGCCGATAACGACAAGAGTGATCAGAAAAAAAGCAAAAAGGGCTTTGAAGAAATTGATTCTATCCGGCGCGATCAAAGTTCCGACCATTACCGTCACCATAACAAGCAAAGATAGTCTCGGTTTTGTCAGATCCACCAGGTCAGAAAAAAATGAATGTCGGTTACCTAGAAAAAAAGAATCTTCCGCGTCTTTGAGATAGAGATTCAATTTCCATAGTGAGCCAAGACTCAACGCTGCTCCCGCAAGGTGAAGCGTTGTCGGAATAACGGCCATGCTGAAAGCAATCGTCATAATTCCAATGAACACTTGAAAAGAAATAAATATGAAAGGAGACAAACTGGCCCACTTAATTTTTTTATCAGCTTTGAAAATGTGACTCGTTCTGATTGAAAAAATAGCTACGGCTACAAAAACCACAACGGCATAAAGACGGTGAATCATATGCAATTGAGCTTGCGGCATATGTGGCCAGGCAGTCAGTGCAAGTGATTCAAAATCGCGGCATAAAAGTGAATTGCTCGCTCCCAATCCACAAGCGGCACCGGCGCCCGCGTGACGCATGAACGCACCTAGCAGAATTTGTAAAAACAGCATCGCTAGCGCGAGTAAAATCCCGTGACGAGTAATTGGCTTCCAGGAATTTTTGATCTTTGCCTTTGTTTCTTCAGAAATGTGAATAAATCTTTCGGCATTCGATTTTGATTTGTGATTGATATAAATCAAAGTGGAAAAGAAAATCAGCGATAGACCTAAGTGTGAAGTTGAAACGATCGTTGGCAATCTGTAAACGACAGTAATACCACCGAGAGCGCCCTGAGCAATAACAAGAAAAAGTGCAAAGCAACTCATTTTAAAAAGATGCGTTTTCTCCAATGATTCTTTTCTTTCTTTAGAAGTAAAGATAACGAGAAAAATCGTCATAAGTCCCACGAGTGTTGCAAGCAACCTGTGACCATGTTCGATAAGGATTGATCCTTCCATTGTTGGAAAAAATTGATTGTAGCAAAGAGGCCAGTCAGGGCAGGCCAAGCTTGATTCTGTATTGTGTACGACCGCTCCCCACAGAATCAGAACAAATGTTGTGATAACTGCGATAAGCGATAAATTTTTTACTCGCATATTTTGGCTCTAAAAATGGCTGTTAAAGGACTTTTTTTATACTAAATGTTTCTTGCAAAGTCATACAGATATTGAGGATAATTTTGTGTTCTACAAAGTCTATTTTTAGGGGGTTTTCGTGCATAAGAACAAGGGACCGATTTATTATGGTGATTATCTGCAGCTCTCTAAACTTTTAGACAGCCAGCAACCTCTAAGCAAAAAATATGCAGATGAAACTAACGGTGAATGTCACGACGAAATGTTGTTCATAATTGTTCACCAAGTGTATGAACTTTGGTTTAAACAAATCCTTCACGACCTTAATTCAATCCTGGAAATATTTAATCAGGATTATGTTCCTGAATCGGCCCTTTCAGGCGTTGTTCAAAAACTGTCGCGCATAAAGAAAATCCAACCAATGCTCATTCAGCAGTTTGACGTCCTTGAAACCATGACTCCAATGGATTTTCTTGAATTCCGCGATTTGCTGATTCCTGCATCGGGTTTTCAAAGTGTTCAATTTCGTGAAATTGAAATTAAACTGGGTTTGGGAACAGGCGACAGATTGAATGTTGATCGTGAGTTTTTCCTTGGTCGATTAAGTGAAAAAGATAAAACAAAACTCGGTGAACCTGAAGCTGCTCCTTCTCTTTTGAAACTTGTTGAGAAATGGCTGGAACGAGTTCCATTTACTCAAATAAAAAACTTTAATTTCTGGGAAGAATATCAAAAAGCCGTTGAGTCCATTTTGCGTGATGATGAATCAACTATCATGCAGAACAGCGCAAGCTTGAGTGATGTTCAGAAAAAAGCCCAGCTGGAAAATCTCGAAGTAACTCGTTCAACTTTTAGAAGCTTGTTTGATGAAAAAGCTCACAATGAACTGATTGAAAGCAAACAAAGAAAACTTTCTCAAAAAGCTATTTTGAATGCTCTCTTTATCATGCTCTATCGTGATGAACCAATGATGGCGCAGCCTTTTCAAGTTCTCACTTCAATGATGGACATCGACGAAAATTTTACAACGTGGAGATATAGACACGCCCTACTCGCCCAAAGAATGCTTGGAACTAAAATTGGAACTGGTGGATCTTCTGGTCATCAATATTTGAAAAGAGCAGCTGACAATAATAGAGTCTTTATTGATCTTTTCAATCTTTCTACATTTTTAATCCCTCGCTCCCGCTTACCTGTTATTCCGGACAACGTCAGAAAACAAATGAATTTTTATGTATAAAAAATATTATAAAAGATTTTTAGAGCAAAACTCAGGCATTCAACATTATGCCAGTCATAGTCATCACTATTGGCCTGATATCACTCGCGATGCGATGTTGAACTATTGGGATGATTCAGCAAAATATGTCGATGATAAATGGAATTACATCTTTGGAAAGAAAGTTCCTGAAACACGTGCACTCATTGCAGATATTTTAAAGCTCTCTTCTCCTGAGCAGATTGTTTTTGCTCCAAACACTCATGAATTTGTAACGAGACTCTTTAGTTGCTTTTCTCCTTCTAAAAAAATTTCCGTCTTAACAACAGACTCTGAGTTTTACAGCTTTGATCGTCAGGCAAATCGCCTCGCAGAAGAACAATTAATAGCTATTGATAAAATTGCGACTCTTCCATTCGATGATTTTGAAAAACGCTTTATCGAAAAAATCAATTCACAAAATTATGATGTGATTTTCTTTAGCCATGTGTTTTTTAATTCTGGCATGGTTGTTAAAAATCTGAATGCCATTATTGATGCCGTTAAAAACACCAGTACGATGATTGTCATTGATGGCTATCATGGTTTTATGGCCATGCCGACCGACTTAGGGAAAATTGAATCGCGCGTTTTTTATCTCGCCGGTTCTTATAAATACGCTCAGGGCGGTGAAGGCTGTTGCTTTATGTCTGTTCCAAAAAATTCGCAGCACCGACCTCTTAACACAGGGTGGTTTGCGGGCTTCGGTGATCTTGCCAACAACAAAGGTGAAGTCAACTACAGCTCCGATGGAATGCGTTTCGCTGGATCTACAATGGATTACTCTGCCCTTTATCGATTACATGCTGTCTTAACTTTATTTAAAACAGAAGGAATTACTGTTGAAAAAATTCATCAGTATATTCAACTATTGCAAAAAAATTTCCGCGATCACCTTTTAGAAATTGATCATCCGTTCCTTGTAGAAAAAAATATTCTCAGTGTCGACTACAATCACCATGGTCATTTTCTTACCTTTGCTATGCCTTCTCCGGAGCATACAAAAAAGCTGCACGACGAACTTCGCGCTCACAATGTCTGGACAGATTATCGCGGAGCCCGCTTGAGATTTGGCTTCGGGCTTTATCAAAATGAGTGTATCGATCTGACTGCTCTTAAAAATTAAGAAACTTCAGAAAGAAATAAACTAT
>DAIQAU010000079.1:0-10340 GCA_036781565.1 Bacteriovorax sp. | reverse complement strand
CATCAGTCCAAGAGCTGTTTCGGCCGTCGCTTCAGTCAGAACATCAGGAGTGTTTGTCACTGAAATGCCCAGGCGTCTGGCGCAAGCGACATCAATATTATTGAAGCCGACAGCGTAATTGGCGATGATTTTAAGATGCGTATTTTCTTTTAAAAATGTTTCATCAATTTGATCAGAGAGCATCGTGATTAGTGCGTCAGCACCTTTTGCTTTCTGGAAAAGTTCTTCTCGTGAGAGGGGAGAATCGTGGGAATTTTCTAGAACGGCCAGACCATTTTTCTTTAGCAATTGAGCGCCATCAGAAAGTATCGAGCGTGTAATAAATACCCTTTTTGCTACCATGGGGTTCGTCCTTTTTCCTTCAGTTCTGACAATGTCTTACAAGTATCGTTACAAGTGAGTAAAAAATGAGCATTGCTCAAATTTTTATATTCAAGAAATCCAATTAATGCTAGGTTCCCGGCACTACTCAAAAGGAGATGTTGTGAAAATTTTATTACCAATCCTAGCTCTTGTACAACTTACATCTGCAAACGCTTCACTTGTTGGCGTTATGGATTCAGGAACAGATCTATCGCATAGAGACCTGACAACAAAAGCTTGGTTAAATAAAAAAGAAAAATTTGGAAGCAAAGTAGACGCAGACGGCGACGGTCTTCCGGGAAATACAAACGGCTGGGACTTCATCGAGAATTCACCAAAAGTTTATAACAATAAATACAATTCATTCATTACTGCTGACGTAAAAACTTTTTTCAATTACTACAGCAAAGTTGAACTTGGCACAGTTACACAACAAGAAATGGAATGGCTTAGAGGCCATGGCACTGATCAAGTGTTCATGAACAAAGTAAACTTTATCGGCGGATATATCCACGGAACTCACTGTGCAGGTATTTCAGTTAAAAACGTCAATGCTGCAAAAATTCTGGCAATGAAAGTTATCCCGACTGTTTACGAAGAGCCTGTTGCTCCAGTTCAAACAAACGGGCAGCAACAAACACCTCCGCCTGCGGATACAACGCCTGCGAAAACAATTGAAGAATTCAAAGCAGAACTGATTCAATCAGCTGATCAACAAGTTGAGCAAATGGTTGGTCTTCATGGCATTATGAATTTCCATAAAGTAGACGTTGTAAACCAATCATTCGGTATTGGTTTTGGCGATGCTGTTAATTTCATCAAAGCTGGATTTATCGATGAAGTAAAAAGAGAACCGACGAACGCAGAATTGGGTGCCTTGGTAAAAACATACTTTGACCGCCTACTTCAGGAAGGTCCTAAAATGTTCTCGGCAGCTCCAGAAACTCTTTTCACAATCGCTGCTGGAAATGATGAGTCTAATAACGATCTTTACCCGGATTACCCGGCAGATATCCAAGCGGATAACAAAATTGTTGTCGCTGCAACTCTTGGCTATAAACAACTGGCCTCTTTCTCTAACTACGGCGGAACAAAAGTTGACGTAGCAGCACCAGGTGTCGCTATTCTTTCAACGGCGCCAACTCAAGCTTACATTCCACTTTCTGGAACAAGCCAGGCCACTCCTTATGTAACAAACATCATCGCAGCGATGAAAGATCTTAATCCGGCCCTTAAGGCCCGCGATCTGAAAGACATTGTTCTTGGAACAGTCGATGTGAAGAACTGGTTAAAAGGCAAAGTAAAAACATCTGGTATTGTAAATAAGCCTCGCGCGCTTAAAGCAGCTGAACTTGCAAAAACAATGACGGTTGATAAAGCGATCTCTATGGCGAAAGTTACTATTGCGGATGTTCCTGTAGAAAAGTCGTTCACTCTCGGAAAGAAGCTTAATTTCAACATGAATTTCAAGCCTGTTCGTCCGAGCTTGTTGATTAAAAAACCTGTTCTTGAATAATTTAAAATTATAGATAAATGACCTGTAAAGCGCCTCTTTTTGAGGCGCTTTTTTTTTGCCTGTTTTTTCACTCTTGCCAGGGCATTGCACAGGTAAGTTTTAGTCAGAATTCTGATGTAGACCAAAATACATTCCGCCGTCATCATTTAACAACTACCATTGATAGGTAATTAAGGAGTCAGTGATGACAAAATTTAATCAACGTCTAGTTTCTACTGCAGCACTTTTATTTTTATCTGTTCAGGCGTCGCAGGCCTCGGTTCTTGCGGTTGTCGATTCAGGAAATGATTTTAAACACCAGGATCTGGTGAGCAAAGCTTGGGTAAACCCTCTTGAAATCGCCGGCAATGACCGCGATGAAGACAAAAACGGTTATCCTGATGATGTCAATGGTTGGAACTTCGCTGAAAGTAACAGCATGCTTATCGATTACAAATATGCTTCATCCAATACTGAAGATGCTCATAAATTTTTCGATATTCAGTTGAAATCTTTTCTCGGGACAGTCACTCAAGCTGAGCGCGACTGGGCACGCGAAAAATTTAAAGACGAAGCATTCATTAAAAACCTTCAGATTTTTGGAAACTGGATGCACGGAACTCACGTGACAGGGATTGCAGTTAAAAATTCTGCTGACGTCAAAGCAGTAGGGATTAAACTCATTCCAACTGAAGTTAAACTTCCTGGCAAAGAGTCGAAACTTGTGCAACAAGCACTTTCCAGCGACAAAGGCGGAATCAAAGAAACACTACTCAAGGCAGCTTTAACGGCCCTTGCACAACAACAGACTAAAGTTTATGTAGAAATTGGTGGATACATCAACGGGACCAAAGCAGACGTTATGAACGGATCTTTCGGGACTTCATATGATGCTATCTCAGGTGTTATCTCCCAACTCTACAAAACTTTTTTCAAAAAAGATCCAACTGCAGAAGAACTTAAAACGTACACAAATCATTTCTTTACTGTGAACCTTCAGGAAACAAAGAAATTTCTGTCGGCAGCACCGAATACATTGTTTGTCTTTGCTGCAGGTAATGAAGGATCAAACAACGATGAAGTTCCTTCATCACCTACGAACGTTGAGGCCGAAAATAAAATTTCGGTTGCAGCGACTCTTGGCGATCAGGCCCTGGCGACATTTTCTTGCTACGGAGCTAAAAACGTTGAAGTGGCAGCTCCAGGCGTTGGCATCATTTCGACAATTCCAATGGGCGGGTACCTCGCTGTCAGCGGAACTTCACAAGCAGCTCCTTATGTTGCCAACATTGCAGCAAAGGTAAAAGATGTGAACCCTAAATTAGGTTTCAGAGACATCAAAAGAATCATTATGGAAACTGTTGATGTAAAACCATGGTTAATCGGCAAAGTTAAAACTGGTGGTCTTGTCAACCGCGATCGCGCTATCCGCGCCGCTGAATTGACGAGAACATATGATGTGGCCCGTGCCATTGCTCAGTCAAAAAATGATATTCTTGCTAAGACTGAAAATGAAAAATCAATGGAGCGAAGATACTTCCAGGTTCCAAAAGAACTTGTGATGCCGCTTCCATCACCAATTGCTTTCAAACTTTAAAATCAAAAAAAAAGGCTTCGCAAGAAGCCTTTTTTTATTCCAGTATTTCGATTAATCCAGTCTCGCCATTCATCTTTACTTTCATACCACTTTTTAATTTCTTGGTTAAACCTTTGACTCCGACAACTGTCGGAAGGCCCATTTCCCGCGCGACGATTGCCGAATGAGAAAGAAGTCCGCCGCGTTCAACCAATAAACCGGAGAGTGACGGATAAAGCGGAATCCAGCCCGGATCTGTTCTGTCAGTGACAAGAATTTCTCCGTTTAGAGTCATATCGTCTTCAGGTCCCATAATAACTTTGATGATGCCGATGACTTCTCCAGGAGAGCAAGGAGTTCCTTTCATTTGGTTCGGAAGAAGTGTGCTCTCGTCGAAAACAACTTCAACTTCTTTTTCAGTGTGAATGTTATTCCAGTAAACAGGCCCTCTCGTCATAAAACGTGGAGCAGGTTCAATGTCTTTGTAGCGTTCGTATTCCTTTTTTCTTACGTCGATCAGAAGACGGAGGTTGATGACAGCATTTGTTCCTTCCATTGCACCTTTTAGTTCCTGGAAAGAAAGATAGAAGATATCTTCTTTTTTATCGATGATATTGGTTTTAGCGAAATCTTCACCGATAGCGTAGAACATGGAGCGCACGACTCCGTAAATTCTTGTTCTTGCAAAACGCGTATTCTCACGGTTCATAACCGCCTTGCGGGCGTGTTTCAGAGACCACTTGTAGACAATTTTCTTCAGACCGCTGAGATTTTTTTCCAGAAGAGCTTCTGCATTTCTTCTGATGGATTTTTCTCTTTCTTCATATTCATGAATATCAGTTTGCCCACAATTGATCAGGTTTTTAAGAAAAACGAAAAAGAGGGAAGGCTCTTGATGCAAATCCTTCTGTTCGAGTTTCATCTCACTCATACATCGGAAACCATAGCGATCTATATAATCGAGAACCATTTTGTAAAAGTCCTGATGGATGGATTGATTAAGAGCTTCTAGGCAATGTTCATTCGGCGTTTCCAGGATTAATTTTTTTAATTCCGGGTTTTTTGAAACAACACCCGAAAGAACAATCAATCTTTTTGTCGGTTCTGCTGATTCAAGGTTGCCGTTACCTGCCAAAAGATCATTATAGAAAGCGTCTCCGAGGTGAGAGAGCCATTTTGTTGTGAGTTTTTTGAAAATCCCGTAGTGAACCATGCAGAGAGTGTCGTTGATGATCGGCGCGTGCCATTTTCTCAAAATTTCATCTTCAAGTTTCTGGAATTGCTCATAGACTTTATCAGCACTCATTCTGCTGTAATCAATTTTTCTGAATTTGTCGTAAACAACAGTAAAATCTTTTTGAAATTTATCAACGAGACTTTGAATCGTGAGATGGAAATACCAGAATTTCATTCCTGTGATAAATTGGCGAATGACTGCTCCAAAACCATTCTGGAAGTCCGAAGGTCTTACTCTGTCTGCCACTTCATCCTGAATAGCTTCATTTGTTCCCATCATCTGTTCCATAAACGAGCGGTTGTTTTTATAGCCCGGAAGAATGGAAACAAGCTTATACCAGTTCAATATATTGTAATAAACACGGCCGTAAAAAAGTCCAAGCATATTGTTCAGATAGCGATCCATTTCCTTTATGCTTTTTTGAGGCACATTTAAAACTTCGCAAAACTGAATATAGACTTCATGATAGACATAATGAGCAAACCCAAAAGTGAGCGGCATCGTGATTCCGCCGTAACTTTCAACAATATTGGAATTGTCCCAGATATAAAGCAGGCCTTTGCTGTTTTCTGTTGGCGTTGTTACCGGTCTTGCCTGGAGAATATAAAGTTCACCATCTTTTAAGGCCCATTCGACATCCTGTGGTCTGCCGTAAAACGTTTCAATGCGTGCGGAAACCGTCTGCATTTTTTTCAGTTCTTCATTTAATAATGAATCACAGGATTGCAACTCAAGAGGGACATCTACTTCAAGGCATTTTTGATTTTGATGATCGCGAATGAGTTTGCGATTTTTTTCCACAATAGTTTTTTCAATCAATTTTCCTTCTGTTTTTGAAAGGACAAAAGTATCCGCATCTAAAAGCCCCGAAACTAATCCTTCGCCGACACCATAGACAGAGTTGATGAAAAGATGGTCGTTGTTTCCGTTGATCGGATTGCATGTGAAAATGACACCGCTTTTATCCGGATCAATCATTTCCTGTAGTACAACTGAAACCTTTATGTTTTTTAGTTCAAGTTTATTGATGGTTCTGTAGTGGAGAGAGCGCTCTGAATAAGCTGAGGCCCAGCATTCTTTAATCGAAATTTTAACATTTTCAAAATCAGCGAGGTAGAGGAAACTTGAAAGTTGTCCTGCAAAGGAATGAAGAGCGCTGTCTTCATCATGAGCACTTGAGCGCACAGAAATGAGTTTTTTACCGAACTCTTCGTAGATCGATTTTAACCTTGTTTCCAGTTCGGCCGGGAAAGGAGTTTCTATTATTTTCAATCTGATTTTTTCAGATACTTCAAGCAGTGATAAGTGCTGATCAAGAAAAATATTTTCTATATAGACTCCGACTTGAGTCTTGTCTTTAAAGACATCAAAGAAAGAAGGGGTGAGAGTTAAAAAATCAGGAACACTCACTCCATTATTTTTGAGTAAATAAAGATTAAAACCTTTACCTCCGGATTCTTTTTTAGCGAAGTGAAAAGTACTCTGTGAAGTTACCGTGAGCAGACGTGATTCTGTCATGTCATCTATCCTTAATAGGGCCTTGTGTTTAATGAATGAATTCTTATCGGTAGAAACAGGCAACTGTTAAAAATTAAAAAAGAAAAGGAAATGTCCGAGTAATGTTATCGGAAACAAAGTAAATTCACGTTTTTTCTTTTTCCTTCGATAAATAAAATCATGAATTGTATCGAATTATTTTCTATCAGATCGTTGGAGCGGCGAGATCAGATCGCCTTTGCGACTTTAAAAGGTCGCGAATGGACTTTCTCTGAATTAAGAGAAAGGGTTAGTTGTGTACAGTCTGCTCTTTTAAAAAGAAAATTTCAGACGGGCGATGCAGTCCTAGTTGCCACTGAACCTTCAGTGGATCTTTATGCTCTGGTGATTGCCATTTTGGGCCTTGGAGGAACCATTGTACTGGTTGAACCCTGGATGCCCATTGCAAAGATTGCTGAAGTGATTCGTCTGGTTAAACCTAAAATTTTTGTCAGCGGAGTACTTGGAACCTTCTGGGGCATGAGAGTCAAAGAAATACGAGACATTCCTGAATGGGTGAGGCCTTCGCAATTGCTGAGTGAAAAAAGCGACGGGCTGAAAATGGTTTCTGTCGATCCTAAAACCCCCGGTATTGTGACTTTTACTTCAGGGACCAGCGGAACGCCCAAGGGTGTGGTCCGCGAGCAGGGCTATCTGGTTGAGCAGTTTAATGTTTTAAGAAAATCTCTTGAAACAGATAAATTTGAAGGAAGCGACCTGTGTATTTTTGCCAATTGGACGCTGTTAAATCTTGCTCAGGGAAGGCCCACTGTTTTTTTCCCCTCGCAGTGGAGTTCAAAAAATTTTCAACTTCTTGCAGAGGCCGCCAAAAAATACAATATTGAAACGATGACGGCCGGCCCGGCCTTTGCTTCCATGCTTCTGAAGCAAAAACCGCTGCCGCACTTAAAAGATATTCATATCGGCGGCGCACTCACTCCAAACCAACTTTTTAAAGATCTTTTTCATCATTATCCGGAAACTCAATTTGTTCATGTTTATGGATCAAGTGAAGTTGAACCTGTGTGTACAGTGGATGCAAAAATTTCTGTGCAAAAATCAGAAGAAAGAAATTTTTTTCATTCTCTTTATCTGGGACAACCTATACCTGAAATTCAATTTGAAAATAAGAATGATGGATTGTGGGTAACAGGACCGCATGTCTGTCCTTTTTATCTCAATAATCAACGTGAAAATGAACTCAATAAAAGAAAAGACAGCGACGGTCGCATCTGGCATTTTATGGGAGACAGGATTGAAATCGATTCTGAAAACTCATGGTGGTATCAGGGGCGTTCTCAACTTCTTGCCTCAGATTTTTTAATGGAACAAAAGCTGTATCAACTATTGGGCCATGATCGCGCATTTATCCATCGTTCTGAAAACAGATTGCTGTTAGTCGGCGAAGATTTTTCCAGTCGACTTCAGGAAATAAAAACCGCTCTTCCAGAAATTGAAAATGTTTTTGAAACAAAAATAATTCGCGATAACCGTCATCGTGCACGTATTGATCGCAAAGCAACTTTGAAAAAAATAAAATAGGGAAGTCTCTATGGAAAAATGGATTCAATTTTTTAAGGAACGAACACCACTGGTCAGTTACCTGCTAATCACGTGCGGACCTGTTTTTTCCGGTTATTTTCTGGCACCTCCGGCAAAGGCCCATTCTCCACTCATTGCGTTTATAGGATTCTTTCTCTTTTTTATTGTTCTGCGGATGATGGATGAATACAAAGATTATGAAAAAGATATTCTTGCGCATCCTACAAGACCTCTTCCGCGCGGTCTCATTCCTCTGCCGCAATTTAATACGGCCATTGGAGTTGGCGTAGGGCTTATGCTGGCGTTTGATGCTTTTTTATTTGTCTCTGGAATGAAGTGTTCCGCATTTATTTACACAATTGTGGTCATTCATCTTTGGCTTATGTATAAAGAATTTTACGTCGGGGAGTGGCTCAATAGTAAACCCATTCTTTATGCTTTTACTCATCAGCTCATTCTTGTTTCACTTTGTCTTTTTTGCATTTCCACTTTCAGGGTGGATGGGACTTATCATTTTACAAAGCTTGATTGGGTTTACTCTTTTTCAGTTCTCTTTGCATTTTTCTGTTATGAAGTTTGTCGCAAGCTTGATCCTGAAGCTCATCCTGTTCTCAAAACCTATCGCTATGTCTACGGCCTCATGGGAGTTCTCCGCATAACAGGAACACTTATCCTGCTTCATCTTTTGTCCATCAGATTTCTTTTTTTAGAAAATACAAAGCAGTATATTTTCTTTACAACGCCAGTGTTGCTCATTCTGTCTGTGATGGCCTTGTCACAAGACAAAGTTAAATTTAAAGTAGTCGAACTCGTTGCTACAGTTAACTTACTGGTCTTTTTATATTCAGGAATTTTTTATGTCTTTACATTGTAGTTTTTATTCTCAGTCTGCTGATAAAAATGAGTTCATTAAAGAATTCATTCAATTTCCAAGAGATCTTTTTAAAGGAAATCAGAATATAAAAATGCTTCCCTTTGAACTTGAGGCGATGTATTTCAAGCTTCATCCTTTAAAACATGATTTTTTTCTTATCAAAGATGACGGAAAAATTGTTCTCAGGTCAATGATCTGCAAAACTCCGCACGACGGACTTTTATATTTTGGTCTTTTTGATTTTGATTTTCAGAATAAAAAGGCGCTAAAAATTCTGGAAGAATTTAAAAACATTATTCTTGGGTGGGGCAAAAAAGAAAGTGCGACATCTATCATCGGGCCGGTGAATTTTTCAACCTGGCTTCCTTATCGTTTGTTCAGCTACAACGACGGAGGCGAGCCTTTCAGTTTTGAACCCGACAGACCTTTGGCCTACTCTGATCTGCTGAAGCAGGCCGGATTTAGCACGAATCAACTTTTCTCATCAAAAGGCTATGATCAGCTCGAGAACATCATTAATCTTTCAAAGAGTGAGTACGAAAAGGCGATTTCTCTTGGATATAAATTTGAAACTCTCGGCCGTGATTTGTCGGAGCAGGACATGGTTGATCTTCATCGCCTGTCTGTTTCTATTTTTAAAGACAATTATCTTGCGACTCCGATAGATTTTACGGCCTTCAAAACACTCTATGCGGCCCAGGCGAAAAAAGATGATTATTCCCATTCTTTTTTCATTGTCTCTCCACAAGGTGAGCGCGTCGGATTTTTTATCAACTTTGTCGAAAACGGATATATTGTCATTAAAACCATTGGCATCGATAAAGGGCATAGAGGAACTGGAATTTCCAACGGGGGGATGTATCTTGCATTGACCAGGATTGCAGAAGAAGGCGTCCATAAAATGGTGGCCGCAATGGTAAAAGAGGGCGCCCAAAGCGAGTCTTACGGGCGCAAAATGCATTTACTCTGGACTCATTTATATGAAATCCTTGAGCTAAACATAAATTAAGGTGTCTAAAAATCCACCGGCCTCTGAGAGTGTTCTGTAAAAAATACACTTGGTCCCTTCTGGCCCCTATTCTTGTTAGAATAGGTCTATGCAAAACATATCAGTATATCTTAACCAACGGGCCAGCAATGGCAGCAATGACTGGCAAGGACAGATCAGCAAGGCGCTTTTTAGAAGCCAGGTTGAATTTATGAGTCCGGAAAGTCTCGATGAGCTTTATGAAAAGCTTGATACTGATATTGAAAAAAATGTAGATGCAGTCCTTTCTGTCGGTGGAGACGGAACAGTCAATACTATCATTCAAAAACTCGCTGGCACAGATGTCAGCCTGCTCGTTTTACCTGGCGGAACGGCCAATGATTTTGCGCGTGTTCTCGGTTCAAGCGCAAATATTAAAAAAGTCACTCAGACGATTCGTCAGAATGTGAAAAAGAAAATTGATCTGGTCAGCATCAATGGAACTTATATGGCGACCAACGGCGGACTTGGATTCGCGGCCGATGTCGCAATGGAAATCAATGACCTTAGAAAGTCCTTCCCGCAATTTAAAAGCTTGATGAAGCTCTCAGGAAAAAGCATCTATTCGCTCTTTCTTGCAAAGAAACTTCTTGAACGCGAAATAAAAAGTTACTCTTTTAAAATTGCTTCAGAAGAATTGAATGAAACATTTACATCTCCTTTAATCATGATTAATAATCAGCCTGCTCT
>DAIQAU010000078.1:0-10393 GCA_036781565.1 Bacteriovorax sp. | reverse complement strand
GTATTCTCATCTGCAATCACATAATCACTTAGAGAACAAAGTCCAATTCCTCCTCCATAAACGCAACCGTGAACAAAAGTTATGATCGGCAAAGGACAAGAGGAAATCACTTTATACATAGTAATGAGATCGTTCATTTGCTGAATGTTTTCTTCTTCAGTGATACTTGAAGCTGACTGCATCCACTTTAAATCTGCTCCGGTACAAAAATGTTTTCCCTTTCCTTCCAGAAAAATGAGTTTATGTTTGTTTTCCGCACTGATTTTTTTGAAGAGATCCGTTACCTCTAGAATCATCTCCAGATGGAAAGCGTTGCCTTTTTCCGGCCGGTTTAACGTCAGAAGAAGTGATTGACCGTGTTCGGTTAATTCACAATTCATATTTTTTCCAAAATACTTTTGATCTTTGATGCATAGACGGGAGCTTCATTTAAGTTCATGAGCGGGGAAAAAGAAAATCTCAGTGAAGAGCGTGAATCTTCAAAACTGTAACCCATATTCATGAGAATGCGGTTTTCTTTAATGATACCGGATGAACAAGCTGAACCTGTCGAGAGATCCACTCCAAGCATATCGAAACGAGCGCTTAAGAGCTCTGCTTTCTGCCCGTGAAGGATAATAAAAATGGTATTGAGGTTTCTGTGAGGTGCATTTTTTGCGACAATTTCTCCACGGCCAGAAATGGCCGAGGCAATTTCATTTTCAATCAGCATTTTTGCTTTCTTTAATTCGTCAGATGAAAAATGTTCTTCAATATCTGTTAAAGCAAGTTTGATTGAGTAAATGCCGATGGCATTTTCCGTTCCCGCTCTCAACCCACCCTGCTGATTTCCACCTACGATAAATGGCGAGAGCTCGAGATTTTTTTTAGTGAAAGAAAAGCCGACTCCTTTCATGGCCCCAAACTTGTGGCCGGAAAAAGTGTAGCTCTCCAGTTCTGACGAGAGATGATTCCAATTTTCAACCTTGCCAACCAACTGGACAGCATCGACGTGAACAATGGCACCCGTTTCATTCTTAATTGAAACGGCATCAGCAAGAGGCCAGACCACACCCGTTTCATTATTCAGGTATGTATAATTCATCAGAAGTTCAAACCCTTCTGATTTTTTCTTTTTCATTTGAGCGATGAGATCGCTTTTATTAAATTGTCCGTTTCTATCGACGGAGAAAAAAGTCACTTCGTGACCAAGCACTTCGAGCTCATCCTTGAGTGAAATCACACAGGCATGATCAACAGCAGAAAAGAAGAAAGCTCCCTTCTTCTTTTCCTGAAAAAGTTTAAAGCCGCGACCTTTAAAAAATGAATTGATTCCTTCAGAAGCGCCAGAGTGATAAACCAAATTAAACAATTCGCTTGAGAGACCAAACGTTTTATATAAAAACTCAGTTGTTTCATTGATAAATTTTCGGGATTTTTTTCCAGTCTGATGAAGAGAAGCGGGATTTCCAAATAAAAACTCCCCGCTTCTTAAAAAGTCGACGACTTTTAAAGAGAGCGGGGAGGTTGCATTATAATCGAAATAAAAACGACTACTGATTGATTTCTCCGATTGGATTTCTAATCGCAGACGTTAGAATACCAGATTGGCCATGAGCTTCAGTGTTTCCACCGATTCCAGCTTCTGCTTCTGTTTCTTTTGACTTTCTTACTAGATCACCTAGTGAAGTTGTCGCAAGGTATTCTTTCATGATGATACCAAGGTTCATGAAGTAGTTTTTAGAAAGGTGGAACTCTAGTGAGTTCGCTGCTTCTGCTTCTGTCCCAACGATATCGCGAGCTGGGTTGATGTTTTCACCAACACAGTCAAGAATGTCTTTAATAGTGATTTGGTCCATGTTTCTAGCTAATACGTAACCACCACCTGGGCCTCTAACTGACTTAACAGCTTGGCCATTTCTTAGCTTTCTGAAAAGTTGCTCTAGGTAGTGAAGAGAGATGTTTTGTCTTGTTGAGATTTCTTGTAGTCTTACCGGATTCCCATTTGAATGAGTAGTAAGGTCTAACATTGCTCTAACTGCGTAACGTCCTTTTGATGTAAGTCTCATTGGTCTTCCTCCATAAAAAATCCAATTGATCTGGCCTGGTCTAGATAAATTCTTTAGAAAATGTGTGCCGTCTACTTTGTAGTTAATCGGAAGTCGCTAATCCTTGCGCCCTCGCGAAACTAATTCTAAATTCCTTCAGAATTATTTCTACCAAGAATAGTATGACAATCAAGTGCAGACGAAGTCAATCATCAAAATGGAATATTTATACTGTAAGATGTTGAAATTAAGGTAATCTTAGGCGTCGTAAAGTCCAAATTCCTCAATAAAACCGATAAATTAGGTCACTTGATTCATTGCCTTTTTGTTGACTAAAAAAAGTGCGATCGAAACATTTTTGTAGGCTTTTTTTGCCCTCTGGATTTTCGATTATGTGGTCCTACGAAAACACTTTTTTAAATTTTGTTAAGAAAAAAATGGCGAGTCTTCTCGTTCACGATCTCAATCTTTAATTGATAAAACTTCCATTCATCGCCGACTATTTTCTGAAGCTCATGCTGATAAGGCATTCCCCACTCAACTAAGAAATAATCTTTCTCATCAAGATACATTGGAATTTCTAAATGGATCAGTTCCTCTTTTTTTTCAATGCGCATGAGATCGGCATGAACACAATTTTCAACTTCGTTGATAATGGAGTAAGTCGGACTTCCCGTTTGGCCTTTTTCTAAAAAGGCGCGGGTAAAAGTTGTCTTCCCTGCTCCGACCGGCCCGTCGAGTATAATCACGCATGGAGGTTGTACGACTTCCTTTAATTCCGTCGCAATATTAGCGAGGTCTGATTCTAAAACTTTTTTCCACGCACGAACTGTACTCATTTGTATTTATCCAGGGAGAACATTTATTTTAGCGGAAAAGACTCAAAGGTATTTTTAAGCGACTTCACTGTAGATGACAGTCCATTAAAAAGTGCATGACAAATAATCCAGTGGCCGATGTTGTACTCTTCGAAAATTTTACTTTCGAGAAGCGGCTTTACAGACTCATCTGTCAGACCGTGACCGGCGTGGCAGGCAATTTTATGATTGATCAAAAATTCGCGGGCAGATTTATACTGCTCTATAAATTTTGAGACATCATCGCCATTAGCAAAAACTTTTGCATATTCTCCGGTATGTACTTCGACAGCGTCTATAGGAAGTTCTTTGGCGCGCACAAGCGTTTCAATTTTTGCTTCAAGAAACAAAGAGATTTTTACATCTTTGATTGAGGCTTTTAATTTTTTAACAGCTTCTTCAACTCTGATGAAATTGGAATCATCAAGTAGATCAAGTCCGCCTTCGGTTGTTTTTTCTTCTCTTTTTTCAGGAACGAGACAAATCCATTCTGGAGTTGAAGCAATGGCTATTTCAACAATCTCCGGATTCACTCCCATTTCAAGATTAAGAGGTTTTCCGAATCTTTTGGTGACGAGACGAACGGCCTCGACGTCGTAATCCTGAATGTGGCGTCTGTCTTCGCGCAAGTGAATGGTGATTTGATCAGCTCCATTTGAAAGGGCAATCTGGGCAGCATCAACAACGCTGGGGTATTCTTCTCCGCGCGCTTGTCTCAAAGTCGCGACGTGATCAATATTCACTCCTAAACGAGGAATCATAGTCTCTCCTTAACCAATTTCTTTAACAACAATATCAATTAATTTATTGCACTCTTCTTCCACTGTCTCTGCGACATTGCCTTCTACCATTACTCGAAGAAGAGGCTCTGTTCCGGAATAACGAAGGAGGACTCGGCCTTTTCCATGCAATCTGTCTTCTGCCATTTTAATTCCGGCCTGGATGCCCGGAACGGATTCAATCGCCGGCTTATTCTTTACCATGACGTTTTTAATAGTCTGCGGGAAGAGTTCAATTTCTGCAACGAGATCCTTAAGAGGCATATTGAAATACTTCATCGCCTCAATCACTTTAAGGGCGCCAAGCGCTCCGTCTCCCGTCGTCGAATGACGACTGAAGATGACGTGTCCTGAAGGCTCTCCGCCAAGAATACACCCGTTAGAGCGCATGTATTCGATGATGTATCGGTCGCCTACTTTAGTGCGAACAAAATTGAGTCCTAAAGATTTCAGATAAAGTTCAAGGCCAAGATTCGACATAACAGTGCCGACAACGGTATCGCCTTTTTTCAACTCACCTCTTGCCAGTAAAAGCTTAGCAAAAAGCCCGATGATTTTATCTCCGTCGACAATCGTTCCTTCCTGATCAATAACGCTCAGGCGGTCCCCGTCTCCATCTATGCAAACACCGATATCAGCGCGGTATTTTAAAACTTCAGCACGGGCCGCTTCTGGATGAAGAGAGCCTACATTCTTATTGATGTTTTCTCCGTTAGGACTGATACCAAGAGGAAAAACTTCTGCTCCTAATTCCTGAAACATCATCGGAGTAACTTTGTATCCGGCGCCGTTGGCACAATCGAGAACGATGCGCATGCCTTCCAGATCAAAGTCATTTCCCAGCGCCGATTTAACCTGAACAATATATCTTCCGTAGACTTCTTTCAAACGTTCAGCATTTCCCAACTGCGATCCGGTTTTCACAGGCATCAGATCAGGATTTAAAATCAATCTTTCCAATTCAAGCTCAACTGAGTCAGGAAGTTTGAAGCCTTTTGCATCAAAAATTTTAATACCGTTATCTTGAAAGGGATTATGTGAAGCGGAGATCATAATGCCGGCATCGGCCCGCATTGAATGAGTGACAAACGCAATTCCTGGTGTGGGAAGAGGCCCGGTAAGAATAACAGATCCACCTTGCGAACAGACGCCTGAAGCAAACGCCATCTCAAGCATGTAACACGAAAGTCGTGTGTCTTTACCGACGATGATGAGCGGTCTCGTATTGGTTGGATTTGTTGACTGGAAATAATGCGTGACTGCTCGACCGAGCGCCGTCGCAACTTCTGCTGTCATTGGATAAACATTGGCCTTGCCTCTGATTCCATCTGTTCCGAATAATTTTCTTTCGCTCATAATTACCTCCGATCAAGCTTAACAATGTGCCTAAAACTTAGGCGATCGGCAAGATCACTCTTGTTAAAACTTGCTCGCTATTTGACCGTTTGTCCCTGGGTTCTTTTAGAGGCCAGCGGAACGGTTCTATATTTAATTTTTACTTTAGACGTCTCTTCAATTTTCAAACGCGGGTCGAGATCAATCAGCGCCACGTTGATAGACCCTTCGTCCTTGTTAAACAGCCCCATATTCACCGGGGCCGTTTCAACTCTTGACACAGTTTTTAAGATTTCAACTGGCCCGGAAATGGTGACATTTTGTGGAATAATCAAGATCTCCCGGATTCTTCGGTCCTTTGGAGCGTCGCCGATATATTGCACTTTCACCGGCAATTCCATCAATTCTCTTCGGTCGAGCTGGATCGCAGTCTCTTTAGGAGAGATATCCTGAATCTCCACACCAAAGGGTACACTGACATCGCTTCCGTAAAACTTCACTTTAAAGTTTTTCCCCGATGAAACAAAATAGGGATTCAGGTCAATCGTGAGCTTTTCTTTATTGGTAAAGATATTTTGGATGAAGGCCTTTGAACCTTTCAGTTTTAATGTGACTTCAGCAGTCGGCAAATTGGCAATCAGGTACCCCTTGGGAGTGACATAGTTGATGGCCAGTTTGCGCTCAATTTGAACAGGCTCAGAATTTAAAACATAAAACCAAAGCGACACCGCGAAAAATATCGCGATGATCTTGAGCGTATGTCTTTGGGCCGTTTCTCTTTTCATTTTTTTGGTTTAGCGAATCATGTCTTTTGTTTTGATCGGACGAAGCCCACTGTCGAGATTTTCATTGCTCCAGATATGTCGCAAATACTGACCAAGCTCTCTTTCCGATTTACAGTAATAAAAAGTTCCTTCTACACAGAGATTTATTTTACCAGTTTCTTCTGAAACTGTAATAACTAATGCATCTGTGACTTCAGTTAATCCGAGAGCGGCCCGGTGTCTTGTACCAAGGTGTCGTTCAATATCAAAGTTTTTTGAGAGAGGCAGGAAACATCCGGCAGCGGCAATCTTGCCATTTTGAATAATAATGGCGCCATCGTGAAGAGAAGAACTCGATTCAAAAATAGAGTAAATAATATCCGAGTGAATCCGGCAGTCGAGTCTGGTTCCGGTGTTTACAAAATTAAGAAGACCATGAGTTCTTTCCAGAACAATGAGGGCACCGATTTTTTCGCGCGAAAGAGCTCCGCACGCCTCTACCATTTCATCAATTTCGAATTCGTGATCGTCCTTGCTAAAAACGGCGAAGACATTTCTTCTCGTCCCTACTGAAGCGAGCGCATTTCTGAATTGATCTTGAAATAAAACGACAACGATAATGAAAAACGAATCAAAAAAGTGCGCTAGAACCCAGTTGAGAGAATAAAGCTTGAAGGTAATCCCGAGCCAGAAAAGAGCAAACAAAACACCGAGTCCCACGATCATCTGTGCCGCTTTTGTTCCGCGAACAATCAAGAGCAGCTGATAAATAAGGATCGTCACGATAAAAATATCGATCAGATCCTTAAAATTAAGATGGGATAAAAATGTTGTTAAAAAATTCAACCCGAGTACTCCTCAAACTCCACTTAGGCAGCGCTGGAAAACTCGTCGTCCTCTTTCTGGAATCTTTGGCGCTCATCCTCTGAGAGGTTCAGCGATTTCAAAATTTCCGTACTCATTAAAAGTTTTTTTCGAAGAGCTTCACGGCTGATACCCATTTCTTTTGCGGCCTTCGATTTATTTCCGTTGTTGCGTCTGATTTCTGCGTGAATCATCTCGCGTTCAATCAGCGCCAGTCTGTCTTTTAAAGCAATCGTGTGATCGCTGACGAATGGAAGATCTCCAAACATTCTCTTCTTCTCTGAAATATCAACAATCGGAGAAGCTGAATCCTGGATATCGAGGTCCGTAATAACGTGGGCCTTTGGATTATAAAGAACTGCACGCTCGACGGCCAATTTTAATTCTTTGATATTTCCCGGCCAGTCGTATTTTTTCAAACGCTCCATTAATTTAGGAGCAAATGATTTGAGCAACAGACCTTGCTTCTTACATTCCACTTTCAGGAAGTAATCTACGAGCAACTCAAAGTCGTCTCCTCTTCTTCTGAGAGGTTCCATGAACACTGTCGCTTTTGCCAGATATTCATAAAGTTCAGCATCGAATTCACCGTTGGCAACAAGAACTCCGAGATCTCTCGTCGTTGTAGCAACAATGCGGACATCAACACTAAATTTTGTATCCGGGATATGGCGATCTCTCAAAACATTCATTAATTGCTTTTGTTGTTTCATTGAAAGCGCCCAGATCTCATGCAGGTGAACAGTTCCTCCCGCGCATGCAATCAGCTTGCAATCAGTTTCATTCGGTCCAAAAAGTTGTTTTTCTATTGTTTCGTGATCTCTGTCTTCACAATGAATCACTTCAAAGCCCTTAAGTCCTCTTTGCCCTTCAACGTGAAGAATTTTTGAATAAAGTGATTTACCTACACCTTTTTCACCGTAGATCAACACTGGGGCTTCAAGGTCTTTAAGCTTCATAATCGTGCTTCTCAATGAAGCGACATGCGGGCATTTTCCGATAAGTGCATTCTTTCTGTCGAATGGACCAGAAAATCTTCTGATTGTAGATTTGTCCGACATTGGAGTAAAATTATAAAACACAGAAGAGAAAATGAGAGAAAGAACTTTCATTGTCTTTTCATCTTCAATCGTGAAGCGATCTTCGTTTCTTTTGTTGAGAACTTCGATAACTCCAATAATTTTATCTTCGCGGTTATGAATCGGATGACAGATAATCGATTTGGTTTCAAAGCCGAATTTTTTGTCAAACGCTTCGTTGAATCTTGTGCTGTCATGAACAGTATCGATATTGAGCGCGACCCCAGTAGTAAACACTGAGCCGGCAATCCCCACGCGGTAATCAAATTTCAATTGTTCTTTTCTGATTCCCAAAGCACATACAGCTTCGAGTTCATTGGTTTCCGGATTGATGAGAAACAAAGACGCCCTTTGAGCATTCAGAATGCGGATGACTTCTTCAAGCATCGATTCAATGAATCCTTCTTTATCACCAAAATGAGTAATGTCTTTAAAGAGCGATAACAGAAGTGAAAAGACTTCAAACCCATCCGTCGCTTTTGTATAACGTTCTTTAATAGCGGAATCGACCAGACAATCTTTCAGACGTTCAGAAGAAAAACCCATAATATAGTGTTCTAGGAATTTTGAAATTCCCTTCTCTTCTTCAATTTCAACACCGTAAATGATTTTTTGGTCATCGAGTGTTTTTGAAAAAGCACGGACAACCTTACCGGTTAAATCCATATGATGTTTTTTGTATTGAAGCGATATGGTGAGTTCTTGTCCCACAGAAATTCGCTCACTGGTTGAAAAACCAAAGCCCGTTAATGAAATATCAATCAGCTTGGCATCATCAATATAAAATTCTTCGCCTCTTTTTCTTTCCATCTGAACAAGAAATCGAAGATCATCAGCTTCCTCAACAGGAATTCTGAAGGACTGATAGAATTTAAATTCAGAAAAACTGGCCAGCATGGGTGACTCCTTCGCGGTATAAAAATACTACTCAGAAGTCATATCGACCGTTTTACTCAAAAACTTGAATCTAGTGCCAATAATAATTTGCAATGAGCTTTAATTTCGCCGACCTAATTAATCAACTGAGGAGAAGCCTTCGCAACTTCAGGAGAATCCGACTCTTCGGTCGTTGAAATGGCTGGTTTGACCTCAGGCTTAGTTTCGGCAGCCGCTTTCTCAACAACTTTAGGATCTTTTAAATCGTGAGCAATGGCCTTATGAATGGCGGTTTTGAAAAGCTTCCAGTACTGCGCTGACTTTGCAGGATCAGAAGTTGGAAGTTCAAGTGTATAAGTTGGAATATCTCTTTCCTTCCCTGCCCAGTTCCCTAAAGAGCCTGGAAAGAAAGGATAGTTCTGGATTTTATAATCGGCAGCATCTTTACTCATCTGAATGAGCAGTTCATGCGCTTTAGTGCCGTCAATGAAACCATCGACTACAGCATTCGGTCCGTCGTAATCAAGCATTGTCAGAGGTGAATGCACAGAAATGATTTTATCCGGGCCATAGCGCTTAACCAGGTTCATCTGGAAAACAACTTCCGGCTCACTGCTGGCGGTAACACCCGGGTTTCTTCTTTTATCTTTTCTAAAGTGCGAGATCCATAGCTTGCGTGCATCTCTCGACCAGTCTTTAGTCGGAAAATTTCTATTAACGTCCACTCCACGAGCATTGACGCGAGAAGGTTTTGCTTTAAAAAATGAATCCGGATTAACCAGAGGGGCCACGATAACAATCTTGTTGGCAAACTCATCTTTAAATTTAGGGTCGGCATAAGCAGTGCGAAGATATTCCATAATATCAAAACAGAATTTAATAGGCGTAATTTCATCGCCATGAACTCCGCACATAATAATCGAAACATCTTTTTGTTTGAAAGAAGGTTTTTCTTCATCACTCGCATCGCCGAATACAGTCCAGGTTAATGGATCGCCTAAAACTGAATTACGATATGTCAGCCATGAGTAAGAATCACAATCTGATTTTTCCCAGCCGTATTTTTTAAAACGATCGTCGAGCTTGCTGCAGAAATTTGAAATGGCAGGCACGTTTTTATTTGTTCCATCGGCCGCATATCCCTTCATGGTAAAACCAAGAAGAGCCAGCATGACCCAATGTATGTTGATTAATTTAGTGTATCGGCTTTTCATATTGAGATATTATAACTTTTAATTTTCTAAGTTTTCAAGCATAAGGTGACCCATTCATGACGACAAAAAAAAGCAACAAAAACATTCTTATCGCGAGTGAATCTCAGGGCCTCTACACTACGCAAAGACTGCTTTCAGAAGCTAAAAAATTGAGATGGGAGGCTAAATGGTTTAATCCATATGAGAGCTTGCTTGAACTCAAAGAGCATCACTCAACTACTGCCTTTAAAGGACTCTATTTTCACCGTATTTCTGGAACCAGATACGATGATTTTGATCTGACTGTAGCGAGACATTTTGCCGACAGCGGACTCAAAGTAACAAATCCGCTCTCAGTTCTCTCCGACTTTCGCAGTAAGGATATGCAAGCGCTTTTCTTCAAACGCCACAAACTTCCCACTGTCCCCTCAATTCTCTATCGCGGTTTACTCAATGAAAACTATTGGACTGAAATAGCCGCACTCTCTCCAAGTGAAAAATATGTTTTAAAAATGGTCAGGGGCAATCAAGGCACGGGCGTCAATCTCATTTCAGGAACACAGTCTTTAAAAAGTATTCTCGAAACTTTTCATGCTTTAAAAGATCAGAAATTTCTGAT
>DAIQAU010000077.1:8568-10725 GCA_036781565.1 Bacteriovorax sp. | reverse complement strand
TTTCGCCATTCTTAAAAACAACCAGAGAACAGCGATTGTCTTTGCAGACAAAAGTCCACTCATGAAGATTGTATTGACCTTCTTTGGGATTTTCTTCAAAGCTCAGATCTGTAGTAAGAAAACAGTCCGGGTACTGAATAAGAAATCCCGAAACTTCTTTAGCGCTCAGGTTTTTCGCCAGGCCAAGACCAAATATAGAAAAGTTTTTATCTTTTGATGAAAAATAAAAAACGCGTTCGCAGGCAGCGTAGGAGAGAAGATCGCCCAGGTTTACTTCGCCTAATTCAAAAAAAAACGGCTGTTTTCCTGTGGGATCTGAATGCCTTTTCAGCTCATTCTGGATTCGTGGCAAATCCTGCTGAAAAAATCGCGACACAGTCTCCATTATTCGACTTTATCTCCGATATAGAGCATCGCTATTCCAAAAGTCAGCGACTGACATTTTAAATTTTTAAAGCCGGCATTTTCCATCAGCTTTAAAAAATCATTTCCGTAAGGAAACTGCTCAACTGTTTTATTTAAGTATGTGTAAGCATCTTTATGCTTGGAAACGATATTCCCGATCATTGGAAGCAGATGGCGGAAGTAAAAGAAATACACATTTCTTACGATGAAATTGCTTGGGATCGCAAATTCCATAATCATTACGCGTCCGTCTTTTTTGAGAACGCGGTAAATATCATGCAAAGATTTTTGGGGATCAGAGAAATTTCTAATGCCAAAAGATATCGTCGTTAAATCAAATGAATTGTCGGCGGCAGGAATATTGACAGCATCGCCGATCATAAGATTGATTTTTTTATCGAGATTTTTCTTTTTTACTTTTTGAACGCCGATATCAACCATGCCTTTAGAAAGATCTAAACCTGTTATTTTTTTGATGCGTTCATCTTTGATTAAAGTCAACGGAACGTCGCCTGTTCCCGTGGCCAGATCAAGAGCGTTGATTGAGTCTTTTTTAGGAAGGTGTTTAAGTAGCTTGTTGCGCCAGTAAATATCAATTCCCAATGAGAGTGTATGGTTTAAAAGATCATAGGTTCCGGCAATTTGATCGAAAATCTTATAAGATTCCTTTTTTCTCTCAGAAAGCGAATTATTGTTTGCATTGTTCATAGCTATCGACCAAGTGGTTAGAGGAATAAATTGTCTAAGTTTTAGTGATTCTTTTTACCTTAAATAGAGTGTGCCTAGCAAGAATTGGATTTACAAAAATGATTGTATTTGTTAACTTTTCGCCAAATGATTAAAGACTTTCTGGATTCACTTCCACCCCATATTCTTGAGCGCTCTAAAAATCTGGACTTAAAAATTCGTTCGGTAAACGCCCATAATGCAATCGACGAGATTCTTACGCGCACAGTTCTCAAGGGTGGAAAGCGCCTCAGACCGCTTCTCACATTCCTGACGGCCCATTTGTTTAAAGTTGATTTAGAGTCTATCACGCCTTTTGCCAGAGCTACAGAGCTTGTCCATGCGGCGTCTCTGTCACACGACGATGTCATTGACAACGCAACGATGAGACGAGGAAGTCCATCGATAAATATTCTTGCTACAAATAAAAAAGCTGTACTTGCAGGTGACTATCTTCTCTCAAGCGTCATTGTGGATCTTTGTTCAACCAATGAACTCAATCTTGTCAAAGAAATGTCTCTGGTCATTAAAGATCTCTCTGAAGGGGAGTGGCTGCAACTAGATCTCATTGGAAGCCGTGACTACACCCGCGAATTAATCCGCGAAGTGGCTATGAAGAAAACTTCTTCGGTCATGAGTTACTGTACAGTGGCGCCCGCTCTTTTTGCTAAACAAAATGAAAAAGTGGCAAAACTCTGCCGCGATTTTGGTCTTCACCTGGGACTTGCTTTCCAGTTGATTGACGATACTCTCGATTATTCCGGCAATTCACTTAAAGACCAGGAACTTGATTTGAAAAACGGCATCGTTAACGCCGTTGTCTTCGAACTTCTTTCGACCCGCCCGGATTTGATGGAACGTTTCAAAAAAGGCGAAGACCTCACAGGCCTTCTTGATTCAGTTGATATCCATCCTTTTGTCGAAATGATTTCTAAAGAGGCCCAGGGCCATTTAGAGCAGGCACTTACTTTATTGCAAGTTCTGAAAGGGGAACTCTCGGAATCGCTTTATAAAAACGATTCTGCC
>DAIQAU010000077.1:5581-8468 GCA_036781565.1 Bacteriovorax sp. | reverse complement strand
TGATTTCATAAATTCTCTCTCCCTTTATGATGATCGGTTTTTATTCTGTTTTATTGCTTGTTCTATCTTGGTCCAGGTCTTCTTGGTTCAGACCCTGGATAATGTCTTGGTGGTTCACGCGGATCTCTCGGCGCCGGATATGGATCGCGAGGGTAACGTGGTGGCATTGGTTCGCGCGGGTAGCGTGGGTAATCAGGGTAGCGTGGATAATCCGGATAGCGAGGGTAATCGGGATAGCGTGGGTAATTAGGATAATCAGGAACGCGGTTTGGGTAGTCTGGATAAGGATACGCTGGTGGAATTGGCGGAATCGGCAAGCTCACGCTTGTACTTTTGATCGAGCATTGAGCATCGTAGTATCGTCCATACGATTGGTGCTCTGAAAGTCTTTGCTGACATTCGTAGCGTGCATCACTACAAGCAGCATCTACCGTGTAGCTGGTGCGAGTAAAAGATTCGTATTCATATCCATAGTGGTCGCGAATGACCACAGTACAGTAATCAGCAAATGCTGTTGCTGTTCCTAAAAGCATGGCAAAAGCAAAAAGTGCTTTTTTCATTTTTATGTCTCCCTTTAAAAATGATCAACTACCTTGCATGTAACTCGCACTCCTTCAGAGTGACAATTTCAGAAATCTTGAACCATGTAAAAAAGGGCCCATTTGGGGCCCTTTGTAAGACTTTTTCTAACGCAGTAAGTGTGCGAGGTTCTGATTGGAATCTTTATGGCACCAGAAGTTTCAGCACTCGTTCCTGTCCGATGGTGCGGATAAAGCCCGCAAGCTTTGGCCCTTTTTCAAGACTGATAAGTTTTTTGTATAAAAGAGTGAAGATTTCCATTGGTTCAAGTTCAAGCGCATTGATCATCTCATACATTTTTTCATGAAGAGATTTATCGTCGCTTATATTGTTCCATTCGTTTTTCAGATGAGCGTGAAGGTTGTTTAAGAACTGAGTTTGCTTTTCAGTCATATCTACTTTCACGGCTTCTTTGTTCAATGAGAATTTAAATTCTTCAGGCGCAGAGTTCTCAATCCAGTAAGCAGCTCTTTGAGCGCGCTCTCTGAATCGTCTTTCATCGCGGTCATTCTTGATGTCAGCATCGTAGAATTTTCTCGCGCGGTTCACATCGAGATCGTTGATCTGCAGAACGTTGCAAAGGTGACGGAACGCCGGTTGGAAAGGCATTTCCGCCGGATGCTCGCCAATTTGAGAAAGTTCATAAACTCTCTTGGCCATAGCAACTTTTTTCTCATTACCTGGCTCTAGTCCATAGGCCATTCTCTCCATGCGATCGAAGTCTTCGTAGTTTTTGATGACGTCGAGATCGAATGAAAGACCGAAGTCGATATTTGTTTTGTAACTTGCAAAAATCCAGCGAACCATTTCCGGCTCGTAGACGTCGAGAACGTCGTTAACTGTCACGAGGTTCCCTTTTGAAGAAGACATTTTTCCGCCCATACCTTTAATAGACACGAAGTCGTATTGAAGATACATCGGCGCTTTCCAGTCATAAACCTGAGCGACAATATCTTTTGCCGTCGTGAATGATCCGCCTTGAGATGAATGGTCTTTTCCACCTGGCTCGAAATCAACTTTTTCAAAGGCCCATCTCATCGGCCAGTCCATTCTCCATGGAAGCTTCACTCTTGAAGTTGTGTTCAGATCTAGAGTTGAGTGGTTTTTACATTCTTCGAATTCGCACACATAAGTGATTGTATGATCCCCGTCGTAATGAGTAACTGATGTCTTATCTCTGTTGCATTTTTCACAGTAAACAGACAGCGGCCACCAGTTGTCTTCTAACGGAGTTGATCTCCATTTATTCAGAATGTCTGCGATGACTTGTTTTTTCTGCAGCGTTGTTTTGATGGCATCTTTGTAAACACCAGCGCGGTATTTTTTTGACTGGTAAATCGGCTCGAGCTCGATTCCCATTTTTTTTAATTGCGCTTCAAACGATTTCTCGTGGTGAGCAGCGTACGATTCGTGTTCGCCGAAAGGATCCGGAGTGTCTACAATCGGTTGAAATAAATATTTTGCAAGTTCATCCTGCTTCGGAAGATTGGCGGGAACTTTTCTAAATGTATCGTAATCATCCCAAGAGAAAATGAAGCGAACTTTTTTTCCGCGTTTTTTAAGTCCACGGGCCACAAGTTCCGTCGTCATTACTTCGCGGAAATTTCCGAAGTGAACAACGCCCGATGGAGTGATCCCTGAAGCGAGTGTGTACGTTTCTTTGTCTTCCTGGCGGATCAGTTTGTCTGCTGTTAAATCTGCCCAGTGAACAGCGTCGTTAAGTGCCTGGCTCATATGTTTTCCTTTTAATCTAACCCTAGTCTTTCTTTTAGTTGATCTTCAGTGATTTCACCTTTTTCTACCGCAGTTCTTGTCTTGATTAAAGCTTTCTGCGCCACTGGTCTGTCTTCAGCAAGGCTCAATGAGAGATCGATGTGTTTTTGATTTTTAACTTCAGAAAATTTCACGTACTTTTTTAAAAAAGCAATCGCTTCATCCAATGATAAGTGAGTTGTTATTGTCATGCAAAAATTCCTTTGGAAATAAGAAGCTCCATCATAATGCATCTAAGAGTGCTTGAAAATTAAAAAGTCATCACGAATTGAGCACCGTTTAAACTTCCATAAGGAGAAAAAAGGGGAGCAAACGTGACTTGAGACGCGTCTGTTGTAGGTGCGGGTGTTCGTCCGTTTTGGGCAATGGTTTTTCCCGCCATGTGTCCGATACCAATTGCCAAAGGAAAATCCGACGCCCAATGGGCCCCGGTGTTCATCAGTTGAAATGACAAGAGCGCAACGAGACTGTAACCTACCGGCCTGATCCAGCTCATTTCCTCATAATTTTCAGCTAATATGGTCAGGCTCGTCAT
>DAIQAU010000077.1:0-5481 GCA_036781565.1 Bacteriovorax sp. | reverse complement strand
GCAATTCCCAGTGAAGGCTCGTCTAATAAAAGGAGAGTGGGTTTTGACATATAAGCGCGTGCTATCGCGAGCATCTGTTGCTCTCCGCCTGACAAAGTCTGTGCCAGTTGAGATTCACGCTCTTTGAGTTTTGGGAAAAGTCTGTAAACAAATTGCAGATCCTCTTCAATTTCTTTCTTGTCGTTTCTAAGATAAGCCCCCATTTCCAGATTTTCTTTAATCGTGAGATTGGCAAAAACCTGACGGCCTTCCGGTGATTGGGCCAATCCAAGAGCTGTGATTTTATGCGCTGGCATTTTGTGAATGGGAGCGCCGTTAAAAAGAATTTCTCCGCCTGATGGAGAGAGAAGTCCCGAGATCGTATGCAGAGTTGTCGTTTTACCTGCTCCATTTGAGCCAAGCAAAGTCACAATTTCACCTTGATGAAGTTCAAGATTAATTTTTTTTACCGCGTGAATGGCGCCGTAGTGAACGTCGACATTTTTAATTTCTAAAATGGTATTCATAGATTGACCTCAGCGCCGAGGTAAGCTTCGATCACTCGTTTATTGCTTTGAATTTCTTTTGCTGAACCTTCAGCAATAAGATTTCCATAGTCGAGAACAAAAATCTTCTCAGCTATTTCCATGACGAGTTTCATGTCGTGTTCAATAAGGATAATGGCAATATTAAATTTATCTCGTATGAGGTGAATAAGCTCTGTGAGTTCTTTGGTTTCAGTTGGATTCATTCCGGCCGCAGGCTCGTCGAGTAAAAGAAGCTTTGGTTCTGTGGCAAGAGCTCTCGCCATTTCCAATTTTCGCTGCTGACCGTACGCGAGGTTCTTAGCGTAAAAATCTTTTTTAGATTCAAGTCCAAAAAGTTTTAAAAGTTCGATGCATTCAACTTCGATTTTCTTTTCTTCTTCTTTAAATTTTTTTGAACGGAAAATGCCCGACCAGAAACCGTAATGAATACGCGTATGCTTGGCGAGCTTGATATTATCGAGAACAGTAAGGTTTTTAAAAAGCCTGATATTCTGAAAAGTACGAGCGATTCCAAGTGCCGTGATGTCGCTCGATTTCGTATTTTTTAAATCGTGATCACTGAATTTCACGCATCCGGTAGTCGGATTATAAATGCCGGTGATGGTGTTGAACAAAGTTGTTTTGCCTGCTCCATTGGGACCAATAACGGCCACGAGGTCATGAGGAAAAACTTTCAGGCACACATCGTTTACGGCCGTGAGACCGCCGAATTTCATTGTAACATTTTCTAAAGCTAAAAGAGGTGAATGCGCATTAGTCATCCTTCGCTCCTTTTTCTGAAAGAAATTTCATGAGCTCCAAAAAGTCCTTCTGGTTTTGCCATCATGAGAATGATGAGCAGAACAGGGAAGATCGTCATACGCCACTCAGCGACAGTGCCTCCGGCATAGCGAAGGGCCTCTGGAACGATCGTCAAAATGACAGCACCGATAATGGAGCCGGTCACAGATCCTTGTCCGCCCAGAATCACCATGACCAGAATGATGACTGACCACATGAAGTTAAAATTGGATGGATGTAAAAACTGCTGAGTATGCGCAAAGAGAGCACCGGCAATGCCGGCGATTCCCGCACCAATGGTGAAAGAAAAAAGTTTGCTGTTAAAGAGATTGACGCCCATGTTTTCGGCAGCGATTTCATCTTCACGAATGGAGATGATCGCGCGCCCAAACGCCGAACGTTTCAAGTTAAACATGAAGAGTGCAATGACAAAGGCCACAGCATAAACCCACCAGATATTGGCCCAGTGAGGAATATTAATGAAGCCGCGCGGGCCCCCAACCATTTCAGTGTTCATAATGCTGATGCGGACGATTTCGCCAAAACCTAAAGTGGCGATGGCGAGATAATCACCTCTAAGGCGAAGACAAGGAATACCGATGATGAGTCCACAAATGGCAGCAGCGATAAATCCTACAGCAATGGCAATAAGCATGTTAATTGGTGCGGGCAAGGGAAGAGCATAGAAAACGCTGTAAACCGCACTGGCGTAAGCTCCAGCGCCCCAGAAACCTGCATGGCCTAAAGAAAACTGGCCGCAGAATCCGTTGATCAAATTTAATGAGAGCGTAAGAGTGATGAAAATGCCAACGAGGAGTAATATACCGTGATAATAACCCATCCTAAACTTTCTCCTTCATATTTTTTCCCAGAATGCCTGAAGGCTTCACGAGTAAAATGAGAATCAGAATAAAAAAGGAAACGGCGTCTCTTAAGCTCGACTTATAAAGTCCAGCGACGAGGTTTTCTGCAATTCCGATAATGAATCCTCCGAGAGCTGCTCCCGGTATAATGCCGATGCCGCCGACAACTGCCGCGACAAACGCTTTGGTTCCTAAGTTCATTCCCATCATCGGTTCAACCGACATGGTGTAGCCCATCAGCATTCCTCCAAGACCAGCAAGAGCTGCGCCCAGGAAAAAAGTGAAGGAAATAATTTTATTGGTGTTGATCCCCATGAGCTCTGCGGCCGGAAGATTGTAACTTACAGCACGCATGGCCTTGCCCACTTTCGTATAATGAGTGAGCCAGAAAAGAAAAAGAAGAACAAATAAAGTAATACAGAAAATAGCAATCTGAACGTTCGAAACATTGATTTCACCTAAGTTGAAAATTTTTTCTTCAATGAAAGGTGGAATTGTTTTTGGATCTGCCCCAAAAACCAATTGACCAAAATACTGAAAGAAAAGTGAAGTCCCGATCGCTGTGATCAGCGCGGGGATGCGTCCCGATTTACGAATAGGGCGGTAAACCATTCTCTCCACGATAATGGCAATAAGCCCCGAAGAGAGCATTGCTACAAGAATCGCAGCGGGCATGGGAAGATTTGCGCGAAGGGCATAGAAGCCGCACATCGCGCCGATCATCAGGAATTCACCGTGGGCGAAATTCACCAGACGGATGATTCCATAAACCATGGTATAACCCAGGGCCACCATTGCGTAGAGTGACCCTTGAGCTATTCCATTGATAAAATACTGTAAACAATCCCAGAGAAAATAAATGAAATTCTGGCTCATGAATTATGGATTAACCTTTGTATGAAATACGAAACCAGTTTCTTTTGCTTCAAGAACAACAGCTGCTTTCTTTGGGTTTCTGTTAGCATCAAAAGTGATTTTTCCAGTAACACCTGGATAGTCTTTTGTCGCAACTAGAGCAGCATTGATATCAGCTGGCTTTGTTGATTTTGCTTTTTGAATAGCAGCGTTCATGATTCCAAGAGCGTCGTAGCCAAGAGCTGCGAATCCACCAGGATTAACACCGTAAACTTTTTTGTAATCTTTTACGAAGTTTTGAACAACTGGATCTTTGTCATCTGGAGCAAAGTGATTAGAGATGTATGAACCTTTAACAGCTGCGCCTGCGATCTCGAAAAGTTTTGGAGAATCCCAGCCGTCACCGCCAAGGAATGGAACGTTGATGCCAAGAGCGCGAGCTTGTTTAATGATCAGACCCACTTCGACGTAGTAACCTGGAACGAAAATGAAATCAGGGTTAGCACGTTTTACTTTTCTCATGAGAGACTGGAAATCTGTATCTTTAGCAGCGTAAGTAAGCTCTTCTGTAGAGGCCATCTTTCCGCCCATTTTTAAGAACTCATCCGTGAATGATTTTGCCAGACCTTTTGAGTAATCAGATGTGTTCTCGATAAGAACGAGACCTTTTTTCTTCTTAAGTGTGTTGATAGCAAATTTCGCCATAACAACACCCTGGAAATCATCTGTGAAACAGGCGCGTGAAATATAATCACCAACTTGTGTGACTTTTGCGTTTGTAGCTGTTGGTGTGATGAATGGGATTTTTGCTTCCTGAACGATAGGAGCGCTTGCCAGAGCAAGTGAAGAAGTCGGTTCGCCGATCATTGCAGAAATTTTATCGATGTTAATAAGTTTTCTTGTCGCTGTCGTTGATTCGATAGCGTCAGATTTATCGTCTTCGATAATCAAATCGAATTTCTTTCCGCCGGCCTTTTTAATTTTCTCATAAGCGAGCTTGATGCCGTTAACGTTTTCCTGTCCGAAAGTCGCTGTTGCCCCTGTAATAGGAGATACAACACCAACCTTAAGGGTCTCGGCCGAATAAAGAGAGTTTGAGATGATCAAAGTCAGTAAACATGCCAAAAATTTGTGTGGCAGGCCTTTCAATTTCATTTAGCACTCCTTTGTAAAATGAAGCATATACACAAGCTTAAAAAAATAAAGTTAGTAATAACAGTAACATCAAAGAACCTATTGTAAAGTCATTTAGTCGACTTTTTGGATATCATTTAAGCACTTAATTTATTTGGATTAAGCGAAATGCATTTTGAAATCATTGTTTCACTCTATAATTTTTTAAACCCAGGGCCTTCCGCGGCCTTCCTCAAGTTTGACGGAGTTCGAATGACGAAAGACGATTTTACACAGACCCTTATTAAGCAGTATTCCGATTCGATTGAAGAAATTATTGTGGAAAGTGAGTCTGTCTACCGCTCGCAGATAGATTACACTTTGCTAGACCATCGGGTTCGTTCGCTCATTCAGGCCGCTAAAGTGGACGGGCTGGAAGAGGGTATCATCTGGGATCTGCTTGAACATAGAGTCCCAGGCTATATCGATTATTTATACGGAGGAAAAATCGCAGCGTAATTTTTACAATTCGTCACAAATTTTTTCACCATTCTTTATACTGATTTCCAGACAGCATTCTTCTGGAGATCAGTATGAAATTTCTTGGATTTTTATTCATTCTTCTTTCGCTGAGCACTCACGCATCTGAGTTAAAAAAGACTTTTGACGGGTCAAGCGCCCGCTGCAATCTTTCTGCAGACGCCGGAAACAGTGCTTATCGTTTGAAAATTCTTGCTGAACGAAAAGAGAAAGGCATTCGCATTCTGAACCTTGAAATAGGTTTTTTAAAATGTCAGGAAAATGCTTCAGGAATGGAACTTGTCCCGGCCTTGGGAAATGAAATTCTGCTTCAAAAGACGGTCCTTCCTGATGGGGAATTGGGATTGGTCGAGCATAGAATTCTTTCTTTTTCACTTACGGCCTTTACCGAATCAGGGAAACTTCTCGACAAAATTCTTATTGAAAATCTGGGAACGCGTGAAGTGCGCGCAGAAATTAAAATTGATGAATCGCTGCTGACATCGACAGATGAAGTGCTTATCAATGGTCTCGGTGTAGAGGCGGCGAAACTTTCAACTCAATCGGATGATCAGGCGATCATTCGCGAATTCATCTCCGGAACTTATAAGCTGAAGTAATCAGCGATAGATTAAAATATTTTCCCGTTCACCCATGAATTTATCAAAGCCGCGGGTCTCGATTTTCTTCAATTCAGCAAGAGACCCAAGGTTATTGACCCAGTGTCTGACTTCATCTGTGCCGTTAATCAAATCGATCGCCAGTTTATGAAATTCGTATTCATAAGGTTTGCTGTGAAATTCAAACTGATCGCCAAGCTCTCT
>DAIQAU010000076.1:8045-10757 GCA_036781565.1 Bacteriovorax sp. | reverse complement strand
GGACAAATCGGAACAAGCTATTACGATCCTGATTTAAATGAATTGTTTATTCTTGGAAAAGAAGACGACGATACTGATGAATACGACAATCATGTCATTGTACATGAATGGGGTCATTATTTTGAAGCTAATCTTTCAAGAAGCGACAGTATGGGAGGAAGCCATAGCTCCGGTGAAAAGAAAGATATGTCACTTGCGTTTGGCGAAGGCTGGGGGAACGCCCTTTCTGCAATAGTTTTTGATCCGGATTACTACTATGTAGATACCAGCGGCGCGAGACAACAGACTGGATTTTTTCTCAACATGAAAAACTCTACTGATACAAATCCTGGTTGGTATTCAGAAGCTTCTGTTCAGATGTTGCTTTACGGTTTTTACGACAATGCTTCAACTGCTAATGATACTGTAGCTCTTGGACTGGGGCCAATTTACGATGTCATGGTGGGATCTCAAAAAAACACAGCTGCTCAGACTTCTATTTTTTCCTTTGTTTATTATTTGAAAGCAAATAATCCGACTTCCGCTTCAAAGATAGATACTTTTGTTAATTCAAAAAATATTTCGACCGTCGCTGATGCGTATGGAAGTGGAGAAACCCACGACGGTGGATTTACTTACAATCTTCCTCTCTATAATTCTTTAACTATGGGAGGAGCAGCTGTTGCAACCAAATTTAAAGGTTACACAGACGGGAATGCCGTGAGCATTGATAATTATGCTTCAAATATTAAATATTATAAATTCAGGGCCACAAGTGCGTCCACTCGCATTTCTGTTTCATCAACGGATACTTTTATTATCGAAATTTTCTCGCAAGGAAACTATCTGGGAGGGCAGAGCCGCCAAAGAACTTCTTCAGCGAGTTTTGGTCCGTATAATTTCAGCCTGACAACAACTGCCGGCAAAGATTACATTATTAAATTCTCAACAGCGAAAAGTTATTTATTTTACCAGGACGCTACTAATACCTCTCTGAGCGTATCAGTCACTGCTTTATAAAGGAAAACTTATGAAAATGTCTTTTACTCTTCTCATTTTATGTTTTTCGTTTTCAGTTTTTTCCTCCACGGTAAAAATAAAAGAGAATATTCATTTTCGCGGGAAACAGAAGAAAAATGCGACACTTTGTAAGCAGAAGGAAATACCGGTTAAAGCCATCGTGGAATACAGCCAAAACATGCTGACTATTTATCTTTCGCCGGAAAAAAAACTTCGTAACTTTTCTATTCTTGGAATTCGTGAAATCGATAAAGTGAAGATCGGAAGATACCAGGAAATTAAAAATATAGATTTAAACGTCAATGAAGAAGTAGAAACCCAAGTTGAGATTTCTTCTTTGTCCGGGCAAGCTTATTTATCCCTGGATCTCGGATACGAAGTGAATGGTTCATACCTGACAAAAAGCCTGGCTGTTCCGGTCGGGACTGTCACGGCTGAGCAAAAGCGTGAGTGGCAGAAAAATGTCAAAATGATTCAGAAAAAAGTTGAACAAACGCCTGGCGGAATGTCTGTTAAAACTGAAAATGTCCATTACATGCAATTGCCGAAATAAGGGATTCCACTCTATAATAAATGAATGGAAAATTTAAAATCTCTTACTCAGGACTTAATGGCCGATCAGCACTTCGATTCTATCGCAGTAGGTTTGATCGATTTTAAAAATAAAAGCTTTGATTCATTTGAGTGGCAGGCGGGCATTTTCAGCACGAAGCCTTATCTCTACTTTGACCTGGCTAGTGTAACGAAAGTTCTGACGAATTCTGCAATTCGCTTAAAGCATCCCGAACTTTTTGATGAAAAGATGATGCTGCTTTTAAATCATAAAGCAGGTCTTCCCATGGGGGGCTTAGTTACTAAGAAAAAATGGCGTGAAGAAATGCTTGCCTATAACATTGTTGAATCGCCGACTCTTTATTCTGATTATTCTTCTCTTCGTTGCATGCTCGAAATTGAAAAAAAATCGGGAAAGAAGCTGGAAGACTTATGTTCCTTTTATTTTGATAAAGAACTTGTTCACTGGATGAAACTCCCGGAAGATTCTTTCTCTCCTGAAACAGGCTGGAGAAATAAAAAAATTATTTGTGGCGAAGTTCACGATAACAATTGTTTCAATATCGCAGAATTTATTTCACATGCAGGTTTGTTTGCGACAGTCGGCGGTCTTTGTCGATCATTGCTCAATTTGGAAAAAGAAGTAGATATGATTAAGAAGGTCAACTCTGCTTACGAAACTCAAAAAGAAGAAGATCGTTATATTTTAGGTTTTGACCGTGTACAGGATCAACAAAACACACTGGCCGGTCTTGGTGCCTCGATGAAAACTTTCGGTCATACAGGATTTACCGGAACTTCGTTCTGGATCGATATTGAGAAGATGAAAGGCGCGGTCATTCTTACAAATGCAACTCAATCTTACTGGTACGAAAGAAGTGGTCTCACGGCATTAAGAAAAGCCTTGGGTGCAGCTATCTGGAAATTATCTTAAAGATCGAAGAACTTTAGGGAGTAAATCGATTAAATCGACAGGTCGCAGACTCAGATGATCATTCTTCTTTTCCCACTCGCGTGCGCACTGACCGTGAATGTAGGGGCCAAGTAGAGCAGCATGGAGTGGAGAAACTCCCTGGGCGTAGAGCGCTGCTGTGATTCCCAGTAAGGTATCTCCCGTGCCGGCTTTCGCGAGCGATCGGGTTCCAGCTGAAATGGAATAGA
>DAIQAU010000076.1:0-7945 GCA_036781565.1 Bacteriovorax sp. | reverse complement strand
GTATCTCCCGTGCCGGCTTTCGCGAGCGATCGGGTTCCAGCTGAAATGGAATAGAATTTGTTTGATGAATCAATGACTAATGTTTCAGGCCCTTTTAAAATAACAATGCAGCCGTATTTTTTGTGAGCTTCTTTAATTGCCTGCACACGGTTTAATTTAACGTAGTGGCTGCTTTTCTGAATTAATCTTGCAAGCTCGCCTTCATGGGGGGTGAGAATCCAGGTTTCCGGCAATGCTTTGAATTTCATTGTCGATAGAAGCGTTAAAGCGTCAGCATCGAGAATGACTTTCTGAAAATCATTTTTAAGCAAAAAACGGATAAATGATTTTCTGGTCTCTTGCGTTCCAAGTCCCGGTCCAATCGCCACGACAAATGTCTCTTTCTTTTTTAGTTCGGAAAGCTTTAAAGGATGAACAATGAAATCTGGAAATCTCAACCATGGAAACCTGGACAAGTCTGTCATGAGATGAGTATAGCCTGCACCAGATTTCGTCGCGGCCAAAGCAGACAAAAGGCCCGCTCCGTAAAGACCTTTACCGCCACCAACGATAAGAACACGTCCGCCATCCGTTTTATTAGAATTCTTTCCACGCGACGGCAGATGTTTTTTGATAAAATTCTTAGTTATTTTTTGCGAATTCAATAATGGCCTCACAGAATTCTTTCGGGTGAGTTTTGTGAATATTGTGCCACGACTTTGGAATAAAGTGAAAGTGGGCGCGTGGAACAGATTCTTTTATATGTTGTATACATTTTTCCGTCATTGCCGAGCCCACTGCAGGGTCGGCGACTATGAAAAGTACCGGAAAAGTAGTGGACGTCAGAGCTGAGGTGAGGTCAGTGTAATTTCCCTGATAGCCGTATAAAACTGAAACATCCGGCCAGAATTTAAGTTCAAATTTGTCAGGTCCATGCGCGATCACTTTTGTTTTCAATAAGTCTTTTGCATAAGAAAACAGGGGGGAGATTATTTTATAAATATCATCTTTGCTTTGAAAATAGAGTGAAGAGACTTGTGACTGCTTCGCGGTTTCCAGCTTTTCAAGATCTCTTTCCTGGCTGCGCTGCTGGCGCTGATGAATACCCATATCTTCTACAATGAGTTTATCGACCATGTCCGGGAAAAGTTCTCCAAAGCGAAGAACAGTTCTTCCACCCATGGAGTGGCCAAGAAGAGTCACTTTTCTTAATCCTAATGAATCGAGGAGAACTTTTAAATCTCGTGCCATCTGATCAGCAGTGTAATCTGTCCCTTCAGGTGGAGATTTTCCATGGCCGCGTTGATCGACTAAAAGTACATCAAAATCTTTCTGCAAATCAGGAACAACTGGTTCAAAAGTTTCAAGAGAGCTCAGAAGGCCATGAATCATAACGAGGACAGGCTTTCCACTCTGAAAAAATTTATAATGGAGATTCATGATCATCCTTATCTAAAAAAGGCTTTGATAAATCCGAGACAGCCCGTTTTAGGTGCTTCAATGGGCGCAAACTTAAAAATGGAAAGCATATTGTGGTTGGCCTTATAATCATCCAGCTCTTCTTTCGTAAACAAGGCTACGCCAACAATTCTTTTATTGGATACTTCGTAAAGCCCATGATCAGTCAGATAATACTCAGATTTTCCTTTTGACTCCGCAAGCTCGACCCATTCACTTCTGGCCTTCTTTTTTTCCAGAAATGACTTGAGCGCGGCGTGATCATGAATTTGTTTCTTGGGAGTTTTGTTGTCAAACTCGGTTGCATTGATCACGAGCTTCTCTATAGCCTGATAGTTAGACATATTAGGAGCATCTTTGAGCGAAAGTCCGAGATAGGTATTAAGAAGTTTTGTGTATTGCTTATCAATGGACTCTTTTAATTTTTGGACTTTGTCAGCTGTTAAAGATGAATCATGCTTTGCTACTTCAGCAAGCATCATATCGAACACTTGTCTCTTGTAGAAGAAAACATAACTGCTCACATAGTTTCCTCTTCCACCGCGAAGTTTAAACTTAGCTGCATTCGCAGTCTCCATATAAATGTCAACTGGTCCGCCGGTCTTTGCCATCGTGACTATGTCGGGCCACACACCACCAAAATCACGGAGTACCCACTTTCCTGTCGGAGCAAGGTCTTTAGTTGTTTCAAAAACCAGGTTTTGTGAATGAGGCTCAAAATTCATACCGGCCTTTAAAGATATATCTTCAAACATTTTTAAATAGCCATTGATCATGTACTGATCAAAGAAATCATAAGATGAGAGACCACTTTTCGCGATGACATCTAGAATGAGAGGCTGGCTCTTTCTGTTAGGGCTCATGAGAGCAGAAAAACTCAGCCATTTGTTTTCGCCGTCTACGACTTCATCTGGAATTTCTCTGATAAGCTGTCCTCCAAGCTTTTCAGGAGCGCCTTCATGTTCTTTAATGATAGTGAGACCAGCTGTTTCAGGAAAGAGCTTGAGATTTAACTTTTCAAGGTTTTCCTTTCCCATACGATCGAATACTTTTTGGTTGGCAACAGATCGTTCGACTTCGTTCACACTGACAAGACGATCAATACTGCCGATGACATTTTTATCCAGACTGACTTTTGCAATAAATGGTTTTCTGGTTTCACTGTTTTTGTTCCAGACGACCAGGGATCTATAGCTCGATGTTGGTGAAGCCATAAACTCTGTTTTATCAGGGCCTATATAATTATAACTGTGGCGTAGAAAATCATAGTGAGCTTCAGATTCAGGATGCACAAAAAGCTTATAATGCTTTTTACCACTGATACGCATGACCAATTGATCTGAGACTCTTGGATCAAGTGAATCGGCTTTGAGAAACTTTGCATCTTCTACAGGAATCAAGTAGTAGGGCAGTGGAAATTTAGGATTTTTTTCAGGGACATATTCCGGATTAATATTGGAAGCAAAGGCTCCAGCTCCCCAGAGATCTTTATTGTGAAGATTTTGTTCTTCGTTGAGAAGTTCTTTCACTCCCGACGGAAGGTTTTCTTTTCCTGTTAGTTTCTGAAGGTGCTCGCTGGCAATGAAACGGCTCGCCTTTGGCGATAATGTAACATTGTTCTCACACCCGATAAGTGCGAACGCTGTTAACCAAAGAATAAAGAGGTTACGTTTCATTTTATAATCCAAGTTAGAACATCATCATTAATGCTTTCATAGCATCAAGACATGTTCCTCCACCGAGTTCTTTTTTAGCTGCGGCCGGAGCTACACCTTGATAGAAAGCTTCGAGTGGCTGTTCTGCTTTTGAGATAGGGAGTAAATCCAACGTTAAATTTCCATTGTATGTAACCTTGTGGTAGAGCCCCGCATTTTTTAAACCGGAAAGTGTATAAACCTTCACAAGAAAATCCGGATCTGTTTTTTCCGGTACTTTCATCCAGACAACATCTGGTGAATCAACGGCCATGCTGGCTGAAATTTCTGCAAATCCCTTGATCTTGGCAAGGAAATCAGCTTTAGAAGCGAGAGCATCTTTCAGCATTTTTTCAGAAGCTGGATTCTTCGCCTTTAGGACAATATTTAATTTTTCAGTTTTAGGATTCCATGTTCCCTGAACAAGGCTCTTTGAAAAAGCGACATCAAATTCGGCTTTTCCTTTGAATTTTTTGTTCATTTCATGAACGAGTTCGCTCACTTTTACAAGACGATCAAGAATGAAGCTGTCTGTGAATGCAGGTTTTTCTTCCGCAAACTTAAGAACTTCTTTTTCAGTCAGCTCTTTTGAATTTTTTAAATGTGAGAAAGCGTAGTATCTGTAAGCAAGTGCTTTTTTCGCCAGGACTTCAAAGACGACAGCTCTGTTCTTTTCAAGAGAGTTCATCGCCGCAGCTTTTAAAGGCTGTGGAATTCCTTTGGCATCACGTTCAAAAAGTTTCGCCAGAAGTTTATTTTGTGCATTTTTTCTCTTCGCGCTTGTGGCGTGCGCGAGTGTTTCCGTCTCGCTTCCAAGTATATCTGAAATCAAAAGATACATTTCCACATTGTCTGTTGGTGCTGTGAAGATTTTTCTCAGATATGAAGTTTCGACTTCGACAAGCTCCGAACGTGCTCTGGCCTTGGCAAGCCATTCAACACTTTCTTCAAAAGGAGATCCGACGTGCTCAACACTACCGCCGTATTTTGCTCCCTCAATTTTCATCGGATTGTTTTTTACCGCTATTTTTTGATCGGCATCAACAACTGCGTTTGGAATAACCAGGTCTCCGACTTTGTAACCTTTGTCGGCAAAAGCACCGGCCGTTCCCATGTAAACGACATTCGTGTGTCCTGAATTCTTGAATGCCTGAGCTATAGGAACGATTTCATCGCCCCAGCTGTTGGAAACAACACGCCAGCGTACATCTTTTCCATCCGCGCTCTTGAAGACATAGTCACACATTTCGATTGTAAAGTTATCGTAGTTGTAGACTTTAAATTTCTCAGGAAGAAGAGAAGGCGTGTTTTCAAATTCTTTTTCAAAAGCAGCGAAAGCATCTTCAACGATTTTTTTATCTTTAAAAATTGTCTCAAGCGGTGCTTTTTCGAGTGAAAGGAATTTTTCTCGAGTTTTAGCATCCAGTTTTTTTGCAAACAAGTCGGGATCGTCATCGTAGAGATTTTTCAATGCACGAATCTTCCAGAAAATCTGGAACTTTCCGTCGATAGATTCTTTTTGGCCGATAATAACTCTTTCGGCTTTTGGAAGGAGTTTTAATTGAAGAGTATGCTCTTCGACTTTTGCGGCATGAAACTTCTTCAAATCACCTTTGACAATGACTTTGTTTGTCAGCTTTCTTCCATCAATATTAGAAAGTGAAAGCTGATGAACCAAGTGGTCTAATCTGTCTTTTCCACCAATATTAGTAATAGCGTAACGGTACGATTCTTCGCCCGGATATTTTACAATAAAAATTTTATTGTAGTTTTTGGCAAGAGGTTTTACTTCGTAAAGAATTTCTCCGCCTTGTTCTTTAAGTCCTTTGAGAAATTCGCGGCTATCGCCAAGGTGAAATTCAATTGTTCTGTTGTTTTGAATAGCTTCCCAATAAATGGCCCTAGTTGTTCTATTTGAAATATAGTGGCCAGAATCGAGAGTCATGTCTTCAGGGTTCAGAATTTCCGGTTTAATCAGCGTATCGTTAACGAGCGATTTTTCGCCGGAATTTAAACTCAGGTCAATGTCATATTTACTTTGTGAAAGCGTAAAAGCTTCATTTAGCTTTGTGCGGAAGAAGTTATAATTCCATTTCAGATCTTCTTTCTTAACACCTTTGACGAGGTTTTTCGATTCAAGATAGTCGTAAATAAGACCGTCGTAGTTATCCGCATCTGAAAGAATTCCCGGATCGAGATGCATGTTAATGAGATCTTCTACTGTAATTTTTCTGATTTCAGTAATTATTTCATCTGGGACTTTTCCCTCGAGTGCCACTGAATATTCGTTGAGATAATATTTGAACTTATCAATGGAAAGAAAATAGTTTATTTCATCTGTCGATGAAGCGGGTAAACGAGCGCGATCAGGAAAGCTCGCGCAACCTGCCAGTAGAGAGAGAGTTAAAACGAGACTTAAAAATTTATTTAACATATTCAATTCCGTTATTTCCAGAAGCTAGTAATAATATCGATACAAGCGGCGCCTTTCTTTGGCGGTACAACAGGAACAGGTGGTGCAACCGGTTTTTTGTTGAACATTTTATTAAAGAACTTCACCATGAAATTTGGTTCCTTATTGACAGGAACAGCGGCTGTTATTTTTCCTTCGTATCTGTTGAGAGCAGAGTCGAAATACTCTTTTGAATTCGCCATGACCTTCGTATAAATTTCATCGGCTTTTCCTTCGCCATGTTTCTTGATAAGTTTTTCTTTGAAAAGTTTTTTCATAAACTCTTCAGTGTTGGCTCCGTCTGTATGAATTTTCGCATCGTAAAAGCCCATGACATCTTCAGGGAAGGCCATCAGCGGAAGGAGAAATTCAACTTCGTTTTTAAACTTAGAAGCAAAGTTAAAAGACACAAGTCTTGGATCAAGAGCATAAGCCGTCATCTTCTGTTGACCAAATTGATGAGCGACATTGAATTTGGGAGTAAAAGAAAGAAATGGGCTTCCTTTTGGATCTTTGGAGTGATTTACAAACATGGTTACAACGCGTGCACTTTTTGTGTATTCACTTTCAAGAGCGGCATTCGTACCGATGAATTTTTCATACATCGCCGTCAAAGAGCGAAGTCTTCTGTTCCAGGTACCCTGGTTTTTAGTGATGATGGTCGACATGACAAAAATATCACCTTCTTTTTGGGCCACTTCTTTTTCGATTTCTTTGCCACCCTTGTAAGCAGAGTAGATGACATCGTCATTGACTCCGCGATAGATGAAAATTCTTTGATCCATTGGAAGAGGGTTTGCCATAGCATCGAGATATGTTTCCCAAAAACGCTGTTCAAACGGAGCCATTTGCTCCCACGGCAGGTATTTTTTCAAAAGATCTGCGGCACCCTTTCTATCATTTTTCGCTACAAGATTTTTAAATTGCATGTCGTCGCTGGCTTTATCAAGTGCTTCAATGACAGCTCTTCGTTCGGTATCTTTTTTCTTGATAGCTTTCATCGCTTGTTCATAGGCAGGAGTGTAGTCTTCTTTTTCCTTTGCCCATTCAGCGGCGCGGACTTTCAATGCATCTCTTGTTTCAGTGTCTGCGAAATCCTGTGTCACTTCATAGTTGGCCGCTACTTCGCGAATTTTTGCCCAAGTTTGAGCAGTGATTGGATCTTGCTCAAGAGCATTGTAATACATTTCAAACGCAGCAAAATGGCTCATGAAATACTTTTCTTCTCTTAAAACGCGCAAAAAGTTCATGAGTTCAGCAGAAGCGACGGGATCAGAAACCGCTTCTTTAGAGTGAAGAACGATGATTTTATAAACGTTGTCTTTAACCTGGAATTCAGGAAAATAGGCTACGCCTTTGGGAAGAGAGGCATCTTCGACAAATTCAAGAGCAATTTCATTTCCTGTGCCGTATGTTCCTCTGAAAAGTGTCGTTTTTTGAACAAAGTCATTAATGACTTTTTTATAATCGCGATTGCTGACTTTGTTTGATGATTTGAATTCAAAAACTTCAAGAACTTCGTCTTGAGTCTGAACAACACCGGCCGTGGCCGGAAAACGTGGAGCATCCGCAGCCGGCTTAAAATAAGCACAGCTTGAGAGCAGAAAGGTCAGGACAAGAAAAAGAGATAACGACTTAGTCATGGTACCGCCCAGAATAATTTAAGTAGATCTTTGCAAGTTATATTTCCATCAGGTGTAAAAGCAGGTTTGAAGTCTTTGGCCTTCGCGAATTTTTTATAGAACGAAGCCATCGTTGCGCCTTTGACTTCTACTTTAGAGCCACCGGTTTTGAGAACGAGAGCAAAGAAGTCGTCTGTGTTCTTCTTTATACGTTTGATAATGGCCTCAGATTTTCCTTTGCCATATTCATTTTCAATATGAATTTTTAGTCTTTCATCGAAATGGACATTGCGATCAATGGCTGCATGGTGATCCATGTGCCAGAAGCCGGCCATTTCATCAGGGAATGTGACCAAGGGGAGAAGAAATTCAGTCTCATTAGGAAAACGCGAAACATAGTTAAAATGAAGAAGCCGCGGATCAATCAGGCCCATCATCATTTTCGAACTACCAAAACTTTGGGCCGTATGAAATCGGGGTGTGAAAGAAAGAAAAGGACTTCCTTTTGGATCAGATGAATGTTGAAGAAAAATCGTTGAGATACGTGCACTTTGAGAAAATTCATTACTGTCACCGATCGTCGCGATGAATTTGTCATTCATTGATTCAAGCGAACGGAGTCTTCTGTTCCATGAACCCTGGTTTTTTACCAGCACGGTAGACATGACAAAAGTCTTCCCTTCTCTCAGAGCTTCTTCTTTTTCTGCTTCTTTGGCACCGTCATAAGCGATATGGATAAA
>DAIQAU010000075.1:6719-10823 GCA_036781565.1 Bacteriovorax sp. | reverse complement strand
CGATACATGTGGCGCCCAGATCTTTCAATTTTGTGATCGTTTTTGGCAGGGCCGAACATCTGACGATTTTCACATGCTCGGTAGCACCCGAAGCAATACGCGCGAAATTGGGGCCAAGACCAAAATTTCCTTTGGCCGAAATCAGAATGGCATCTATGCCGAAAAAAGCGGCAGTTCTCATAATAGCTGCGCCATTATGTGCATCCGTAACTTGATCGAGAGCGAGAATTTTCAAGGGAATTCTACTTTCAAGCTGAGTATAGAGCCAGGTTGGCTCAAGAACATTTACTGGACTTACCAACATGAAAACACCAGATGGTACTCTGTTAAATTCCATGTCGAGGTCGCGGTAGATTTTTTTTGCCTCTTCCTGAAGAGCATGGCCTTCCAGGAGCCGAACTTTATCCATTGGAATTTCTTCGCGCTTTAAGCCCCCGCGTTTTTTTAATTCGTCCAATCCTTCTTCGGTCGCAACTATTTCAAAAATAGCACGTTCAGGATTTTTTAAAGCCTCTGCAATACTGTGTATACCTACGATTAAGTCGTGATCCATTTCGCCTACTTTAAAAGTTTTTGAAGAACTGAAACAAGTTCTTCTCTTTTAACTTTTTTTGTTTCACCCGTTTTACGGTCGATAATTTCTAATTCTTTTGACGCTGAAAAATCTCTCTCTCCCAAAACAACTCTGAACGGTAACCCGAGCAAGTCGGCGTCTTTAAATTTGTTACCCGGCCCGACATTTCTGTCGTCATAAACAACTTCAAGTCCAGCAGAGACCATTTCATTGTAAATTTCGTCTGCAATTTTAACGTACTCTTCTGCTTTAACGATTGTCGCGAAGTACACTTGATAAGGAGCGATGGATTTAGGCCAGATAATTCCGTTAGCATCATGGTTTTGCTCAATTGATGCTGCCACAACTCTCGTCACACCGATTCCATAACAGCCCATCAGTGGTGTTACAAGTTTTCCGTTTTGATCGAGCACTCCCACCTTCATATCTTTGGTGTATTTATCACCCAATTGAAAAACGTGGCCTACTTCAATTCCGCGTTTCTCTACAACAGGGTGTTTTCCATCTAATGTTAAATCTCCTGCGCGCGCTAAACGAAGATCTGCTGTCTCGAATTTTTTCAAATCGCGCTTAGGACTAAAACCTTTCGTGTGAAAATCTTTTTTATTCGCGCCAACGATATATGAGGCGTCCAGGTTAACAGCATTGTCTAAAATAATTTTGATATCTTCTTTTAAGCCAACAGGACCAATGTAGCCTTTCCAGAGTTTTGCAAATTTCAATTGTTCTTCTGTCGCTGGAGTAAGGTGATCGCACTTCAGATAATTTTGAAGCTTAATCTCATTTACTGAATCGTCTCCCAGCACAAGGGCCAGAACGAGATGAGATTCATTGCCGAATGTAGCGGAATACACCATTGATTTAAGACTGTGATGTGGTTGCGTACCCAGGAATTTGCTCACATCTTCGATAGTTTCCTGATTTTTAGTTTCGACATCTGTCATTGCAGTAATGTTCATGTCGTAATCAGTTTTCGATCTCACCGTCTGCGCTTTTTCAACGTTTGCTGCATACTGAGCTTCAGGTGAATAGATAATCAGGTCTTCGCCTGCATTAGCGACAACCTGAAATTCATGTGTTTTAGAGTCAGCAGAAGCCATGGCTCCACCATCTGCAACAACCGGAATGAATTCCAGGCCGAGACGAGTGAAAATCGCGCAATAAGCGTCGTACATAGCTTGATAACCTTCATCCAGGCTAGCTTTATCGATGTGGAATGAATAAGCATCTTTCATTGTGAATTCGCGGCCTCTCATCAAACCAAAACGTGGTCTGATTTCATCGCGAAATTTTGTATTGATCTGGTACAACGTTACTGGAAGTTGCTTATAAGATTTCACCGTTTTTCTGAAGATATCTGTGACAGCTTCTTCGTTTGTTGGCGAAATACAAAGATCAGAATCTTTCTTATCCTTGAACCGAAGCATAAGTCCGCCCATTTTATCCCAGCGGCCTGTTTCCATCCAAAGCTCGCCCGGAGTGACTACTGTCATGGTGATTTCATAACTTCCGATTTTGTTCAGTTCTTCTCTGATGATGTTTTCAACTTTGCGAATTGAGCGCAATCCCATTGGAAGATAATTGTAGAGTCCAGAACCAGACTTATGAATTAATCCCGAACGGATCATCAATTGATGAGATGGTATTTCTGCATCAGCTGGAACTTCTTTATATGTTTGCCAAAAACCTTGAGAGAGTTTCATTAAACTTCCTTTGATAAATTAAATTGGGTTGATGATACTACAAACTTTTAACTAATGAAACGAGGGAGCCAGCGCTCTGGGCAGCGTGAAAGCTTCAACTGTTTCTTTTTCAAGAGATGCAGCAGAAACGATTTCATATGCTGAAGGTGTCGCAAGAAGTTTGCGGCACAAAAGATTGTGAAGATTGTGACCAGACTTGAAAGTTGTGATCTTGCCGGCGATTTCGTAGCCAAGAAGTGAAATATCGCCGACTGTGTCGAGAATTTTGTGTCGAACAAATTCGTCAGTAAAGCGAAGCCCTTCCGGATTCACTACTTTGTAGTCATCGAGAACGATTGCATTGTCGAGAGATCCGCCTTTAATTAGACCCTTTCTCTTCAGGGCATCAACGTCTTTTAAAAGACCAAATGTTCTGGCGCGGCCAATTTCATTGATGTAATTTTCACAAGAAAATTCAAAAACTTTATTCTGAGCTTTAATTGTAGGATGAGCAAAAACAATAGTTGAATCGATAATAAGTTTCGAAGATGGTTCGATCTCTGCCCATTTATCGTCTACTTCAACTCTCACTTTCTCGAGAACGATCAGGAATTTTTTAGATTTGTTAAGAGTCGCAATACCTGTCTCCTTCAAAAGGAAGACAAATGAAGCGCCTGAACCATCCATAATCGGAACTTCTGGTCCATCGATTTCGCAGTAAACGTTGTCGATACCAAAGCCATAAAAAGCCGAAAGCAAATGTTCAACAGTATGAACAGCATTCACGCCGGCACCTAGTGTAGTATTATTTTCAGTAGCACCAACGGTTTCAGCTGTTGCTTTCAATACAGCAGCATCTTTTAAATCAACGCGCTTGAATTGGATGCCGAAATCAGCTTCCGCCGGATGAAGAGTAAGCGTAACCTTCTTTCCAGAATGGATACCAATACCAGTCACCGAAACTTTTTTCGCGATTGTACGTTGATTAAGCATCTACCGAAGTTACCTTTTGTCTAAGATTCTGAGTTTTCACAATTTACCGGTTGCATTATGTATTGGCAACCATAATTGATTATAATTGCATTTAGGGGAAGTCCAAAGTCTTTTTAAAAAGACCAAAATGGACTGCTTGGTTGTGGGTTTCTAAACCAAATTACTACACTATTTATAAACATCGCGAGGTTAATTAATGTCTGTCTGGCACAAACCGCTTTCCATAGATTCTCTCAATAAAATGGGCGAGAACACGCTCGTCTCTCACCTGGATATAAAAATTACCAATTCGGGCGATGATTTCCTTGAGGGCACTATGCCTGTCGACCATAGAACTGTTCAACCGTTCCGCCTTCTTCACGGAGGAGCCTCGTGCGTCCTCGCCGAAACGTTAGGAAGTATTGCCGCCAATTGTTGCATAGATGGAACCGAATATATGGCCGTTGGTCAGCATATAGAAGCCACTCACCTTAAGTCTGCCACAAAAGGCCTCGTTACCGGCAAAGCGAAAGCAATAAACATTGGAAGGACTTCTCAGACCTGGAGAATAGAAATTTTCAATGATGAAGGAAAACTCATTTGCGATTCAAAAATCATTATGGCCGTAGTGAAAAAGCGCTGATTATTTTTTAGAGTTCATTTTCAATAAATGATCTTTGGATTTCTGGCTAATTTCTCTACCACGCGGTGTGCGCAATAAAAAACCTTCTTTCAGCAGGTATGGCTCGTAAACGTCTTCAATGGTCGTGCGATCTTCCGCCAGCGTGGCGCAAAGAGTTTCAATTCCCACCGGACCACCTTTGTAATATTCATCGATGACCTGGAGAATTTTTCTGTCCATTCGATCCAGTCCGT
>DAIQAU010000075.1:0-6619 GCA_036781565.1 Bacteriovorax sp. | reverse complement strand
TTGTAATATTCATCGATGACCTGGAGAATTTTTCTGTCCATTCGATCCAGTCCGTATTCATCAATCTCCATAAGAGAAAGAGATTTTATAACTGAATTTTCAGAAATTTTTGATTCGCCTTTTACAAGAGCAAAGTCGCGTACTCTTCGTAAAATTCTATTGGCGATACGTGGTGTTCCACGCGCACATCTGGCAATGTGGTTTAAAGCAACGTTGTCCAGGTCGACATTTAACTTTCTTGCGTTGTTGGCAACAATATCGGCCAGTTCTTCATGATTATAAAAATCAAAATGCAGATGCGCCATAAATCGGTCGCGAAGAGGATTTGAAAGTAACCCAGAGCGAGTCGTTGCACCAATTAAAGTGAAAGGCGCAATTTGAATTTGCATTGTCCTTGCTGAAGGCCCCTGACCAATAACGATGTCGAGGCGATAATCTTCCATCGCAGAGTATAAGATTTCTTCTACAGAAATATGCATGCGATGGATTTCGTCGATGAAAAGAACATCTCTTGGTCCAAGATTAGTAAGGATAGCCGCTAGATCGCCTTTTTTTTCAATGGCCGGGCCAGAGATCACGTGAAGTTCACTTCCAATAGATTTCGCAATAATCATTGCCAGAGATGTCTTACCTAAGCCTGGAGGGCCAGACAAAAGTGCGTGGTCCATAGCTGAGTTTCTGATTTTAGCAGATTCGACCATGACCTCCACATTCTGAACAACTTTCTTTTGACCAACATATTCAGAAAAATCATTAGGCCTTAACAAGACTTCATGTTTGAATTCTTCCGGTCTTAAATCGCCGTCAACAAATCTATCGTTATCGTGGTCCATTTTAAACTTCTCTTAAAACAAGATGAATCAATTGTTCTGGCTTGGAAATATTATTTGCACCAAGAATTTTCTGGGCAATCGGAATGATTTTATCTTCTTTAAATCCTAATTCCTTGCAGGCCATAAGTGCATCGTTGAGAATTTCATGATGATTAATTTCAGACGAAGCTGTATTTTCAACATAAACCACTTCTTCCATTTCGATTAGCGCAGGCTGTACAACCGGAGAAGAAGCGCGAACAGTTTTACACGAATCACTGTACATTTTTATGCGGTCGATTTTTGATGAAAGATCGAGAATAATTTGGGCGGCACTCTTTGCACCGACACCGGGCGCTTTTGTCAGCGTATTTTTTGCCTCTAATTTTACAGCGTTAATAATGTCATTAACGCCAAGGCTTGTAATTAAGCCGTATGCGGACTTTGGACCAACCCCATTTACTGTTAGAAGCAATTCAAAAAGTTTTTTTGTTCTTAGCGAATGAAAGCCATAAAGAGTTTCTGAATCTTCTTTGATGATATGAGAAATATATATAGCGGCTTGAGAGCCTTCTACTAAAACTTTATTGTAAAAAACCTGGTAACCAATTCCTGAAGTAGTCTGGATAACGCATTCAACGCCATCACTAAAAATAACTTCTCCGCAAAGAAATCCAATCATAATGTTTTTCCTGTAGTAGCTGGTCTCTTCTCCATGAGTTTCATTCTCATGTTTCTATTGAGAGCGTGGCAGACGGCGATAGCTAGCGCATCTGATTCATCTGTAGTTTTAAAATTAATTTTTCCGAAGATCATGCCAAGGGCCTTGTCGACAGCTTCTTTGCTCGCATGTCCGTGACCCGTCACTGAAGATTTCACCAGGTTGGGTGCATATTCGAAAACTTTTCCAGAGTGAGTATGCATAAAAGCTGCAACCATTGCACCTCGGGCCTGTGCAAGCTTGCTTAAAGCATCGACGCTTTTAACGTAAATAAGAGACTCGACTGAAATTTCATCTGGCTGATATTTTTTTAAAATGTCTGCACAGGATTGATAAATCAAACCTAAGCGATCAATAAACTCATCAACATGATCAAACTTAAGGGCACCAGAGGCAAGGTAAGAAATTTTCTTTCCTTGAACTTCGATTAATGCATAACCCGCTTTGCGCGAGCCAGGGTCAATTCCTAAAATGATCACTTGCTGCCTTTATTTTTTATAAAAGTTCCAACGTAAAATACGAGAGAACCACCGATTAATTCAATGAGTTCAAGACGGCCGTAATCGCCGTTTCTTAGACCTGCGAATAAGCAAAGTCCGACAGATGCAAAACCCGCGAGCTGCATCCCTAAACCAAGATAAAACATAATTATTCCTCACTAAAATCGTAACGGAGTTTTTTTTCTTTGTAAAAAGATCTCTGTCTCGCTATCATCCCTGCATGACTCAAATTCTCAGCTCGGCCCCGATTAAGAAAAAGATCACAAAAGAGCTTAAAGGTGAATGTAAGTTCTTAAAAGAGAAAGGTATTACACCTTATTTAAAAGTCATCCTCGTTGGAAACAATCCTGCAAGTTTAGTTTATACCTTTGGCAAAAAAAAATATTGTGAACGCATCGGAGCAAAATGTGACATCATCGCGCTTGATGAAAACATTTCTTTGAAAGAATTTCTCGACACAGTTGATAATATCAACAAAGACAATGATGTTCACGGATGTATTATTCAACTTCCACTTCCGAAACATCTTTCCCATTTAGATGTCGGAAAATTGGTTTCTCAGGAAAAAGATGTGGATGGATTTCATCCTGAAAATCTTTATTCAGTATTGGCCAATCAAGATATTCAAAATCATTTTGTTTCATGCACTCCGAAAGGGATCATTACCCTTCTTCAAGAAAACCAGATTGAGATTAAAGGAAAAAGAGTAGCGATCATAGGCCGCAGCATGATTGTGGGAAAACCTTTGGCGTGTCTATTCACGAATTACGACGCTACTGTGACTCTTTGTCACTCCAAGACAAATAACCTGAGAGAAATCACTAAAGAAAGCGATATCGTTGTCTGTGCGATTGGAATTGCTCAGATGGTCGATGAAACTTATTTCTCTGATAAAAAAAATCAGGTCGTTATTGACGTAGGAATGAATGAAGACACGCAGGGTGAACTGTGTGGCGATGTTCAATTTGAGAAAGTCCAACATTATGTTCAAGCCATTACTCCTGTTCCCGGTGGAGTTGGCCCGATGACGATCATCTCGCTTGCGCAAAACCTTTTACAAGCGAGCAAAAAAAGGTTATCTCTTTAGACTCTTTTTCTAGGAGAAATCATGTCTATCCAAAAAACTTCATTACACGAAGAGCATCTTGCATTAAACGCAAAAATGGCGCCGTTTGCCGGCTTTGATATGCCCCTTCAATATTCTTCCGTAAAGGAAGAAGTTATGATTGTCAGAAAAAACGCAGGTGTTTTTGATGTCAGCCATATGGGCGAATTTTTTGTTGAGGGTGATGATGCAATCAGTTTCGTTGATTTCATCATGACCAACGATTTTAAAAATGCAGAAATGTTGAAAGCTGTTTATTCACCGCTTTGTCGCGATAACGGGACCGTTATCGACGATATGATTTGCTACAAGCTCGGCGAAAAGAAAGTTCTAATTTGCGTAAATGCTTCGAACATTCAAAAAGACTGGGAATGGATCAATACAAAAGTTGGTCAGTTCAAAGTTAAGCTGACTAATAAATCTGACGACTATTCACTTCTTGCGATTCAAGGACCTGAAGCTGAATCAATTATGAAGAAAGCGGGAATTCTTGGAAATCAGGAATTTCCTTACTACTCAATTCTTGAAACTGATTTTCAAGGCGAGCATCTGATTATCGCACGCACTGGTTATACAGGCGAAGATGGCTTTGAAGTTTTCTCAAGCCATGCCTTTGCAAAAAAATTCTGGAAAGAGCTTTTATCTACTGGAGTTAAACCGTGTGGACTTGCCTCAAGAGATGTTCTTAGACTTGAAGTTTGCTATCCACTATACGGACACGAACTGAACGACGAAGTCACACCACTTGATGCCGGCCTTGGCTGGACAGTTAAAATGGACAAGGCTGATTTCGTTGGCAAAGCTGCCCTTGCTGAATATAAACCAAAATACCAGCTTGTGAGATTGTCACTTGAAAAAGGGATTCCACGTGAAGGTTATGTTGTTTTAGATGCAAATAACAACACTATCGGAAAAGTTACATCTGGAACTATGTCCGTTGTTACTGGAAAGGGCATTGCAATGGCCCTTGTTGAAAAAGACAAAAATCCAAAAGATAAAAAATATCAAATCAATATTAGAAATCAAAACTATGAAGCTACTTTTCATCCAAAGGCTTTTATTACGGGAGGACACAAATAATGGCTCACAATATTCCAACTGAATTGAAATACACTAAAGACCATGAATGGGCGAAAATTGAAGGCGATGTTGCAACTATTGGCATTACTGACTTCGCACAATCAGCACTTGGAGACATTGTTTTTGTTGAACTTCCAGAATCAGGCAGAACTTTAACAGCTCACCAGACTTTTGGCGTAGTTGAATCTATTAAATCGGTAAGTGATCTCTATTCTCCTGTTTCAGGAACAGTTCTAGAAGCAAATACATCTCTTCCAGACGCTCCTGAACTTTGTAATGCTGAACCATATACTGGTGCATGGATGATCAAGGTGAAACTTTCAAATGCATCTGAATTGAATTCACTTCTTTCGGCAACTGATTACCAGAACTTTCTCTCAACTCTTTAGAATCTAAATTTTCATTGGGGGAACAGACGAAAATTTGTTCCCCTTTTCACAAATGCAAGTCAAAAATAACTTAAAAAAACTAAAATAAGCTTAAAAATTGCCTGTTTTTTTTATTCGGACCGATTGATTTCCTGGAAAAAATTTTTGTTTAAAAAATTCTTTACGAAATTTCTCAAACACTTCATACTCAGCTCCACTAACAAGCAATAACCTTTTTTTGAGATAGGATTCATTATATTTATGATGTCTGATAAACAGGACGCTATTCAGCTTCTCAATACTGCTGTCATTAAGAGCAAAGAAAAAAGAATCAATGCTACTTACGAAGAGAGACTTGCAAAAGTTTGTAATTCACCAGTGATGAACGCACTACTTGTGGCCGTTGATCATTTGTCTGAAGACCAAAAAGTCTCTAAAGATCACGCAGCTGTACAATTAATTGAAACAATCAGAGAACTAGATTCTATCTGGAACGATTATGTTTTGATGGAAGGTATTGGAAAATTGAAAGACCTTCTTAAGAACAATATCCACTAGCTCTTAACTACAAAACCCCATTGAATTACGGCCCTGCCATCAACAAGCAAACCTTTCGGAGGGTTTGGAAATGGGCCGGCTTTATTAAAGGACTCGATCGCAGCTTGGTCGAGTTCTCTTATTCCGCTAGTACCTTCAATTTTAATTTCTACAATGCGACCGCGATCATCAAGCACAACTTGAACCGCAGTAATTAAATTTTCGCTCGCTGGAATTCTTCTACCAGATTTATAAAGATTTTTTGCCTTGGACTGAATCGTGCTTCCCCAATATTGCTCAAGCTTCTGTCTGATACGGTGATAAAAGCCATAATACTTAAATTCAGTTGTGTTTAAATTCGTCATGTCTCCCAAAGGGATTTCTTCTACAAAGTCGTTATTTTGAGCAAGTCCTGCGTTCGCAGCGGTGCCTCGCTCATTTCCTAAAGCTCCAGCTTGTTTCGCTTCGGATGCAATTTTTCGGATCATTTCCTGTTCGAGTGCAGCCTGTTTATTATCTTCCTCTTCGATTTTTGCCATTTGAATGCTGCCAAGATCACTTAGGGTTAAAGTTTTTGGCGTTGTCTTAGGAGCTGGTTTTTTTTCTGCGACCAATTTTTTGGGCGCTGTCGCCTCAGCGAGAGGTTGAGCCTTAACTCCATCTGCTCCTGTTTTTGTTCCTAAGCCTGCTGCTTTAAATGAACCATTCTTTGCCGCAATAGTTTGACGATCGAATGTTTGGTCAGCCTCGCCTGCGTATTTTGAATTCACCGGTCGCTCTTTTTTGCCATTGAGCTCATTGGCGACAATTTGCTTTCTCTGGTTGTCCTTAATGGCCTGCAGTTGCTTTTTTGTGATGATTTTAATGGAATCCAACTGAATGGATGTTACTGCACTACCAGGCGATTTTAACTGGGGAGAGCTATCAGAGCTTGTGTGCGCTTTAAAGACATATGAAAAAAATGAAACGTGAATTACCAATGATGAGATCAGAGCGATTGAATAGCGTGAATGATCTTTTTTAGTGGGCTTCATTTTTCTTCCTTAAAACTGCAAAGTCTTAAGGAGATATCGGAAGTTTCTCGAAGAAAAATTAGCTCAAACAGCAATGAAAAAATGCTGTCTGAGCTATTAAATCGGTTATTGATTTTCGTAGTATTCGTCGTCGCTCGTACGTGTTTTAGGAGCCGCAGTTCCAGGGGTTGCGCTCTCAGAGCCAGCAACCTCTCCTCCTTCGGCAAAATACTCGACAATTGCACCTGGAGAATTTGGAGCTGCTTTACGACCAGTTTCTTTATTTACCCAAGAGGAAGTTACCCCTGGAGGAATTTCAAAAGGCTGATCGCCAAATTTTTTAATATTGGCACGCATGTACTCTTTCCAGATAGGGAGAGCGGATCTACCACCGGTTTCACCGTGGCCTAATGTTTTATTATCATCAAATCCGGCCCATACACCAGTGACTACATTTGAAGTGAAGCCGACAAACCATGCATC
>DAIQAU010000074.1:8797-10839 GCA_036781565.1 Bacteriovorax sp. | reverse complement strand
GTAGCTTTTAAAGATATTCCTCTTTACGAAGGACCTTCGAAAATATTTTCAGAGAAAGGCAAAATCCGAGCAGGCTCAAAAATTATTTTGGGTGAGTTTAAAGACGGATGGTTTTATGTAAATTTCCCTATCTCACTTGCTGGATGGATTAACAAAGATCAAATCGGTCTTTACTAGGTGGAACAATGGCATCGTCATATGAAAAAGAAATTCGCGAAGCAGGAAAAGACAAAGTAGAGCTTACGAAAAAAATTGATTTATCCATGATGAAATATTTGTGGATGGCAAACCCGCTTAGTCGAGCTAGAAAGCATTCGATTCCAAAATTCCTTAGAAATGTTGAGCTGTTGAAAAATTTTTCAGATAACGAGCTACGCATTCTCGCTAAGTACATGCACAATCGAAAGTTTGCTGAAGGCGAAATCGTTTTTCGCGAAGGTGAAGTTGGAATTGGGTTTTACTTTATATTCTCAGGCATTATTGAGCTTAGTCATGATGATTTGGGAGCTGATATTAGCAGTGAAAAATTTCTCATTCTGGAAGAGTTTGGATATTTCGGCGAACTCGCTCTGCTTCAGGAAGGCAACCAAAGAACAGCGACTGCATTGGCAAGAAACAAGTGCGAGCTCGTTGGTATTTTCAAGCCGGATCTTGATAATTTAATCGTTCGACATCCCGTTATTGCGGCGAAACTCATTCAATCAATTTCGATTGCTCTTGCAGACAGGCTTTATTTCCTGACAAACGAAGCAAGTAAGATGCACAAGAGAATTAAAACACTGGAAGCAAGAAATGATTCTCAGCAATCGTAAAAACATTCCTAAAATTCAACTTATTTTCTTTGTTGTCGTCATTGCTTTATTTTGTTCCCTTGTCTTGGCGCTCCCTAGAATATCAATTCCGCTTTCGCTGGCCTATATTCTTTCGCTGGCATTAACTCCAATTGTTGAATCTTTGATGTCGTTGAAGTTAACCAAAACTCAATCGATCGTTCTGATCTTCACCGTTCTCGCTGTGTTGATCGGGCTTCCAATGTTTAAACTGATCCCGCTTTTGTCTGCCGAATCTCAAAATTTCAATAATGTGATACCTAGAATAGAATCCTATATCATTCAGCAATTTCAAATCATTCGCGAATTCGTTAAGCTGCGAACTGGTCATGAAATAGGCGATGCCTACGTCTACCAGGGCCTGGAGGAAATGCAAAACTGGTCTGCCAGTTTCGTCGTTCGAATTCCCAATTACCTTGCCAATATTATGGAATGGATTTTTCTCGTTCCCTTTTTTACTTTTTTTATCATTCGCGATTCAGAGTCTTTTAAAAGAACTTTGCTAAGCTTTACTCCGAACGTAATTTTCGAACGTTTTTATTATGTGATTCACGTTTTCAACCGTCAGCTTGGAAATTACTTTTTTGCTAAGTTTGTTGAAGCTGTGATCGTCGGTGGAATCATTACGGTTGGCTTGCTTCTTCTCGATATCAAATATGCCGTCGTTTTAGGATTTATTGCCGGCTTAACGAATATTGTTCCCTATGTCGGTCCATTCCTTGGTGTTATCCCCGCCATCGTTCTAGGAATGTTGGAATACGGAATGACTTCGCCGACCATGGGCGCGATCATTACACTTTACGCCATTGCGAACGTGGTTGATATTTTCTTCGTTTTTCCTTTCCTTGTTTCTAAAATCGTTAACCTTCATCCAATGATTGTCGCTGTCAGTGTTATCGTTGGCTCGCACTATATGGGCATCACAGGCATGGTAATATCTATTCCAGTAGTTGCTGCGATCAAACTTATTATTACTGAAATCTACAATGAAATTTACACTGAACGCTCCAGATGATACGATCCTGTAAAGATCTGTTATCTGGAGTTTTCGTTGAAAATTTTGACTTTTTTCCTGATCATTTTTTCGTTTGCCTTAATCAGCTGTTCAACCAAGCGTCCTGAAGGAAGCACTGAGGCCGAGATTCTTTTTAAAGAAGCCAAAGATCTTATTTCAAAATCTCGTTATATCCAGGCTACAGAAAAACTGAACTC
>DAIQAU010000074.1:0-8697 GCA_036781565.1 Bacteriovorax sp. | reverse complement strand
CCAAAGATCTTATTTCAAAATCTCGTTATATCCAGGCTACAGAAAAACTGAACTCTATTAGATCGCAATATCCCTACAGTTACTATGCAACTCACGCTGAACTGCTCCAGGCCGATATTCTATTCGCGCAGGAAAACTACGCTGAAGCTGCGTCTGCTTATATTTTATTCCGCGATTTCCACCCTAAATACAATGAGCTGGGTTATGTCATTTATCGCATTTCAGAATCTTTTTATCGCCAGCTTCCTTCGACATTCGACCGCGACCTGACCGCTGGATCTGAAGCGATTAAATATTACCGTGAGTTGATTGAAAACTATCCGAGCACTGAATACGTCAAAGACGCGCAAAAGCGCATCGACCAGATTGAAGACATGCTCGAGAAAAAGGAAATCTACATTGCGGATTTTTACTTCAGAACCAAAGATTTTGAGGCAGCTAAATCTCGTTATGAAGAAATATTAAAAACGCTAAAAAATAAAGATGAAAAGCTTCGTATTCTGACAAGAATTGATGAAGCTGCTTCACACATAAATCATTAATCCTGAGGTGCTGATGTATACTTCAAACAATGAACAACTTCTGAAATCAGCTAGAGAGTGTTTTGAAAAACAGGAATATAAAAAAGCACAGGTGATTCTTAATGAAATCATCGAATCTGATGACAGCAATGTGGATGCACTTTTTCTATTGGCCAACATTTTTCATATCAATGGAGAAATCGGCAAGGCCATTAAAGCATTCAATAAAGTGCTCAATTTAAATCCAGAGCATACTGATGCAGCCATCAGCTTATCTGTTCTCTACAACGATATTGGCCAATATGAAGACGCACGCAAAGTCTTCGAGACTGCCAATGAAAGAGTCAAAGGTAAGTCGAAGGGCGCAGGCTTGATGGAAGACAAGCACATCAATAAGAAATTCGCATCTAAGCATTATGAAATTGCCGATCTGTATCTTTCATACAATCGATACGATGAAGCTCTTTTTGAATACAATAAAGTCATCGCTCTCGATCCCGAAAATCTTGAAGCAAGAATCAAAATTGCCAAAGTTTATGCGAAAAAGGGTTTCATCGCGAAGGCGATTGAAGAGCTTCGCACTTTAAGAAATGAAGAACCAAATTACGCTCCTGCTAGAATAGCCCTGGGCGTTTTACACTATGGAAACGGGAATATTCTCGAAGCGCAGACTGAGTGGGAAAAAGTTCTACTCAAAGATCCATTTAATTCCGAAGCGAGCATGTACTTAAACCTCTCTCGCACGGCCACAGAAACAAGACTTTAAAAAAAAAGCCCTCGAAAGAGGGCTTTTTATTTCAATGTGAATTTAAAAATTAAAATTTAAGCTTCAGCGTTCTTGTTGTTTGTAGTGTTAGCTGTAACATTGTTCGCTTGAACAGTTGTTACGCCTTGCTCTTTATTTGCAACATTAACGTTAGTTCTTTTTGAATCATCAGAAGCGTAGTTAACGATATACTTCTTAAGATCCATATACATTTTGAAACGCACTTCAAGTTTTGAATCCTGAAGAACGATCTGTCTTGCAGTCTTCGTCTTGTTATTGATGATGATCGGAGCTTTTAGGTTCGCCGACATTTCAGTAACGTTTTGTGGGATTGTTAGAACAGTGTAGACAGAGGCATTAGAAAGGTTTTCCAGGCTCAGACTGTTAAGCTCAACTGGAAGAAGTTTTACCATGTAGTTTGGTTGGAAAATTTTTGGTTCGATGATTGGGAATGCTGTACCAGCATCATCAATTGATTGTAACCAAAGGATAAGCGTCTGATCACCTGGATCGACGATAAAAAACTTTTTTAGATTCTCAAAACCGAGTAAACCTTCTGTAAACTCGATAATGTCCTTCTTATCGACTTCAAGTTCGCCGAATCGTGTTGTTTTGATTTTCACTCTCTGCCTCCGTTGAGCAAAATGGTCGAATACCGACCTCTGTCAACGATTCTAACAGTCGTAGGGGCAAACTTGCAAGCAGGAAATTACTTCTTGTTTAACTCATTCGCTAAATTTGTAATGGAACTTAAATCGGCCTGGGCAGCTTCTGTATTCTGGTCTTGAATGGCCTTATAGACTTCCTCGCGGTGAATCTTTGTTTCCGGAGGAGCCTTAATACCTAAACGAACCTGCTTACCTTTTATTTGAACGACGACGATTTTAATATGATCATCAATTGCGATGCTTTCGCCCAGCTTCCTTGTCAAAACCAGCATAACTAACCTCAAATTGCATTTGCCGGAACTTTCCTGCTCCGACCGCAATGCTTCATATATTATTCCTAAGATTAAAATGCAAGAAAAAACTAAATTATTTTAGTCAGGATGTGCGACGCTAGTCACAAAAAGACTGAAATTAGCGGTGTAGAAAGTCCATGAGCGTTTGATTCATTACGCCCTGGGTTGATTGATAAGTGGTTTTTAGAACGGCCTGCTGTTTGTTGATATCGGAAAACAAATCGACAACATCAGCGTCGAGAAGGGTACTTCTGCGGGCCATGTGATCAACGTTTTCACTTTCAAGTCCAGAACGAGCTGTTTCAACGGAATTGGTAATAGAACCAATTCTGGTTCTCAATGTAACCAGACGGCTGATGCTGTTATCGAATTTTTCAAGAAGTCCCTGAATCAATTTTGGGTCATTGTTCTCAAGAGCATTCGTCAGGCCCGAGAGCTGGGCAAAAATATTGTCGCGCGTTTTAAATGGAACAAGTGGATTCCCATCTTCATCCGTGGCGGAAGCGAGATCGCGATTCAAGTTATTTTTCGTACTCTGATCAAATTGATTGAACTGCTGCAAAGGACTTTCAATAGTCCCGCCTTCTTCAGCACTGTAAAAAACTTCTTCACCGGTAAGGTTAATCGGAACAAAAAAGTTTCGAGAAACTTCCAGCGAAATATGCCCGGTATCACCCTTGTAAGTGCCGTTGGCATCAAATGGAACAGTGAGAGTGCTTGTGCCGGAAAAAATATGTTTCAGGCCGACTTTCTTGTTCGCAATTGCAAGGGCCTGGTTTGAAAGTTGTTGAACTTCGTTTGCAACGTTCTTTCTTACGTCCGCATTGAAAAAATCAGAAGACTGGGCAATCGCAATTTCTTTTGCCTTGGTGATAATATCAGTTAGTTCTTCAAGTGATTTTTCTGTGACGTTCAAGTTGAGTAACGCAAATTCAGAATTTTTTAAATATTGAACGTTGTCATTCGTCGATGACGTTAACGCCATCGCTTCAACGTTACTGACAGGATTGTCAGAAGGTTTTGTAATTTGTTTGAGAGTTGAACCCTTCAACTGCAAATCTTCCATCTTCGATTTCGTCTTATTCAGAGCGTATTTCAAAGCGGCAGTGGAACTATTTTCAGACACTCTAGTCATCTACTTATCCCTTACCTTTTCAATTCCAAAACTGTTTTAAACATTTCATCCGCAGCTTGCATGATTTTAGCTGAAGCTTCATAAGCATGCTGATAACGAACCATGTTTGAAGTTTCCTCATCAATCGAAACACCAGTTAAGCGTTCACGGATACTTGTTGCCTGAGCAAGAAGACCGCTGGATTGCTCAGAGTCAAGACGAGCTTTTCCTGTTTCAAGTCCGATATTTCCGATTGTCTGAAGGTATTTTTCTTCGAGCGTAACATTGTCTTCGCCCGCAATTCTTTCGTGTTGTAACTTGGAAATCGCAATTGCTACACGGTTATCACCAGGAGCATTCGGAGATAGTGCAGCTGCGATATTACTTAAATCGCCCTTAACTGCATCAGAAAGATCAATACCAAGAGCGGCGCCCTCTTTCTCAAGAGGCTGCACAAAGAAATCTAATCCTGTCGTCAAACCTTTTGGATCTGCGGCTGCAGGTTGTCCGTCTGGACCGATGGCGATCGGACGATTAACGAAACCCTGGCGGTGAATGGAGTTAACAGAGCTTGTGAACTGATAGGCGATACCGTCTATATCATCCTGCAGTTTGCGAAGATCGTCGTTTCTGACTTTGATAATAGAAGCGAGTGATCCACTTTGAAATTTATTTGTAACGGGCTGAGAGGGACGATCTTTTAAAACGATCTCCACCGAACCGTTCATGTTATTTGAAGAATCTATTTTGTTTTTGCTGATAACGGCAAGCTCCTGACTGTGAAGTCCGGTAACAAGAGTCCCGATTCCCTGAGCGGTAATAACAAAACGATTTTTTTCATCGGTGTATGTGTGAACTTTGAAAAACTCTGAAAGATTTTTAATGGCAAGGTCGCGCTGATCGCGCAAGTCGCCCGTTTCACCTTGTTGGGCTTCAATAGTTGCAATTTTTCCGTTCAAGTCGGCAATGTGCCCGAGAAGTCTGTTCGATTCACTGACAGTCGTTGAAATTTTTCTGTCAATGTTGTTGGCCTGCATGTCGAGAGTTTCACGAATACGGCGAAAATCTTTTACAACCATCCCGGCATTATCTCTAACAACAGAACGAATTGTTTCGTTTTCTGGTTGATTGGCAAGTTCTCTGAAAGAGTTAAAAAACCTATTGAGAATCTGATTCAGACCTTCTGAATCAATTTCATTAAAAATACTTTCGATTTGATCCAGGTTTTCACTTCTTGCTTCGTAAAATTTATTCGAAGAAAGAGCGTTGTTCAAACGCTTGTTGATAAACTCGTCGTTGACTCTGTTTACACCATCAACTTTAACACCCGTTCCCTGAGTGAAACCACCGTGAGAAATAGGAATAGCTGTTGATTGCATAACTTTCTGGCGAGAGTAGCCTTCCGTGTTGACGTTAGACAAGTTATGACCGGTTACTTCCAGTGATTTCTTTGAAGCGAATAATCCGGATTTCCCAATGCCTAATAAATCAGCCACGTCGTCTCCTTAGGTGCTCGTGCTTACAGCAGAGCCTCTGGAAGTGTACGTTGAATAGTTTTTCTTCCCCGTAGCCTCAAGGCGGATTTGCTTAAGTGAGAGTAATGCTTTGTTGATAAAAAGTTGGTTGCGCTTGTTCTGAGCCTGAATTTTCTCGATGATGTCGATCAAAAGGGCGTTAAAGCGGAACAAGTGCTTTTGCTTTTTTTCTACTTCGTACACAGTCATGACATCGAGGAGTTTCGAAACACTATCGATCTCTTTTTCTGGAAATAAAGCGTTTAATTCATTGATGATTTCTTTGCGAATCATTTCAAGTGCACTGATGCGTGTAATGATTTCATTTTTCTCAACAAGCTTTTCTTCAAGCTGGTCAAGATCACTTTGCAAAAGAAGTGAATATTCGTCGCATGTCACGTTGAAAAGAGCATTGTGCTCTTCACAGAAACGTTTCCAAAGATCGGTTACTTCAAAATATAAAATGGCCAGTCTATCGTTCATTCGAGCTCCATCCATGGTTCTCAAAAAGGGTTATGGCCTAGAACTCTTGTTCTAAGATTTTATCACTTAAAGCATCGTAATCGACTTTGTAAGAACCATCGGCGATTTGAGCTTTCAAACGAGCAATCTTATCAGAGTTGTCTATAGCGGGAGCTGCATCTGCAACTTTCTTGATTCTTGAAAAATCTTTAATTGCATCTGGAATATCGACTTTTGAATCTGCTTTTGAAAAAGTTTCCAATTCATTTTTTCTTGATTCAGAATTTCTTTTTAGTCCCGCAGAACCAACTTTACCGCTTTCGCGAGTATCTTTTTTCGGTAAGAAAATCGATCTTGATGATGTACTGTCAATTGAACTCATGGCTTATCTCCTTCTGAGCTCGGATTTGCTTTGTTAATAGCATCCGGTGCCACCGGGGCAGATTCATTCTTCCCCATCTCTATTGTATCACGATTTTTGTGTAGCTTGTAGCTAGGCAAATTGTGGTGGATCATATCCGCCTGTGCTTCATATTGTTTTAGCGCCATCTCATTTCGAAGACGCTTGGGGTAAATCTGGTCCAGAATGATGTTCTGCAGGCCCAGATTGTTTTGTTTAGACATCATTTTCGCACGTTCAGAAGTCTGAAGTGACTTGTAGAAGTCCATCCCGGAGTCTTCACCAGGCGTTTCATCAACTGTCTGATTCATTTGCTTAAGCATTGTCTCTGCAAATTGAGACTCCATGCTCTCTGCGACTTCCTGAAACTGTTTTGGTATGTATTTGCGGTCATCGACGGGCTTATTTTCAAGCGAACGCGCTTGTTTTGTATTGAGATTAATTCCGCGATTGATATTGGCTTCTGAAACACTCATGAAAACTCGTCCTAAGTTATGAGCAAAGTCCCCAATCATTGGGGACTAAAAAATTCTAGCATAAGAATTTTCTTAAAAGCTAGCTATAAAAAATACAGGACTAAATGAGTTCAATATCTCCCACCAGCGCACCGTCGCGCTTAAGTGTTTGAAAAATTGAAATCAAATCTTCCGGAGCTACCCCAAATGCATTCAGGCTTTTCACAAGCTCATTTAAAGATGTTCCTTTTTCCATGTAATAAACCGTATTCGGTTTACCGCCTTTTGAGCCGCCATCGTCTTTTACTTCAATGGTGAGATCGCCATGACTGATTGCCACCGGTGAAACCATGACATCACCACCTGCGACGATAGTCCCGGTTCGTTCATTGATAACAATTTTAGCTGCGCGGTCGGCATTAACTTTGAAGTTTTCAATAACCGCCATCAGTTGAACAATATTTCTTTCATATGAGGCGGGTACAATCAGATCGATTGTTGTAGAGTCTTTGGCCGAAGCAAACTTTCCACCCAGTTCCTCATTGATGACTTTTTCAATACGAGCAGCCGTTGTAAAATCCGGATTGTTAAGACTCAAGCGAAGTGAGTTTTTCTTTTCAAATTCCGTAAGAACTTCTTTCTCAACTGTCGCACCACTTGGAATAGTTCCAGTCGTAGCGAATTTTGCACCTTTTTTCAGACCCCCAATTGAAAGCGGTCCAGCCCCAACAGCATAGATATTTCCATCTCCACCCTTTAATGGTGTCACAAGTAGCGTTCCCCCCGCTAAAGAAGAAGCATCACCGATAGAAGAAATGGTGAGATCAATTTTTTGTCCGACTCTTGCAAAAGGGGGAAGTTTCGCAGTCACAACAACAGCAGCAACGTTCTTAGAAGTAATTTCAGACTTTGGGTTGAGTCCAAGTTTCTCAAACATTTTCTTTAAAGAAGTATTTGTAATTTCCCCGCCAGCATCGCCTGTTCCGTTCAATCCAATGACGAGACCATAACCGATAATGGGATTCTCGCGCACCCCTTTAACTGTGACGAGATCTTTCAGGCGGCTCGGAGCAGAGTAGGCAGCTTGAGAAAGAATCAAAGTTAAAGCTAATAGTGTTTTCTTCATATTCTTTTCCTATCTCACGACTGAAATGTTTGATTCAAGGATCGAATCAGAATTGACAGTGTCATTCTCGCCAATGTCTTTTCTTGAAACCAATGCCTGGATTTCAACCATGCGTTTTCTGTTTTTATAAAGAACGTTTTTTCTTCCTTTAATCAGTAAGTGCTCGCGATTAATTTCTTCAACGACAACTCCGGAAATTTTGTCCTGAGCACCTTCGCTCATACTGTTTTCAGCTGTTTCTTTTTTGTCGCCAGGTTTTTTATCTTCGGATCCAGCGGGTGCTCTGGTTTCATCAGATGCTTTGTCGGTTTTCGCGATACGTGTTTCGTAAGGATTATCCGGGAAAGCTTTTTTCAGCTCGAGAGTGATTTCGTTTTTTAAACGAGGGAGAACATTAATTTGAATGATGTCTCCGGAAGATTTGGTTTTGTTGTTTGAAAACAAGAAGGCATTAGGATCACTGCCCGCCCAAAGACTTCCGTCGCTGCCATTATCTGTAAGATCACTCGCAGTGTATCTTTTTAAAGCAACCTTCTCTTCTTTGTACTGGCGCTTTATATCAGGAGCGAGAACTTTCATATTGCCAGTTGTAACGGTTCTGTCGATTTTATCGACACGATTATACTCGCGAGAAGTTCTGCGCTTCGGGTGACGATACTGATCAAAATTATCAGCAGGAGTGTCGATATCAGAGTTTGCTCTTTCTTGTTGCTCGAAATCTTTATAAATGGAATCTACATAAGTAGAGCATCCGGTAAAGAGCGTTAAAGCACCTAAAAAGAGAAATGAGTTTAATTTCATAGTTCAATCACCACTTTGTTATAGTCGACAACTTTGCCGGTAATAACTTTATTATTTGAAGGATTTTTTAATTCGATTGTTTCGCCAAAAAGAGCAGATCTATTAGGAATAGCTTTTCTTGAAAGATTGATATTGGCATTTTTCAAAGTCAAACTTACTGGTGTGCCGAAATTCACGAGATTGACTGCCTGAAGATCCATGTTGGAAACAACTGCACCTTGGATAATAGTTTTATTTGATTTATAGAAATGAATGTTTTCAAGAGAGGTCACAACGTTGTCTGGAGACAGTGAGTAAATTTCGTCAGCGTAAAAATCATCCGCTTCAAGATGCTTCTGCTGAAAACTGATATTTCTTCTTGCTTTGAAAACTTTTACTTTTGCCATGATCTTAGAAGAAAACCAAAGAGTGCGTGTTGAATTGGCGATAGGGTTCGTAATGTCTAATTTTAAATTTTTCTCACCAAATGTTGAGCACGATTCGCAATTTACTTTGAGCTGTTCTCCCTCGACAAGGCCAACTGTTCTTAAGCCATTCAAAGATTTTGTATCAAGAAAATAAAGATTCGTTCCGCCGG
>DAIQAU010000073.1:9003-10921 GCA_036781565.1 Bacteriovorax sp. | reverse complement strand
TCATCTCCAAAAGTCGAAATTTCACTGCCAGGGAAAGCGACGATTTCTTCTGCATTAATAAGAAGAATTTCGCCATCTGATAACAATGTAGATCCTTCATTGAGGACCAGGGCCCCAACCTTGTTCCATGTTTTTGAAAGAAGTCCTAACTTGTTAAAATGCTCGATGCTGTTGAGTTGAATATCTTCGTAAAATGAAAACTCGGCAGTAGATCCTTTGATGAACTCGTTGTTTTCATAAACAGAACAAGTGAATTTATGCTCGCGATTCACCTGGCTTAGGTTTATCTCATAATTGGCCAGAGTCCCGTCTTCAATGAAAGAAATTTTCTGAGAAGTCACCATATTAGGGTCCGTTGAATCATAACAACGGAGTTCCCCTTTTTCTAACGCCCGGCCTTCATTGGTTACAGTAATTCTTCTCTTATTAAAATCTGAAACATATTGCTTTCGATTGAGAATCTGTCCTTTGCTGTCAAAGCGCAGTGCCGTTTTTCTTTCTTTTTTATAAACGAGATTGGCCTCTGTTTTCACAACATCTTTTTTAACTTCTTCAACAGCTTGCACTGTCTGCGTCGATTGGGTCTTAATCTCTACGATTTTCTCCACAACTTTTTCCTTCCCGCAAGAAGCAAGCAGCAACATCAAAAAAAGAGAATTCGCGTCTCTAAAATTCATAAAAACTCCCATATATTTCAATGAGATTAATTTAACCTCTTTTGAGACACACAGAGGGAACCATCCAAAATTTACATGGATAAAAAAAACAGACAAGATTTCTTGATATTCACGACTTAGCTTAAAAGTCTTAAAATGGACCATCTTTAGAGCGAACAAATGGAAAATTAATATGATTCAATTAAAATCCGCGGCAGATTTAAATCTTTACCGCGACACCGGGGCTATTGCAGCTGAAGTTCTCACTTTGCTGATTGATCATGTTGTTGCCGGCAATAACACTTTTGATATTGCTGAATACGCCAAAGATCTGATCATTAACAAATATAAGGCGCGCCCTTCTTCAATTGGCCAGTACGGTTTTCAGTTTGCGCTTAATAGTTCTATCAATAATGTCATTTGCCACGGGGTTCCCAGCAAAAAAGATGTTCTGAAGGCCGGCGATATTGTTAACCTCGATGTGACTGTGGAAAAGCACGGTTTTATTGCTGATACCAGTCGCATGTACGCTGTCGGTGAAATCAGTACCAATGCCAAAAAACTTTGCGATATCGCTTACGAGTGTCTTCAATTGGGCATTCATGAAGTGAAGCCTGGTGCTCCTCTTGGCAATATTGGTTTTGTGATTCAAAGACATGCTGAAAAACACGGCTACTCTGTTGTCCGGGATTATTGCGGACACGGCATCGGCCGGCAAATGCATGAAGAACCACAAGTCACCCATTTCGGAAAAAAAGGAACAGGCATCGCTCTTCAGGAAGGAATGACCTTCACTATTGAACCGATGATCAATGAAGGAACTCGCAAATCAAAAACTCTCAATGATAAATGGACTGTCGTCACAATGGATGGAAAACTTTCTGCTCAGTGGGAGCATACAATTGCTGTGACAAAAGATGGCTTTGAGATTTTGACTTTGAGAGAAGAAGAAAAAATTAAAGCTGATCCGGCCTCGCAGGCTTAGAGATTTCCGGTTTTTCAGCAGTCGTCTTAACGAACCCATTCTCTTTTAATTCAGAAGCGATTGCTCTGCCGGAAGGTGCTTTATTTGAATAACTGATCTCAAAAGCTTTGCGCGTGCTTTCTTCCTGCCACTTTTCCGCAATACCGTTAAAGCCAAGCAAGACTAGAACAAGAAAAAGAGCTCCATTGAATCGAACAAAACTGGCCCTGCCCCCATCTTTTATTTTTTTGAAATAGTAAAAATAGAAAAAGACATAAGCAATTAAAGGAAGGACGAG
>DAIQAU010000073.1:5420-8903 GCA_036781565.1 Bacteriovorax sp. | reverse complement strand
TTGATGAACGCATGAACCGATCCAAGTTCTTCATCAGTCATGTACTTAAAAATAAAACCCGGCATTGGAGGTAAATATTTTTTTTGACGAAGATAAGAAACAAAAGCTTTTTCCTGATAGCTGGAAGCAGTTAAGCGCAAATTGCTTGCATAAGATGTTCCCCAGGGACCACTGAAACCAACTTCACTACCGACAAGCCAGTCTTTTTCAGGAAGCTGACCGCCCAGTTGCGAATATTGTGGAGTATGACAATCATTGCAACCGGCGATTCTTACCAGTCGTCTCCCCTGCTCAATTCTCTTCTTTTCCCAAACGCTTTCAGTGTTAGCTTGAGCCTGAAAGGCAAAAACTGAAAGTAGTAATAGTGCTGCTATTTTTTTCATACATTCTCCTTCACAAAATCTTCATATTTTCTTGGCGGTCTGTTTAAAATTTTTTCCTGCTGAATAAGTTGAACAGGCGTGGCCTTCAGTCCTTTTTCCATAAAGTAAAAATACATTTCCTTCCAGTCTGCAAGCAGCCACTCAGGAATCATGGGCTTTATCATCGCTTCCCATTTCTCCATGCAATTTTCCGGGTAGATAATTTTCACTCCGTAAATCTCGGAGAGAATTTTTGCGATCTTGTCGCCTGTTAATGCTTCGGGGCCAACCAGAGGATAAACCTGGCATTCATGTTGTTTATGAAAAACTGCATTCGCCATAGCTTCAGCAATATCTCTTAGATCCACTCTGCTCAGACCTATTTGTCCTAAAGGCTGGAGATATTCACCGGTCGTTTTAGCTGTCTGTAAAAACCACAAATCGTTTTGATAAAAGTTATTAGGCTCAACGATAGTAAACGGCTTGCCTGAATTAATGAGGAAGTTTTTTATTTCAACTTTGGCACCGATGTGAGGTATGTGCGGAGCTTTTTCCGCATCATGGACACCGAGGAACACAATATGTTCAATTCCCATCTCCAGGGCCTTTGCACAAAAAGCGCGGCCAATTTCGGCTTCATTTTGTATGGGTGGTGTAATCAGGCACAATTTATCTATTCCCTTCAATGCCGTTTCCCATGTTGAAGAATCATTAAAGTCGCCGTAAACTCCTTTAATTCCTCCGGGAAGAGACTGTAGATTGCTCTTTGAGTGGCTTAAAACTACCGGCTCAGCTCCTTTGCTCTTCAACAACTTAATGAGCTCCTGAGCAACTTTACCGGTGCCGGATGTAACTAATATTTTCATTTGAATCCTCCTGTTGCTCTTCACTTTAATAGAAAATGATTTTTTCATTTCCTAAAACTTTCCTAAGCTGTTCTGAAATGTTTACTAATGGAGTACAATGGCTTCTATGTTGACCAATGATTTAAGAGATTTTGTTCAGGAAGTAGTAGCGATAATGGTTGCGTCGAGAGATGAAAACCTGACCGCTCATGGCACGCGGGCCTATGGTGCTGTCGTCAATTCAGAAGGTGATCAACTCACTTTTTATATCAATGCAAAAGCTTTTAAAAATATAGAACAAAACTTATTGGCCAATGGTCAGCTGGCCCTGGCCTTTGGTCGCCCCACTGATTATCGCGCAGTTCAGGTCAAAGGAACTTTTCTCTCACAAAGAGAGGCAGATGCCCGTGATCAATTGATCATTGAACGATACCTGCTCATGTTTGCAGATAATGTTGAAAAATTAGGTGGGAATGCAAAACCTTATCGCGCTCTTCCTGCTCTTCCTGCAGTTGCGATCAAGATGAGAATTGAATCTGTTTTCAACCAGACTCCCGGCTCTATGACCGGAGAAAGTATTTTATGAAACTGGAAGACTGCAAACAATATCTTCAAGGTGTCTATCCATCAACACTCTACACTTGCTCATCGGACGGTATTCCAAACGTCAATTACATCAGCCACGTTCATTATGTTGATTCAAAACATGTCGCTATTTCGGGACAATTTTTAAATAAAACCAGAAAGAACATTCTTGAAAATCCAAAAGTGACAGCTGTCGTACTTCACCCTCTGACGGTTTGCCACGTTGAACTTCAGATGCTCTGGAAAGAATCGCAAACATCAGGCAAAACATTCGAGCTCATTTCAGAACGTATTAATGCCATCGATTCTCAGGTCGGAGGTGAAGGTAAATTCAAACTTAAATCTGTGGAGATTTTTGAAGTCCTCAATGTGGTTGTTCCCGAAGAATTCTCTCACTTGTTAAATCAAAAGACGCTCAATCCTTTTTCGCTAAACAATCTGCAAAGTGCGATCAAACAGATACAAGAAGCAACTTCGTTGGAAAATCTCTACGATCTCATCCTGGAATCACTGGAAAATGCCTTTGGCTTCCGACATAGTATTTTGTTATTGCTGGATGCAGACACCAAAAAGCTGGTTACTTTAAACTCGCGTGGATTCAATCTCAGTGGTGTAGGCTCAGAGGTCAACATTGGTGAAGGCATTATAGGAAAAGTGGCCCATTGTCTTAAGCCAATGGCCTTCATGGGTTTAAAGAGAGAATACATTTATGCTCAGACTTCATTGCAAAATTTTTCATCGGAGGAAAAGGAAAAATTTTTTTCCGAAGCTATTGCTTTACCAAAACTAACCGACGCTGCCAGCGTCATAGCTGTTCCCCTTATTAATCGCGGAAAACTTATCGGTGTGCTTGAAGTGCAAAGCCACGACTCTCTGGAGTTCAAAGAATCAGACGAAGATTTTATGATGACGTTTGGAAGTTACGTGGCCATGGCCATTGAAAATCTCCAGATTCAGCTTGAACAGGAGATCTCCATCGTAGAACCAGACAAAAGTTTGTCTTCTATCGCAACCAATGAGCGCAAGATAAACGTTGCTTATTATCCCGATGATGAATGTATTTTTCTTGATGGTGAATATTTGATACGAAATATTCCTGCGAAAGTTTTGTGGAAGTTACTTCAGCTTTATTCAACCGAAGGAAAAAATGAATTCAGCAATCGTGAACTGCGACTGGATAAGACGCTGCAGTTGCCAGAATTTAAAGATAATCTGGAAACGCGGTTGATCCTTTTGCGAAAACGCCTGGAAGTAAAAAACCAGGGCATAAGAATTGAACCTTCAGGACGTGGCAAGTTCAAACTCATTGTCGAAGGACAACTTGTGCTGGATGTTCTTTAAGTTTTTTATTTTATCACTTTGTTAACAGCAATGAAGTGCAACGTCGCGCCTGCAATCACCAGTAAATGAAAAATTTCGTGATAACCAAAATATTTTGGAAAAGGATTTGGTTTTTTCAGAGCGTAAATAATTGCGCCGATGACATAAGCCACTCCTCCCGCAATGATCAATTGAATCTGATTCTCAGTCAGGGCCGCCTGCAGCTCATTCATAAAAGGGATGACCAGACCGCCGGCGATTACGTACAAAACAGATGAAACCCATTTAGGCCCACTGACCCATACGAGCGATTGAAAAATTCCAAAGAGCGCTGCTCCCCAGACAAGCTGTAAAAGTTTAATTCCCGTTTC
>DAIQAU010000073.1:3914-5320 GCA_036781565.1 Bacteriovorax sp. | reverse complement strand
TCACAACTTTTTACAATGTCACCGACTCTTTCCTTCTGGTTCACCTTGGCCATTCATTTAGACACTGTTTTAGATAGGAATTGTTTGTGGGTGCAGGTCCTCATCAATCACTTAGCTAAACAAGTTTGGCATGCCACTTTTGCAATACTAAAGCACACAAACACAGAACAAAAATGAATAGCTGAAATAGCTAACCAAATTAGCTAACAAGAATAACCCTTAACAAAGGAGCTTCAGGATGAAGCAATGGCAAAATAACAGACTGAGGACAGTCTTATTCGTACTGTTTAATCTTTTCACGATCTCATACTCTTTTGCCTCAGGTTCAAAGATGCCAGAGGTAGGAAATAATGCAAGTGGTACACAGTTTGAGGCCACAGCACCGGAAGCATACAATGCTCCATGGAAACAAGGAAATACTTCCATCGTCATCGACGCTTATGAAGGAAACTCGATTGACTGGAATAAAATGGCAACTGACTCGAAAGTCGCAGCTGTTGTTCACAGAATCAGTATTGGTTCGAAACTAGACAGCGCGTACGAAGCCAGGAAGGCTGAAGCAACGAAACGCGGATACCTATGGGGTGCATACCACCTTGGGATGAAAGGCAACACAATCGCGCAGGCTGATTTGTTCATTTCAAAAGTCGGCGAAGATAGAAACACATTGATGGTTCTGGATCTTGAAGATACTTCTAACGGAACTTTCATGACAGTTAACGAAGCGATTACATTCATGCAATACGTGTACGATAAAACAGGAAGGATTCCGGTTGTGTACGCAAACCAGGCAACTGTAAAAGCATTGAATGAAAAAGTGAAGGATCACCCGATTCTTCAGCAATCGAAACTCTGGTACGCAAGATTTACTTCATCGGTAAAGGATTTCCCGAGAGGTATTTGGGAAGGTTACTTTTTGTGGCAATTCTCGAGTGAATTAAATTGTTCGACAACCGGTTCATGTTTATACAATGTCCCGGGAACGAAGGCCGACATGGATGTCAACGTCTTCTACGGATCGACTGCTGAACTCGCTTCTCAATGGAATAACTAAGAACTCTCTCTCTCCCACTCTCCCATTCTTTCAAATAAAGAAACCGGCCAGGATGGCCGGTTTTTTTTTGTCATTTTTGTCACCGAACATTTCACACAGTTTCATTTATTATCCCATTTCGACTCCGTATTTTTTACAAATTCTTTTTACGCACACCACCTCATCAATAGCTTAGCTGTAAAAATTCTGGCACGTGCTCTTGCACTCTACACTCACACAAATCGACAACGATTTAAAAAGATCAACAAATAACTTTTAAAAGGAGCTTCAGGATGAGGCGAACGCAAGTTGGGCGATGGATTGCCCTTTCTCTACTGATTAGTACATTAACTGTTTCACAATCATTTGCATC
>DAIQAU010000073.1:0-3814 GCA_036781565.1 Bacteriovorax sp. | reverse complement strand
AACGATTCAGTGACGAGAGCTCTCAACTCTAAAGTGAGCAGCAATCCTCTGTTTCAACAATCAAAACTCTGGTATGCGCGCTTTAAATCGACAGTCACGGATTTCCCTGTCGGTATCTGGCCAGGGTATTTCCTGTGGCAATTTTCAAGTGAGTTGAATTGCTCTTCAACAGGCTCTTGTCTCTACAATGTGCCAGGAACTCAGTTTGATATGGATGTAAACGTTTTCAACGGAACGAAAGACGAACTGGCTTCTCACTGGAATAACTACTAAGACTATGTTACATTGGAGTTCATGTTGACCCATGAACTCCTTTCTCAATACTGGAAAGTACTCTGTTTGTTTTTCCTTCCGATAGGAGGAGGAATTCCAGGCGGTGTCATGCTCGCCAAGAATTTTCATATCGGCTGGCCGATGATGATGGTGATTTATTTTATTTCCGATCTCATTCTTGCCCTTATTTTTGAACCGATTATGCACTGGTTGTTCAAAGTCGGAAAAAATATTCCTGCGATCGCTCAGACTGGCAGGATCATGAAAGAACTTACTTTAAAAACGATTGAATCTTACGGTCAGCACTTGGGACCTCTCGCTCTTATTATTTTTACATTCAGCGCCGATCCAATGTCTGGTCGCGCGGCCACCTCTGTGGCAGGTTATGGATTTCTTGCAGGATGGACGCTTACGATAATCGGAGACATGCTTTATTTTAGTCTCATAATGGTTTCAACACTCTGGCTGAATAATCTCATCGGTGATAACGGTGGCTGGACAACCGGTATTATTCTGGTTCTCATGATCGTTCTTCCAATGATTATTAAAAAATTCCGTAACAAAAATCCACAGGCGTAATAAAAAATTCTACTTCTCGCAGAAAGACTGTTATTTTATTTCCATCACTTAAGATTTTTTCTTTTTTTTAGCTTTGAATAACAGGCGTTCATGAGAAACGAGCAGCTTCACAAAATTTTAAAAGAGACTTTTGGTTATACGTCATTTCGTTTCAGCCAGCTCGATATCATCAATTCTATTCTGGATGGAAAAGATACGCTCGCTATTATGCCCACCGGTGGCGGGAAATCTCTTTGCTATCAGATTCCTGCGCTTTTTCTCGACGGTGTAACTATTGTCATTTCTCCGCTCATTTCCCTTATGCACGATCAGGTAATGAACCTGAACGAGTATGGCGTTAATTCTGTCTTTCTCAATTCATCTCTGACACACAAAGAAACTGAAGCTGCAAGAGCGAAAGTTTTGAATGGCAGTGCTAAAATTATTTATGTTTCTCCCGAAGGAATTTTAAGTCCTAAACTGATACAATTTTTTAAGCAAATTCAAATCTCACTTCTGGCCATTGATGAAGCTCACTGCGTTTCTCAGTGGGGTCACGAGTTCAGAAAAGATTATATTCGCCTTGGAGAATTGAAAGAACTTTTTCCGGAAGTGCCGGTCATTGCGTTGACTGCAACCGCTGATGCGAAAACCAGAAAAGATATTTCACTTCAATTGCATTTAAATGAGCCGAATGTTTTTGTTTCTTCTTTTGACCGTCCGAACATCAATTACAAAATACATGAACGCTCTGATGAAATGAAACAGCTCGACCAGTTCATTCAGGAAAATCATCCTGATGATACGGGCATTGTTTATTGTCTCTCACGGGACAAAGTTGAACGTGTGGCCGCAAGTCTTTGCAAGCTTGGTTATCCCGCAGTCGCCTATCACGCAGGACTTTCTCAACAGGAAAGAAAAACCAACCAGGAACTTTTTAATAAACAGGAACGAATTATTGTCGTTGCGACGATTGCATTTGGCATGGGCATTGATCGACCGGATGTACGGTTTGTTGCTCATCTCGATCTTCCTAAGAGCATTGAAAGTTATTACCAGGAAACTGGTCGTGCCGGCCGCGATGGAAAACCTTCTACGGCCTGGATGATTTACGGTCTCTCCGATGTCGTTAAACTTTCTCAAATGCTCGAGATGACCGATGCAGATGAAAATTATAAAAAAATTGCGAGATTCAAACTGGACTCCATGCTGGCTCTTTGTGAAAGCGCAACATGCAGAAGAAAATTTCTTCTGAATTATTTTGGCGAAGAAGGCGAAGACTTTTGCGGCAAGTGCGATGTGTGTGAGAATCCTCCGAAGATGATTGATGCCACTGTTGATGCTCAGAAAGTACTCTCAACTATTTTCAGAACAAATCAATCCTACGGTGCCGGACACATCATTGAAGTTCTTCGAGGAAGCAAAAGTACAAAAATCACAGAGCGCAATCATCATTTGCTTTCCGTCTATGGTATTGGCAAAGATCAACCCAAAGAACATTGGAGTTCTCTTCTTCGTCAGCTGCTTAACCTCAATTATATTATGATCAAAAATTGGGAATACAGAAGCCTTGCTCTCGCCCCTCGCGCACAGGAAATTTTAAGCGGCGGTAAGAAACTGGAAATTCGCCATCAGGATATTTCGATCAAGAAATTTAAAAAAGAAAAACGTGCACCTCTTGAAACGACAAATACAAGTCTTCTGGATGTGTTAAAGGAATTGCGTTCAAAAATAGCTTCTGAAAAAAATCTCCCTGCCTACATGATCTTTAGTGACCGGACGTTACAGGATATGTGTACGCTGATTCCAAGAAATCCATCTGAATTCCTGCTTGTTCATGGTGTGGGCCAGAACAAGCTGGAAAATTACGGACAACTTTTTATCAATGCCATTAAAGAACATCAGGCTTTATAGAGCTCTTTCAATTTCAGATCGCCACCTTCATAAACAAGTTCTTGAATCGAAGATAAAACTCTTTTCCCATCAGCTCTTTTTTCCTGGAAAATAAGGTATGGCAGTGTCTGAGCAATCGCATATCTTGCTTCTTCCAGAGAGAGTCCATCTGAGGAAAGCACAACTTTGGTTTCAAGTCTGTTCACAGCATCCCTTACACTTACGGCCGTCATCATCATCACGCCGGTGCAATTGTTTCTGACCATTTCCAGGAACGTTCCGATTTCCGGACCGCTGCTATTTGATAAAACGACGTAATCCGCACGCATATGTTCAGCAGCTTCAATTAAACTTATCATCTCGTCTGCTTTTTGAGATTGGGGTTGGAGCCTGCAAACGAATGGTCTTTTGATTACAAGATCTGCTGTTCTTTCCAGAGTCACGACTCTATTTGGTTGAGGGATTGCATGAATAAGTGTGTTCAACAATGTTGTTTTGCCTGAACCGATGTTGCCGGCGACAAGAAAACCTCTATTGGAATTTAAGATCGCATGAATTTGATCTCTGCCTTTATCCGTCAAGGCTTTCCATTCAATCAAATGTTCAAGAGTCACTTCCATTGAAGGCAATTTTGAGATAACGACGCTAGGCCCTTTCATGGCAACAGGCGGAAGGACGATGTTCACCAACGTGTATTCGTCGAGCTTCATATAATAACTGTATTCACCATCAACCAATTTTCTTTTTGTAAATTTGAAAAGGCCAGAGATGAATTTTTCGAGTTCAGATTCGTTTTTAAAAACCTTGATTGTTGTTGGTTTCAGATTTTCCATCAAATACACTTCAGAAAAAGAATCAATGATAATTTCCCATGCTGAAGCTTTTGAATAATAACTCCAAAGCGGGCCCAGTACTGATTTTAAAGAGTGAGTTGTCTTTGTTTTAGCTTTTGCCATGTTCGTCTCCTGATGTATTCAGTTTAGAGTAGATATCCGTTTTCCACAGCTAGGGAATACCCCAGGTCAGTCTATCCATTTATTTTTTAAGGCATAGGTCGTTGCTTCGGTACGCGTACTTGCATCGGTTTTCG
>DAIQAU010000072.1:8101-11014 GCA_036781565.1 Bacteriovorax sp. | reverse complement strand
GCAAGCGCTCTTTTTTCTTCTGCGAGTGCTGCTTTGTATTTCAAGTCTTCCATCTCAGTCATGTGACGTTTGCGAATAATCGAATTTTCAATTTTCGCCTCATCCAAGGCCGCTTTCAGAGTCAGATTGTCCTGCTCAATTTCGCGGGCCTGACCTTTGAGCATTTTGATTTCAGTCAAGAGCTGATCGCGCTCTTCACGAAGCTGACGAATGGTCGCCTGAAAACGCGAAGATTCTTCATCGCTCACAAAAGATGTATGGGCGCGATCGACTCGCTCCATTCTGTCATCCGGAATCGAGTCAAAGTTCGCCGCTGCTTTCATGGCAACAGGAGCTTCAGCTTTTATTTTTACAGCAGGAGCGGCCATGCTTTCTTCTTTATCCGCAAACTCCATACCTGACAGGTCAAATTCATTGGTCGCTTCATTTTTATCAGCGCCAAAACTATCTGTGGTGAATTCATCTGTTGAGAACCCATCATTTGAAAAGCTCATTTCAGGAATCTGCTCAGCCGTCTTCTCTTCCATTCCACTCAAGTCAATTTCCTGAGTGCTGTCGGCCGATAATTTCGGGCGAAGAATGTCTTTTATAGTCGATTCAATATTGGCCTTCGCCTCTTCCGTCGTCATCAGATCCGCTGATGAATTAGTGGAGGCCGTCGATTCTTTAAAAGCCTCGAGATCAATTCCAGTCGCGCTTTTATTGTAGACAATTGTTGGCTGTGTAGATTCTTTTTTCTCGTCCCGGGCCTTTGAAGAAGCCATTTCGATTTCTGCATCGAAGAGATCGCCGCCAAGTTCAAGTGTCCCCTTAGTGGCTTCATCAAGGGCCGCAGGCGCCTGTGTATTTGAAGGACGCGTTTCGATAACCTGATCATCGTCGCCGCCGGATAAATCCAGCTCAAAATGCGAATCACTTTTAGTGGCTTCACCTTTTGCTTTACCGGCAGGCGGGGCCGAAGCCGTCGCGGCCGGGACCGCAGGAATATCTGGTGTATCATCACCAAAATCCAGGTTGAATTCAAGGCCTTCACTATCATCAGGAACAATTGAAAGTTTTCCGGTGCCTTCTTTTTTGGATTCAGCTGGAGGTGAATCGCTTATTGAGGCAAAATCCAGATCTCCGTCATTGCCGAAATCGAGATCGATTTTGGGGGAACTTTTTTCTTTTTTTGCACTCTCACTCATAGAGCTACCCTCATCACTTCCAAATTCTAGAGAAGAAAAATCATCATCCATTGCTGCCGTTTCTGCTTTAGTTCCGGCAGAAATAAGCTCAGAAGCTGATCCGAAAACCAGATCGAATTTGCGCTGAATTTTCTGGTTCAGCGAATCGTCGAATTCTTTTTTCTTTGCCCCTTCCATTATTTCCTCTTTAGCTATCTATACTTAACTTATCTTTATCGGCCAAATGCCGCTTTTCCTTGAGTGAAAAGAGCTTTATCCGACTTCCTTGAGGGGCTTTTTGATAAGCGGCCCCTGTTTTCTTCCAAGAGTGCCAATAAAAAATTGCACTATGGAAAAGACTGACTTCAGGGATCGCCTGACTAAACTTCTAGTAAGAGACTTAGTTCTTTTAGGTTGATCTACTTTGAAAAATTAGATTAAAATGGAGTGAGTAAAACACACATTACTTGATTAAATCACTAGGTTTTTTAAAATAGGTTTAAAATGAAAAAGACGTTCGGCCATAAATTCATGACAAAATCTTTAGCAACATCTGCGATGCTTTTTTCGCTCGTTATGGGAAATGCACTGGCCCAGGAAAATACGAAACTTTACCCTGCTCCTCTTCTTGCTCTGGACGGTTATTATTCACACCACATTTTGATTGCTGAAAAATCAACTCACCTTCTTCACTTGTACAAAAACGTTGAAGGAAAACCTGAATTGATCAAGTCTTATCAAGTTGTCACTGGCAAAAAATCTGGCGACAAAGGGATTGAAGGCGATTTCCGTACTCCTGAAGGAATTTACAATTTTGTCGATTTCATGACGAATAAAGAACTTCTTGCAAAATCTGGCGCTCAAGGCGTGATTTATGGAGCAGGTGCATTTGTCACAGATTATCCGAATCCAGTTGATAAAGTGAACGGCAAAGGTGGATCAGGGATCTGGCTTCATTCGACAAATGATGAAACCAGACTGGATAAAGGACTGGATTCGAAAGGATGTGTTGTTACGGCCAATAATGATTTAATCGATGTTTCAAAATATCTGGAGCTGAATAAAACTCCGATTGTTATCGTGCAGGATCTTGTGTACTTGAACGAGAGAACTTACGAAACACAAAGAAACGAAATTAAAAAAAGTATCGACGGGTGGCTGGATGCCTGGAGAAACAAAAATATCACTTCATACATGAGCTACTATCACCCGGCAGAATTCAAAGACGTAAAAGGGAATTGGGCCAAGTATAAGGCTTACAAATCGGCCGTTTTCAATAACCCAGGCAAACCTAAAATTGATCTCGACAATATTTCCATTCTTCAATCTAAAAATTACGCTGTCGTCACTTTTACTCAAAAGTACCAGTCAAACACTATCAATGATGCCGGTAAAAAGATTCTCTACATGAAACAAGATGATTCTTATAACTGGAAAATCGTCAGCGAAAATTTCAACAAAGCAGGCTTTGAAGGAAATGATAAAATCGCTTTCGAACCATCAATGAGATTTTTCAAAGATTCGGATGTTAAAAAAGGCAGCAACTAGTGCATGAGGAGAAAGGACGAGAATTCATTTCGATTATCTACAATAAGAAAAACGATTCTCCCAAATACATTGAATTAAAAAAATCCAGACTCCTTTTATTCGTCATTGGGTTGCCCACTCTCACTTTAATTGCTCTTGCTCTCGGTGTAATCGGTCTTGTTCACACAAGTCCTTTTCACCTGATCGATACTTATCGCCA
>DAIQAU010000072.1:5084-8001 GCA_036781565.1 Bacteriovorax sp. | reverse complement strand
GTGTAATCGGTCTTGTTCACACAAGTCCTTTTCACCTGATCGATACTTATCGCCAAAACTCTCTTGCCCGTGAAGCCGTTTCAAAAACAAATGAGCTCGTCAGTCAGTTACAAAAGGCCGAAGAAGAAAAGACGGTCATGTCCAAAAAACTGGCGGAGATGGATGCCGAGCTAAAGAAAGCGCAGGATGAAGTTCTGACTGCAACCGGCGACGTGGCCCGTGACAAGACACCTGTTGAAGCACCAATTGAAAAAACAGTCGACAAAACGACGGGAGACAAGTGTCCCAAGGCACCAGTCTGTCCTACTGTTACTAATGCTCCGGTAGTCAACACCATCGGTCTTTCAACTCTCTCTTTTTTCCGTCCGGTCCAGGGACAAAAAGACCGAACCAGACCTGCGACGTTGACTCTCTCTGGCTTTAAAGTAGAAACCAAACGCGACACAATCAATCTCATGTTCAATATTATCCCTGCCACGTTAGGTGAAGGGAAATTAGCTGGCCATATTGTGGCGATCATGAAGAATGAACTCGGCATCCAGGTTTATCCTCAAAGCGCACTCAATGTTCAAGGAACACAAATCAGTTTTACTTCAGGTGAGCCCTTTGCCACTCAAAGATTCCGCCCTGTCGATGCCGCTTTTCTTCGTCCTCGCAAGGCCGGCAATTATACTTTCAACGTTTATATCTTTGCCAAGAATGGGGATCTCCTCCACTATCAGAGCGTTATTTTGCCTGTTAAACTTTAACTAAGAAAGAGCACTTATGATTCAGAATCAGGAATTCACTTATATTGGTAAAACGACAACTCTCTCAGGCACGTTTAAATTCAGCGGTCCCACCCATCTTCAAGGCCATTTAAACGGCGACATCACCATCCTGAACGACGCTAAAATCGTTCTCGAAATCAGCTCGCAGACTGAAGGAACTCTCGTTTGCTCTGACCTGGAAATTTATGGGCATTTTACCGGCGAAATTCGTTCGAGTGGGAAGGTCACTGTTTATCCAACAGCTGTGGTGGAAGGAAAAATTGTTTCCAGATCAATAGAAATTCTTCCGGGTGCCGTTGTTAACATGAACGGACACACGGAAGAATAAGACTCAATTAGATAAATTTCTTAAAATCGACCACTTTCATTTTTCCCAGTTTACCAGGAAGCTTGCGCAATTCTTTTTCAATTGTCTTGTCCCCGAGAATGAAAATTGTCTGAACATTCATTCCGAAAACATCATCAATCTTCTTTGCTACATCTTTCGCTGTATATTTCATCACTGCTTCATTGAAATTGAAAAGTTCAGAGTAAGGACGTTCAACGTGATCGAGGTAAAGGAGCTGCGCCAGGAAGGCCCTGTTGCTTTCAAATTTAAACGGATGAGAGCCGACGATAGCACCGCGGGATTTTTCAAGTTCCTCGTCAGTAATGCCATCTTTTTTGATTTTTGTAATTGAATCATTAATGACTTCAATAAGCTTGTTGATGGTCTGATTTTTTGTGAAAGTAGCGATACCACTACGGCCATATTGTTTTTGCGAAGATACGTAAGCACCGATGGAATAAGTCAGCCCGCGCTTCACGCGCACTTCTCTCATCAGCCTTGATGTAAACCCGCCGCCTAGAAATTCACTGGCCAGTGTATCAAGACGTCTGTCGCCAATTTCATCGTAGTTTAAAAAACGGCCGATCTTTACCTGAACCTGATTGGCATCGGGAACCGGAACAAAAACAACTTCCGGAGAAGAACGTTTCACAAGTTTATAGGAAGCTGTGCGGACATAATCAGATGGCGAGCCTTGAAATTGACATTTTTCTTTCAATACTTTCTCGACAGAAAGAATTGATTTTGGACCGGTGATGTAAATTCTTTTCTTCACTTTATTTAAAAAATAATCCACTCGTGCTCTGAGACCTGCCGGAGTGTAGGAATCGAGATCTTTAAGTTTTCCACTGACCGGATAAGAGTAAGGTGAGCCGCTCATCGAAACTTCTCTGAAGACACGATCAGAAAGGGCCTGAGGATTCGCCACTAAACTTTGCAATTCTGAGCGCTCCTTATCAAGCTCTTGTTTCACGACGTCAGCGGGAAAGCTTGCTTCTCGGAGAAGAGAGCACGCCTGGGTCATTGACGAGTTGATGTCTTTAGCAAGACCAGACATCGCGACCGTAGTGTATTCGTGAGTAATGTCTGTAGAAAATTCTGTTCCCGTAAATTCAAATTGATCGAGGATGTCCTTTTGTGAAAGTTTCGGAGTTCCTGCATCAAGCAAGTTAAAGGCATGTTGAGTAAGCCCCATTCTTCCCGGCTCGTCTGATAAAGCGCCGTCACCGAAATAGAGAAGCATATCGTATGTAGGGAAACGAGCATCTTCAATGTACACGACATCAATTCCGTTCCAGTTTAATTTCTTTATTGAATCTTCAATCTTCGCAGCGGCAAAAGTTTTAGCACTGATCAGAAAGAGCAAGCTGATTAAAAGTTTCTTTTTCATTATTTAGACTCCACTAGAGCTGTCGGATTTTTTGGATACTTGTCCCAGATAGAAAGAAAAATCGGCGATGATTTCACAAGGATGTCGTGACATTCTTTTTTGACTTCACTCTCTTTTACAGAATTATAAATTTCCATTTCTTTTGTTCCGTAAGCATAATCGCCGTAAATTTTCTCATTCATCATAATTGTCGAGGCCATACCTGCATTGGTTTTCATTGCGGTATAGGCTTGTGACATAATTTGATTTTTCGTCTTTTGAAGAGTGCGGGCATCCAGACCTTCGTCGCAGAATTTTTTCATATCAGCGAGGAACTTTGTTTTCACATCTTCAATTTTTTGTCCTTCCATTAATTCGCCGTTGAAATAAAAAACTCCGGCATGTCTCAGGTTGTAACTTGAAAGACTGATATCAGTGAGCATGGGCGTC
>DAIQAU010000072.1:0-4984 GCA_036781565.1 Bacteriovorax sp. | reverse complement strand
TCCGGCATGTCTCAGGTTGTAACTTGAAAGACTGATATCAGTGAGCATGGGCGTCTGATTTCTCACGTATTTTTGAGCGAGATAGGAACTTCCTCCGTTCCCCAGCATAAACGCAAGAACATCGAGAACGAAAGCTCTTCTTGTTCCTGCTTTTTCACCTGGAAAAGCGACGGCAAATTTTGGAATAGGATTCGTTGCATAGAAACTGTAGTCAGTTCCCCACTTAGCTTTTGATACGTAATTTTTTGGATCATCTCTTTTTGCTTTAAGGTCAGCAAGCCCCTGAGATTTTGGAATGGCCCCGTATTTTTCTTTAATGACCGGAAGAATTTTATCCGGATCGACATCTCCAGAGATAGCAAGAATGGCATTGTCCGGAGCATAGTATGTTTTAAAAAATTCCATCATCTGATCACGAGTAAGCGCCGTAAGATCCTCAACATCACCGATCACTGACTGACCGTAGGGTGTGCCTTCAAAAACTTTCTTCATCATGGTCAAATAAAGAAATCCATCAGGGCTATTTTCATAGCGCATTTTTCTTTCTTCAAAAATAACCTGTCTTTCAGACTCAAAGCTTACAGGTTCAAGAAGTAAGTGCTGAAGTCTGTCGGCTTCAAGATCAACCATCTTTTCGACAAAATTAGAAGGAATGGTCTGGTAATAAACAGTGGCATCATTTGTCGTATAAGCGTTGGTTGCTCCCCCGTTTTTTTCAATCAGAAGATCAAACTCTCCCGGGCCATATTTCTTTGCGCCCTTGAACATCATGTGTTCAAGAAAGTGAGTCGCTCCTGTTGTGCCTTTTGTTTCATAGCGGCCGCCCACATCAAACAAAGTGTAATAAGCTGCAATCGGAAGTTTAGGATTAGGTGCAATAAGAACAGTCAGTCCGTTATCCAGGACAACTTTTTTTACATTGAGCGCGATAGGCGCAGGTTTTTTGGCCGATGTTCCTGTTAAGGATGCACAACCTGTTAACACAAGAGCACTAAGACCCAGTGTCATGATTTTTTTGGCTAATTTTTTTTGGCCCATTTGCTGTTTCCTCTTAAATTGTAAGACTTGTCAGGATAGGATTATAACATGAAAGCGGAACACAAAAATACAATCATTGCACTTGGTACCGGAACATCAACAGGAATTCCAATGATCGGATGTTCCTGCTCAGTGTGTACATCACTCGATCATCGTGATCAGAGATTGCGCACGAGTATTTATGTTGAGACAGATTCCGGAAAAAAGTTTCTGGTCGACACAACTCCCGATCTTCGTACTCAGTTTTTAAAGAATAAAATCTCCGACGTAGATTTTGTCATTTTGACTCACACTCACGCTGATCATTTACACGGCATCGACGACCTGAGACCTCTTACTTTCAATCCTCATAAAAGTGAAATACCTCTTTACGCCGACAGAACCACTACGGGAATTTTGCAAAGACGATTTGATTATATTTTTAAGAAACCGGATCCAAATAAAACCTTTCTTGGAGGGGGTCTTCCACGACTGACAGTGCATCCAGTTCCTCTTGAAAAAAAAATTACTATTCAGGGCGAAGCCTTTTATTTTTTCCAGTATCCTCACGGGCACGGATCAACCATGGGCTTTATCCATCGTTCGAAAACATCTACTCTAGCCTACATTGTAGATTGCATGGAAATTCCGGAACCACTCTTGAAAACTCTGGAAGACATGAAAATTAATCTGCTGATTATTGATTGTTTAAAAAGAGGAACACATTCCACTCACCTGACTGTCGATAAAACTTTCAACTATATTAAAAGAATAAAACCCGAGCGGGCAGGTTTGATTCATATGAGCCATGATCTCTTTCACACAGAACTCGAACGGCTCGCTCGCGCCGAATTTGGCAATAATGTTTTTCCTTTGTATGATGAAGAAAAAATCACATACTAGGAAAAGCCCTCATGACAGAACAGACTTGTGAAATTCCTGTTTCGCGCTATCAGAAATTTTTGAGAACGATTAACACGGACAAACACGAGCTCTCGTTGAGATTGTACATGGTCATTGTTCTTGCTCATTGGGGCGAACACCTTGTTCAGGCCTTCCAGATATTTGTTCTTCACTGGCCACGTTCTGAATCCCGGGGGATTCTGGGACAATTCTGGCCATGGCTGGTGACTTCTGAATCTCTTCATTACCTCTACGCTCTTTTCATGCTCATCGGATTGTGGATTTTGCGCTCCGGATTTTACGGTCGCTCACGCAAGTGGTGGATCATTTCTCTTGGAATTCAGTTCTGGCATCACTTCGAACATTTTCTTCTTCAGGTCCAGGCACTCACTGGAAAATTTCTCTTCGGTTCTCCGGTTCCTTCTTCTATCCTCCAGCAGGTTATGCCGAGAGTAGAATTGCATTTATTTTATAACACGATTGTTTTTATCCCGATGGTCATTGCCATGTATTACCATCTCGTTCCAACTGATGATGAACTCGCCTTACACCAATGTTCTTGCTCGGTGGTAAAAGCATGATGAAATCCATTATCTCTATCTTTTTACTAGTGGTCTGTGCTTCTGCTTTTTCTCACGAAGGACGGGCCTATTTAATTTATGAGCATAAAAAAGTTGGAACAAATGAAGTGTCTGTCCGGGTGGATCCTGATACCGGTAAAGGAACCATTGAAGTTTTTATCACTGGAGATCCTGCTGCGCCAATGACCATAGAACTGGAGGCCAGGGCCTCTGGAAGCGCTCTTTTAAAGGCCATTGCCATGCTGGACTCGAAAGAGTCTACTCCCCCGGGCCGCCTCGTCTATAAGGCTATTTTACCGTTCGACCATGCAGGTTTATGGAATCTGCAAATTCAATTTAAACAAAATGAAGAGCTTGTTTACACCTCCCAAAATGCCATTGAAGTCGTTGAGCCCGGGCCCAATAAAAAGGAGTTTATCCTTTTTATTCTGCCGTTTTCACTCATTGGCTTCCTTATTTGGAAGGTTAATAAGGCCAAACGGAAATCGGTCATTCAAAAGGCGTGATTTTCTCCTCAGGTAATAAAGTAATTATCCTCATTTTCCCCTTGCCGTTTTTCCCGGTTCTGTGGGATTCTCAGGAATATTTTTAAACCCAATTTTTTGATGCAACCCTTTTTAAGGAGAACTTAAAATGATTATCGGAGTACCTAAGGAAATTAAGAATAATGAAAACCGCGTTGGTATGGTTCCAGGTGGAGTTCGCGCTCTAGTTGGTGACGGCCACACTGTTTACGTTCAAAAAAACGCTGGTGTTGGTATCGGCATTTCAGATGAAGAATATGTAAAATCTGGAGCGAAGATTCTTGATACAGCTGCTGAAGTTTTTGAAAAATCAACAATGATTATCAAAGTTAAAGAACCTCAGGCCGTAGAAATCGCGATGCTTAAACCACATCACATTCTTTACACATACCTTCACCTTGCACCAGATCCAGAGCAAACAAAAGGTTTGATGAAATCAGGATGTACAGCGATCGCTTACGAAACAATTCAAAACAATGACGGCTCACTTCCTCTTCTGGTTCCAATGTCAGAAGTTGCAGGTCGTATGTCAGTTCAAATCGGAGCTGCTTACCTTCAACTTGATAAAGGCGGTAAAGGCGTTCTTCTTGGAGGTGTTCCAGGTGTTCGTCGTGGTAAAGTCACAGTTCTTGGCGCTGGTATCGCTGGTACAAACGCGATTCAAATGGCGATGGGAATGGGTGCTTCTGTTACAGCAATCGATATTTCAACAAAACGTCTTGCTGAACTAGACGCTCTTTATGGTTCACACATCACAACTCTTTACTCAAATCCAGACAACATCGAAAAAGCAGTTCTTGAATCAGATCTTGTTATCGGTGCAGTTCTTATTCCAGGAGCAAAAGCTCCTCACCTTGTCACAAGAGACATGATCTCTAAAATGCAAAAAGGTTCAGTAGTGGTAGATATCGCTGTTGACCAGGGTGGATGTATCGAAACTTGTAAGCCAACAACTCACGAAAATCCAACTTTCGTCGTAGACGGTGTTGTTCACTACTGTGTAGCGAACATGCCAGGTGCAGTTGCAAGAACATCTACATTTGCTCTTACAAACGTAACTCTTAAATACGCTCGTATGATTGCAAACATGGGTGTTGAAGAAGCTGCTCAGAAAGATAAAACGTTCCGTCCAGGGATCAATATTTACAAAGGCACACTTGCTTACGAACAAGTTGCTAACGATCTTGGACTTCCGTACACAAAACTTCCGTTCTAATTAATGAGGGCCGCAACTGCGGCCCTTTTTTTTTCTCCCGACCATCACACTCGGAAATAACTTCCCCTTCACCTTTTTTGTAAACATGTTAAAATCATTCACATGACCGGCAAAAAAATGCTCGATATGATTCTTCTGGGTGTAATGACCCTGACCACAGTTGCTGTGATCGGTTTATTTTACTACACAGAGAAAGTCTACAAGCGCCCTCCTATCGATGAAAACAAGGAGCGCGATGCTTTTCTTAAAGAAGGCGACCCGAAGGCCATACCCGTCTTTTACAAGATCGATAAGATGACTGTGAGTCTTGTGCCGAAAGATCCCAATGCCAATCAACGCATGCGCTATCTGGAAGTAGAACTCTCCCTGGTTCTCTTTAAACCTGAAGACGCGGGAATCATCAAAACCTATCTCATGGTCGTTCAGGATAAAATCATCAATGTCTCAAGCAAAATGGGAGCTGAAGAACTCAACTCTCTCACCGGAAAGATTCTTTTAGAAGATCGCCTGAAAAAAGAAATCAATAAATCGTTGGGTAAACCTGTCGTGAAGTCGATTTTCTTCTCACGCTACATCGTACAGTAACTTCACTATTTAACTTTGAGCGCTTTTTTCATTTCCTGATATCGGATTAAATCACGCTTTCTCTGCTCTTCTTTTTTCAAGTCTGCCACAGATGAAATTTCTCTTTCAATCTGCATTTTTCGTTCTTTATCGTTTTTGACCAGCGCGATTTTGACTCG
>DAIQAU010000071.1:0-11238 GCA_036781565.1 Bacteriovorax sp. | reverse complement strand
GAATAAGGCGAATAGGCATTTTCAGAAGCGTCTTTTGCAAGAGATCTTAATTTAGTGTTTTCCATTGGCCTCGTCCTTAAAGTTTTCCGAATTTTTCAATCGAATTATTGAGAAGTGCAGTGAAGTGATTCATCGCTTTCATTGCTTCATCTTTGATGTCTTCGTGTTTTAATTTTTGCTCGAGAATACCTGCCCCCATATTAGTAATGCAGCTGATACCGCAAACTTTTAAGCCGAGGTGATTGGCAGCGATACATTCAGGAACAGTACTCATACCGACCATGTCACCGCCGAGAGTTCTGAACATTCTGATTTCTGCAGGTGTTTCATAAGTTGGTCCAAGAACGCCGATGTAAACACCCTCATGAATTTCATAGCCGAGTTCAAGCGAGACTTGTTTCATGATCGCATTGAGTTCAGGGTTATAAGCATGGCTCATGTCCGGAAAGCGCGGGCCCATTTCGTTGTTGTTCGGTCCGATCAACGGATTTTTTCCCATCATATTGATGTGGTCTTTGATGATAGAGAGATCGCCTGGCTTATAACTTAAATTCACTCCACCGGCAGCGTTCGTGAGTATCAAAGTATCGATACCCAGAATGTGAAGCATGCGAACAGGGAAAACGACTTCATCCATCGGAAGACCTTCGTAAGCGTGAAAGCGCCCTTGAAGAACAGCTACCTGAACACCTTTTACTGTTCCCAGAATCAAACGACCTTCATGTCCCTCAACGGTAGTTTTTTTGAAGTGGGGAATATCGCTGTAAGGAATAATGGTCTTGTTTTCAATTTGATCTACAAAAACACCAAGTCCTGATCCAAGAACAATTCCGATTTTCGGATTCGTTGCTTTGATAGATTGAACGTATTGTGCTGCTTTACCTAATTTCTCGTACATTATTTTCTCTTTGTTTTCGCTTTTACTTTCGCTTTTGTTTTCGGGGCAAATTTTGTCTGCACTTCAATAATTAATTTCTTTTTAGTGCGCGGTTTTGTCGCCTGAATCGTTATATCCTTTTTTGTCACTGAATCAGAAATAGATTTTGCAGTTTCCATCTGATTTTCGTGGCAATGGATTGTTAACAGGACATCACCTTTTTTTATTTTATCGCCCAGTTTTTTATTTAAGACAATTCCGACAGCGTAATCAATGCTGTCTGAAGCTTTCTGTCTGCCGCCGCCCAGGAATACGCTGTGTAAACCGAGGGCCTTGCAATCCATTTTTGTAATGAAACCATTTTTTGTTGCCAGAACATCGTAGGTTTTTTTTGTTTGAGGCAGAAGAGAGTAGTCGTCAACAACACGCGCATCTCCGCCTTGTTCGCGGATGAGTTCGCGGAATTTTTCGAGGGCCGCTCCGGATTCAAGTGCCGCCTTGGCCTTCGCGATTCCTTCTTTATGTGTTTTTGCCAGACCTGCAAGATAGACCATCCCACCAGCAAGAGCGAGAGAGAGTTCCGTTAAATCGGCCGGGCCTTTATTTTTTAGCGTGTCGATACTTTCGATAATTTCCAGTGAGTTTCCGATGGCAAGTCCCAGAGGCTCGTTCATATCAGTAATCATCGTCATCATGTTTTTATTGAAGCGAAGACCTGTCTGGCGAATGCTTTCGGCCAGTTTCTTGGCGTCAGATAATTTAGCCATGAAGGCACCGTTGCCGGTTTTAATATCCATGACAATGCCTTTTGCTCCTTCAGCGAGTTTTTTACTCATGATGGAAGCTGTGATCAAAGGAATAGATTCGATTGTTGCCGTGACATCTCTCAGGGCATAGATTTTTTTGTCTGCCGGAGCGATTTCTCCCGTCTGGCCGATAAGAACAACTCCGCGTTCTTTGAGAAGGCGTTCAAATTCCGGAAGAGCGATATCAGTCTTGAAACCTTTGATGGCCTCAATTTTATCGACGGTCCCGCCAGTGTGTCCAAGACCACGGCCTGCGATCATCGGAACTTTAACTCCGCAAGCAGCAGCGATAGGGGCGAGGATAAAAGACGCTTTATCTCCGACACCACCCGTTGAATGTTTATCGATGAAAATCTGCTCTTCAAAATCCAGAACTTTTCCAGAGTAAAGCATAGCATTTGTCAATGCAGCGGTTTCCTCTTTATCAAACCCATTGAGATAAATGGCCATGAGAAGAGCGCTCATTTGGTAATCGGCGATTTCACCTTTCGTGAGTCCGTCGATAAACCAGTTGATTTCTTCTTTGCTAAGTCTTTCCTTATCTCTTTTCTTTTGTATAATACTATAAGCTGTAAACTGTTGCGGCATGAGCTGATCTCTCTTTTGTTACTGGTAATGAAGAGAGGTAGTTTAAGCAAAAGACGCACAAAAATCAAATTAACGCAGAGTAAATCTATGAATAAAATCGTTCGCCTAAAAAAACTTTTTTCAGTTGTTCTTCTCTCGCTGACATTAATCACATTGACTCCATCGATGACTTTTGCAGCAGACGAATCACAGAATGCAGGTTTAATTGATGACTCCATCAGAGACATGACCATTGTTCTCGGCTCTGGAGCAGTTGGGGCGATTTTAGGATTATCGACTCTTTCTTTTGTTGAGCATCCATCTGATCACTGGAAAAACGTAGCGATCGGTGGGGCCATCGGTATCGTCGTCGGGGTTGGAGCGGTTATTTTCAACGCAGCTTCACGTTCATCTACAATGGCCATCGGCCAGGCAACTGTTGTTCCGGTTAACCCGGAAAAATTCGCAACTCTTTCTCGCCATGACTTCGCTAATTTCAGAATTGCGAAACAATTCTTTAAAGAGCCAAGTTTCGGCTACACTTTTCAGTTTTAATCCCATTTTTCACCAAATTTAACAGATTATTGTGCTCGGTCATTTAGGCAAGGAGCGCCATTCTCTTAAGTCTTTTTACGTCTTGAGTAAGCTTTGCTAAACTGAAAGGGATTTATATTTTAAAGGACTTTTTTAATGGCTAAACAATTAATTATCAACCAGACACTCAACGAGTGTCGGGCAGCGCTCATTGAGAATGGCGAAATTCTCGACTTTCTCATGGAGCGATCACACGAACACCGACAAGAAGAATCAAGAGTCAACTTTCCCTTCGTAGGCGATATCTACAAAGGAAAAGTCGTGCGCGTTCTTCCCGGAATGCAATCCGCTTTCGTCGACATCGGCTATGAAAAGGCCGCGTTTCTCTACGTTGATGATGCTTATATTCCTACCATCGAAGAGCAAAGAGAGATGGCGGAAAAAAGCCGCAAATCGATGGAAGACAGTCACCGCCAGGGCGAAGTGATCCCTGATGAACTTTCTACATTAAGCGAAGCCGTTAATATGCGCTTTCGTCCGGATATCAGCATTGAATCCTTTATCAAAGAAGGCGATGAAATTCTTGTTCAGGTAGCGAAAGAGCCTATCTCGACAAAAGGTCCGCGAGTCACGAGACACATTACATTTGCGGGAAGACATATTGTTTTCATGCCTTTCATTGAACACACAGGTGTTTCAAGAAGAATTGAATCTGAAAAAGAACGCGAGCGTTTAAAAGAAATTCTCGAAACCATTCGCCCGGAAGGCACGGGAGTGATTGCGCGTACAGTGGCCGAAGGTCAAAGTTATAAAACATTAAAGTTTGACTACAACATGCTGGTGAAAATCTGGAAGGATGTTCAGAAGAAAGCATCGAGCGGGAAAGCTCCGCAAGTTGTTCATCAGGATTTAAGTTTTATTCAACGAGTTCTTCGCGATATTACTGATGAAGATGTTGATGAAATTATCGTTGATACAAAAGACAATTTGAAAGAAGCTGAAAAGTTTGTTCAAAAATTTCTTCCGACGATGAAAGGTAAATACAGACTCTACTCTGAAGAATCGACTCCTATTTTTGAAAAGTTCGGGATCGATCTGGAAATTGAACGCGCTATCGATAATAAAGTTTTTTTGAAATCGGGAGGATCGCTTAACATCGATCAGACTGAAGCGCTTGTGTCTATCGACGTCAACACCGGTAAATACATCGGCCGGAAAACTTTCGAAGAAACTATTTTAAAAACAAATCTCGAAGCGGTTAAAGAAATCGCTTATCAACTTCGCCTCCGCAATTGCGGCGGTATTATCATCATCGATTTCATCGATATGGAAAAAGAAGAGAATAGAATTACTGTTTATACAGCTCTTCTCGAAGCCCTGAAAAAAGATCGTGCTAAAACAAACGTGCTTCCTATTTCGGGACTCGGCCTTGTCGAAATGACGAGAAAGCGTACCCGCGATACTCTTTCGCGAATTATGTGCGAGCCATGTCCTTACTGTGAAGGAACGGGAAGAGTTAAATCGACTTTGACAGTTTGTTATGAACTCATCAGAGAGCTTAATAAAACGCTGGCGAAATGCAAGGGAGCGAAAGTCTTTATCTACGCTCATCCGGAAGTAACGGCCACGCTGACAAGCGAGGATTTTGACCTCATCGAAACCCTTGAAGAAGCTCATGGGAAATCCATTCAGATCCGCTCTGAAAACAATTACCATATCGAGCAATACGAGATCTTCCCTCAGGAATATTAATTATCTTAAGACTGCCGGGACCTTGACGACCTTTGGGCGAAGGTCTGTCGAGGGTTTGTCTCAGTGCTTTTTTCACTGCATTGGCTTAAAACAAGTCTATGAGGTGAATTATGTTTCCAATAAATGTCGTTGAAAAAGAAACTGGCATCAGCAAATACCTGTTGCGCATGTGGGAAAGACGCTATTCCTTTCCTCGCCCTGAAAGGGACCTGAAGGGAGAGCGCATTTATTCTCCGGTGGATATCGAAAAACTCAAACTGGTCAAATCCCTGATGGAAGAAGGGTACCGTCCTTCCAAGATCATCAATCAGAATCTTGAAGACCTTAAAACCCTTTTAAAGAGCTTTTCAGGCAATGAGACATCATCAGCTGCCGTCAGAAATTACGGGACCGTGATTCTGATAACTAACCCGGAGCTGGAGCTTGAAGTTCGCTCGGCCATAAAAAATCACCCAGTTAAGAGGATTATCGTCGTTTCAAGCAGAGAAGACCTGGCCAACCTCGCCCTGTAAAGAAGGGAATCCCTCTAGACAGTGCCCATGCCCATTTGATAGGGTGGGGCATCTTTTTTTAGGGGGATACATGAAAGTTTTAGTGGCCTTAACTCTGTCGTTTCTTTGCCTCTCATCTTTTGCAAAATCGATCTCAGCTGTTGATAGACTTACTTCTTACTTGCCTGTTGGTTTTTACGAAGGCCGCAACGATCGCGGAGAGTTCTGCTCTGTACTCGTTAGTGAAGTCAATTTTCCAAAAAGAGATATCTCAGTTCGCGTAATGAATCCAAAATCTGATCTCACTAAGCTTGTTGAAGAAAATGCTGAGTGCGGTGGAAGAGACTATTTAAGAGAATGCTATTTGACTGAAAAAAATCTTATCGGTTCAGATGAGTATCAATATGTCGAAAGAATCATCAGAACAGTTACTGCTGGCACTAAAAAACAATACGTAGTGGTTTCATGGTCAATCGTTAATAACCGCGAAAGACAAACTGAAACAGCTGAATGTATTGTTGATATTCCATAAATTTCAGATCATTTCTATAGATTAGATAAAGAAGCCCGCTTTTACAGCGGGCTTTTTTTTGTAAAAAATACCAGTTTTCACCACAAAATTTTTGAAGTGCTATAGTCCGGTCATCTAAACACACAGGAGATGACTATGAAAACTTTAGTATTGGTTCTTGCTCTTTCGACAACATTTGCAGCGAATGCGAGAAGCATTCTTTTCTTTAAGACAGTTTCTAAATGCGAAACAATTGAAAAAGTAAAAAATAAAGAAGTTCTCGTCGATATTCAAAAAGCACAAGACGGACAAGTTCAACTCGTTATTACATTTGAAGGACAACAAGAACAAAAAATTCAAGCAAGAGAAATGCTGGCCCCTAAAATGAAGGCTGGAGCTCCTGTGAGATACGTTGGTAAAGATACAGGGACAGATAACAATGTTGTCCTTTCTGTTTCATCAGGTTCAGCACCTGTAAAAGTTGGCAAGACAGTAGGAAGAAGATCTGCTCTAACTATTGAGCACGTGATTAAAGAACTTCCAATGGTCTGTGCAGCTGTTCAAGCAAAATAATTTCTAAGATAATTTTGCGGCCAGGTTCCGGGCACCCAGAACCACGGCCGCAATTCCTTGCCCCGGAAACTGAGTATCGCCAATGAGATAAAAATCTTTATAAGGTGATCTCGACTTCAGATACGTGAGCGGATTTTTTTTAATCGAATGAGGAAGTCCTCCAACTAAACCGCGATAACGATGAGTATATTTCACAAATGTTTTTGGCGATCCCGTAAAAACATGGTCGAGATCCTGCCGTTCAAGATGAAATCGCTTACAGAAAATTTCCAGAATATAATCTTCCACAATTTTTTTTCGTTTTTTATACTCGTCAGTCGTGAGGAGTTCCCATTGTTCCGGCTTCGTATGACAGGAGATTGTTACTGTTTGCCGCTCGGATGATCTGATTGGATCATCGGGGTGGGAAAGCGAAACAAAAAAAGATTTTGATCCGCAGAACGGTATGGGATCGCAGTGAACCTGAAAATAAAGGCCCTCGCGGTTCTTATCAACTGGTATGGTCATGTAGAGCATGAAGGCTGACCAACAGTTCATGGAGGTCTTTTCGTCGAATATTCTTTTGGTAGATTTTCCCTGGAAGAGCTCATTGTGATTCCATTCCGGGAGAGTCGAAACGAGCTGCTTACAGGTGAAGGTTTCTTTGTTCGTGACAACGATAAAGCCTTCATCCGTTTTTTTGATACTCAGGACTTTGTGTTTTAAAAAAAGATTAGAGCACTTCTTTTCCAAAGCAGTTGCAAAAGTCTTCATTCCACCTTTGACATAATAAGTATCATCCGTATAAGTCAGCCCCATGGCCCCCATGAGCATCGGTGTATCACTTGCTTCATTCTGAGCTGTGATGAATAGAAGTTCATTAATAAGAGCTTTGTACTGTTCATTGTGCATGCTTTTAAGATGAAGGGCCTGCCCCACGCTTGTCAAAAGATAGGGTGAGTTTTTAACGGCAATTAAAAGCGGAATTTTCGGAAAGTTTGTGGCAAGCTTCCATCCATCATGACTTATGGAAAAGATTTTTTTCCAAAGCTTTTCGCTGTCGATATCAGGAAACTTCGCGCTTAATTCTTCAATCCATTTTTTTTCATCAGCAAAGTGTCGCACTTTTTTATCTGGAAAAAGCGAAATAATTCCGGGATCAACTTTGATCAGATCAAGATCGAGATTGAGCTCTTGAATCAGTTGCTGAATCGGTCTGCCTTTTTTTAAACCCGAGAGAGTCGTCGCGCCCGCATCAAAGAGAAATCCCTGGCGTTCGAAATAAGAAGCGCAGCCGCCGCTTAAAGAGTGCGCTTCTAGTAAAGCGATAGTTTTGCCCGTGCTTTTATATTTTTTTTCCATGAGGGCGGTGAATGAAAGCCCGGCCGCTCCTGCACCAATGACGATTGTATCGAAGTTCATGAGTTGATTATAGCCGATGTCTGGAGAGTTAAGAAGAAAAGGAGAGCGCGTCTAGCTTGTGTCTGAACAAACAGACGCGCTCTAATAGAATTAAACTTTTTTCAATGTGATAGAGAACTTGCCGTTATCAAGCTCTGTTTCATGATCGCCCATAGCTGAAACCTGTACCATATCGGCCGCAAGCGTTTCGCCGGTGATATAGTCTTTAAATTGCTTTGCAATCGCAGCAAGTTCATCGTTCGCGCAGAAAGCAATAGCAATTCTGTCGCTAACGTTGAAGTTCATATCTTTTCTTGTTTTCTGAATGAAGCTGACCATTTCTCTGGCCACACCTTCATTCAGAAGGTTCTGATCAGGTTTAGTATCAATGTCGATTGAAATGAATCTGTTCGACATCGCTTCTGTTCCTTCCTTGGCCTCTCTGAAAACTAAAATTTCTTCAGGAGAGAACAGGACACCGTCAATTCTCAGCGCTTGCTGCTCTTCGAGTTCAGTCAGTTCTTTGCTCGTGAGTTTTTCGATCTGCGCTTTGAACTTGCCCATATCTTTTCCAAGCTTCTTTCCGAGCAATGGAAGATTCGGTTTAGCGTAAAGCTTGATGAACTTGTCTTCATCAGTTGAGTACTCAATGTTTTTAATGTTGAGCTCTGATCTGATGTATTCAGAAAGTTTCGCGATTTCATCCAGAAGCTTCTGGTCTTTATGAATGATCGTTAAACGCTTAAGCGGCGTTTTAACTTTAATCTGAACCTGATTTCTTTTTTGTCTTCCGAGAAGAATCAACTGCTGCATTCTATCGACAGCGATCTCCAGATCTTTATTGATCAGGTAATCGTTTGCTTCCGGATAATCACAAAGGTGAACAGATTCAGCTTCAGCTGGATTCATTTTGCGAAGTTCCTGGAAAACATATTCCGAGAAGAATGGAGAAAATGGCGCCATTGAAATGGTGAGTTCGCGAAGAGCTGTATACAAAGTCGAGTAGGCTGCGCACTTATCATCTGTCAGACCGTCGCCCCAGAAACGTGAGCGGTTCAATCTGATGTACCAGTTTGTTAAGTCTTCAATGAAAGTGAAAAGCGCAGGAACAACATTGTAGAGGTGATACTCTTCCATTTCCTTTGCAATATTTTTCTTCAATGTTTGAAGATTTGAAATAAGCCATCTGTCGACGATGTTGTCAGATGTTTTGAAATTTTTCACTGGCGACCAGCCATCAACTTCCGCATAGGTCTGGAAAAATTTAAAAGAGTTGTACCATGGGAGAAGAGCTTTTCTGACCATGTCTTTTACACCGGCATCAGTGAAGCGTTGTTCTTCCGCTTTTACGAGTCCTGAATTGATCAGATACAATCTCAGCGCGTCTGCGCCGAATGTTTCCATGAGTTCATCAGGTGCCGTGTAGTTCTTCAAACGTTTCGACATTTTCTTTCCGTCTTCGGCCATAACGATACCGTTGACGATAACGTTCTTGAAGGCAGGCTTATCAAATAGCGCTGTCGAAAGAACAGTCAATGTATAAAACCATCCGCGGGTCTGATCCAGACCTTCGGCGATGAATTCTGCAGGGAAACCTTGTTCGAACATTTCCTTGTTTTCGAAAGGGTAGTGTAGTTGAGCGTAAGGCATTGATCCCGATTCAAACCAGCAGTCCAGAACTTCAGGAATTCTTCTGTAGGTTCCGTCTTCACCTGTGTGAGTAAACGTCAGGTGATCAACATTTTCCTTGTGAAGGTCAGTAACTTTCACACCTGTGCGCTGAAAAAGTTCATCGATAGAGCCGATACAGATTTTGTTTCCGGTTTTATCGTTGATCCAGATAGGAATAGGTGTACCCCAAACTCTGTTTCGTGAAATTGACCAGTCACGAGATCCTTCAAGCCATTTTCCAAAACGACCTTCTTTGATGTGTGACGGAGTCCAGTTGATTTGATCATTGGATTTCAGCAGGCGGTCTTTGATCTCTTCTACTTTTACGTACCAAGACGGAATTGCTTTATAGATCAGTGGAGTATCTGAACGCGGACAGAATGGATAACTGTGAACAAGAACACCCTGGTCGTAAAGTTTCCCATCATCTTTTAATCGTTTGATGATATCTTTGTCGGCCGCTTTAACATGAACACCGGCCCAGTCAAAAACTTCGGCCGTAAACTTACCTGCATCGTCGACAGGGCATTCAATCGCACCGATGCCTGCTTCCTTCATGACTCTGTTATCGTCTTCACCAAACGCCGGAGCGATGTGAACAATCCCAGTACCGTCTGAAGTTGTTACGTAGTTATCATTTAGAACAACGAAGGCACCAAGAGCTTCATCTTTTTTGAAGAAAGGGAAGAGTGGTTCATAACGGAGTCCTTTAAGTTGAGCGCCCGTGTATGATTCAAGAACTTCATAATTTCTTTTTTTCGAATAAGCTTCAAGTCTGTCTTTGGCGATGATGAACTTAATGTCTTTATCTTTATCGTGAACTTTTACGTATTCAATCTCAGGGCCCATACAGAGCGCGAGGTTGGATGGAAGCGTCCATGGAGTTGTCGTCCAGGCCGCAATATAAAAATCCTGATCTTTAACTTTAAAGAGTACTGTGATCGCAGGGTCCTGAACATCCTGGTAGTTTGAGGATGCTTCGAAGTTTGAAAGAACTGTTCCGAGCGCAGTTGAGAAAGGAACAACTTTTGTTCCTTGATAGATTAAATTTTTATTCCAAAGCTCGCTGATAACCCACCAGACAGATTCCATGAAATTGGCATCCATCGTTTTGTAATCATTTTTGAAATCAACCCAACGGCCGATTCTTGTGATCGTGCGTTCCCATTCGCTTGTGTAACGTTGAACGATTGAGCGGCATTCGTCGTTGTAGCCTTTCACGCCGAATTGTTTAACAGCGTCCTGAGCAGACATGCCAAGTTTCTTGTCAATTTCGTGTTCGATAGGAAGACCGTGACAGTCCCAACCAAAACGTCTTTCAACGTAACGCCCTTTCATGGTGAAGTAGCGCGGAACAATGTCCTTCAGAGTTGAAGCGAGAAGGTGACCATGGTGAGGAAGACCTGTCGCAAAGGGAGGACCATCATAGAAAATGTATGGCTTTTTTCCTTTGGTGTTTTCCAAAGTCTTTTGAAAAATCTTATTTGCTTTCCAAAAATCCAGAATTTTGTGTTCAGTTTTTACGAATGAAAATGAGGTATTTTCTGATTCATTTAGTTCAGTATTTTGAACATTTGACACGTGACGGCTCCTTCTTTGTGATCACAAGCGGAAATATTAGCACTAAGCCCCCGAAATGAACAGGGAGAAGCTTCATTTCAGAGGAGAGAATGCCGAATAAAGCAGTATGAAAATGATTGCGATCTTATTTATGCTGGCACTTGGTTCCTTGGGCGTTGCTCAAGAGGCGGAGAACAATGAAAAAGCACCGGTCATTTTTAAAGACCAGACACGTTCTTCTACCAGATGGGGAGAGGTCAATCTCGATTCGTTTTTGTCTTTCAAAGACTGGAAAGAGCAAACCGATGAAAAAAGCCTCGCACCGGAATGGGAAAGTATTGTACGCGAAAGAAACAATCGCGAAATTGTCGGGCGATTTTTTCAATGTGTCGGTGTTTGTCGGGTAGATCGTGGACAAAGTTTTTTTAATCCAGGTTTTCGTTCTTCGCTTTATGAAGGTGATGAAATTCAAACTATCGGCGATTCTTACGCGTGGATTTTTTTATTTGACGGAAC
>DAIQAU010000070.1:8007-11355 GCA_036781565.1 Bacteriovorax sp. | reverse complement strand
ATATCCACATCTTCAAATAATTTACGGCCACCAAAGCGCAGGCCGACATTTTGGCAAATAATCATAATGAGTCCTTAACGTTCCTATATTCTGTAATGACTCCTTTTTAGACCGAATGAGAGAAAATGTCAGGGCTTTTTATTGTGCATTTTCAAAAGCTTGGTGCGTCCTGAAAAAATTAAAAGTGGACTTGTGCAATCGGGTTTAGTTAAACAGTTAATAGGATAAATTGTTAATTAGACTCAGGGGGTTAAGCCTGAATAAAGAAACTGACTTTGTACCCAAGGTTGAATCCGGGCGCATCGCCGTCGAGCGGGCCCGCCGGATTGTGAAAGAAAACCACGAAATGATCGCCAAGCTCAAGGAAGAATCCAATATTGAACAGATTGAGGAGGACACTTTTGCGGAGGCCGCAAATTTTTCTCATGAAGACTCTTATGCTTTTGATCTTTATAAAATAAAATCTACTAACGGGATTTCCGATTTTATTAAAGACGTTTTTGGTAGGTTCTAACGGAGTAGGCGTGTCTAAACTAAAAAACAAAAAGCATAACGGTGTGAAGAGTCATTTGTCCTCGCAAGAGAAGGCCTTTGGAAAACAGCAAATCTATATCTTGATCGGCATGATCGTGGTAGGTGCTGTGATCGGTCTCTATTACATGCAATAAATTTTAAAGGACATTCATGAGTATTCTTACAGTCGGCCAGCGCTTTATGAGCGAGACTGAGCCTGAATTGGGATTGGGCCTCGTTGCGATGGTCGAATCTAAAGTTGTCAAAATATCATTCCCTGCAAGTAAAACAGAAAGAACATACGGAACGAAAGGTGCACCTATCAAGCGTGTTGTCTTTGGTATCGGCGATGAAATCACTGTTCGTGGCGGAGAAAAATTCACAGTCGAAGGAATTGAAGAAGTCGACGGTCTCATTGCTTATGTTGTTAAAGGTGACGACAGAATTGATGAACGCGAGTTATCTGATTCCATTTCTTTTAACAAGCCTGAAGAGCGCATTTTCAACGGCAACGTTGATCTAAGTACACTTTTTAATCTTCGTTATAAAACTCATTACTACAAAAATAAAATCACTCAAAGTTCAGTGCGGGGTTTTGTCGGCGGTCGCATGGCACTTCTTCCACACCAGTTTTACGTGGCAAAATCCATTGCAGACAGACCGATTCCACGCGTCCTTCTCGCTGATGAAGTAGGCCTTGGAAAAACAATTGAAGCTGGGCTGGCGCTTCACCATTTAATTTTATCCGAGAGAGTCAAACGCGCTTTGATCGTTGTGCCGGATTCTCTTGTGTATCAGTGGTTTGTGGAAATGCTTCGCAAATTCAATCTCACTTTCACAACGTTGAATCAGGAAACACATCTTGAGCCGGGAACTAATCCTTTCACTGACAATGACTTTGTCATTGTGAATATTGGACTTCTGAAAGGCGCGGAGATGGCACGGGCAATGATGGATCAGGCGAACTGGGATATTATGATTGTCGATGAAGCTCATCAGTTGAAATGGACAAATGAGCAGCCTTCTATTGAATACAAAATTGTCGAAAGGATCGCGAAGAAGAGTAAGGGGCTTTTGCTCCTCACGGCGACGCCTGAACAGCTTGGGCTCGAAGGCCATTTTGCCCGTTTAAAGCTTCTTGATCCAAACAGATTTTATGACTATCACCAGTTTTTAGAAGAGAGTGCGCATTATGATTCAATTGCCAAACAGGCGCGTGAACTGTTGAGCAAAGGGACTCCAGAAGCTGAATCAGAGATCGCTAGGCTTTCTGATCTTCACGGGACAGGGAGAATTTTCTTCAGAAATACCCGCGCCAGAATGGGAGCGACATTTAATTTTTTCCCGAAACGTGTTCTGCATGCTTATCCGTTGGAGAGTAAAAAAACAAAAGACCTGGGATTCGAAGATGAAGAGGCCATTGGTCCTTCATTTGAATTGAAACTCAACTGGCTTCTTGAGTATCTAGAAAAAAATAAACATGAAAAAGTCTTATTGATTACGAAATCAAAAACAAAAGTTCTCGCGCTTGAAAAAGTATTGAAAGAGAGACTCGCCGGACTCAACGTCGGCGTTTTCCATTCTGGATTATCTTTTGTGGCGAGGGATCGTCAAGCCGCTTATTTTGCCGATCCGGAAGGCGCGCGCGTTCTTCTCTGTACGGAAATCGGAAGTGAAGGACGCAACTTTGAATTCGCTCATCATCTGGTGCTTTTTGATTTTCCTCTTTATCCTGATCTCCTCGAACAAAGAATTGGCCGCCTGGACCGCATCGGCCAGATTGCCGACATTAATATTCACGTTCCTTACGTTATTTCCAGCTATGAAGAAGTTCTTTTCCGCTGGTATCACGAAGGCTTGAATGCTTTTGAAAGTTCTGCCAAAGGAGCGAGTCTGGTTCATCAACAGCTTCAATCACTGTTGGAAAATTATTTGAAAGAACCGGAAAAATGCCTGGCATCGTCCAACGTCATTCAGGAATTTTTAGCGACGACGAGTAAAGAATATGCAGCTGTTGTGCACAAGCTGGATGAAGGCCGGGATATTCTTGTAGAGCTCAATTCGTTTAATGAACACAAAGCGGGTGAATTGATTTCTGAAATTAAAAAATTTGATGAAAGCGCAGATCTAATCGGTTACATGAGCGAAGTTTTTCAGGAACTCGGTGTTGACGTTGAAGATCTGGAAGACAATATTTTTTATATTCGTCCAAGCGACAACATGTATGTGCCTCACTTTCCCGGTTTAACGATGGAAGGCGTCCGCATTACCTACGACCGCAATACGGCCATGAAAAGAGAAGATCTTGAATTTCTCACCTGGGACCATCCAATGGTTGTCGGAGTGATGGACCTGATTCTTTCCAACACTTTTGGTAATGCAACAGTGATGATGAGAAAGAAAACCGGTGCAGCGAAAACATTTATTGAAGCTTATTTCAAACTGTACGCCGTCGCACCTAAAAATCTTTCACCTGAAAGATATTTTCCACCGACGCCTATCAGAGTTCTGGTCGATTCAACCGGAGAAGATTTTTCAGATAAATGGACGAAAGAGGATATCGACGAGAGATCGGCGATGGCCGATATAGAAACAGTGAAAAAGGCGAGAGCTCTGCCGAAGGCCGCTGTTCAGAAAGTTTTAAAACAAGCGCACGATCACGCCTTGAAAAAAGCGGAGAGCTTAAAAAAAGAATATAAAGCGGCAATGATGGAAAAACTGACTGCGGAAAAGGAACGTTTGATTCAATTGAAAGAAGTGAATCCTGTCGTCCGCACAGAAGAAATCGATGCGCTGACGATTCAGATGCTGATGCTTGGAAAAGCTTACAGCAAT
>DAIQAU010000070.1:1828-7907 GCA_036781565.1 Bacteriovorax sp. | reverse complement strand
CTCAATGTTTCTTCATGATTGGCGACGAGTTCAAGAATATTTTTATTCACATAAGGCTTTTCCTGCAACAGGGCCAGAGCATCTTTGCAATGAAGAAAATAAACGCGTTTATCATCGTTAGTAAGTAATTTTTTAGGTTTATAGAAAAGCGGCAGATCGTTCTTGCTCAACTGCGGAATAGCGATGTCGTGAATAAGGGCAGCCGTTCCTAAATCATCCATGTCTTCTTCAGAGCAACGGCAATTCTCGGCAATTTTCACGGAAAGAGCACAAACGTTTAATGAATGCTTGATGATGTCTTCGTTCTTTTCAACTTTTTTACCGAAAATTTTCTTGAGAGCGTCGGGGTTATTCTTAATGACGTCGCGCAAGCTTTTGGCCGCATTTTCAGTGGCCCGGTATGCGGATTCAGAACCTGGGTTCTTTTGCATTCTTTCGACTGCGCTTGAAGCAGCTCCCTCTACCATGACGACTTTTTCTTCGACGTTCACATTAGGGTTGGAGAGCGTTTCTGATAAAAGATCATCCAGAAACTTTTGATAATTTCCTTCATCCGATTCAGTGATAAAAAACTTGGCAATTTTTTGTATTTTAAGTTTCTGGTATTTGTCTTCAGTGAGCGTTGTTCCTCTTTTAGCGTAGCAGAGGTACTGCTCTTTGAAAAAAATATACAGATCGAACGTTAAGCTACGTTGTGGCTTTACTGTCGTAATTCTTAGAGGAGTGAAATCCATTTTATTTAAACCTTAGAGAATGAGAATGTTTAAATCTTATTACAATTAATAATTTTATCAATTTGGAATTTTTGACATTACTAGAGTGACTTAGTTTCATTCCCTTCAGAGGGAAGGGGAAACTTCAGAATGATTTTTGTCCCTTCTTTCCCGGAATACGAATCATTTTCATTTGAAGTGACTTCAATCACTCCGTTGAAAAGTTCAACGTACTCGCGCATCAGCGTTGTCCCAAACCCATGCCCCGCTTCGGCATTTGTTCCTTTGGAACTTATGAATCTGTTGCTGAAAAAGATGTCATTGATAAGTTCCTGCTTTACACCGCGGCCGTAGTCTATAAAAGTCAGACAAATTTGATCAGAATCTTGGACTGATTGAACTTTGATTCTGGAATTTTGAAACGAAAATTTAATTGAGTTAGAAAGGATATTGTTGACTATATTGTTTAAGAAACAAGTTTTATTCGCCCAGATGGTATGTGACGGATCAACGTCAATATCTAGCGCGATTTTCTTTATTCTCAAATGATCTTCAAAAACAACAGAGGCATTTTTTATGGATTCTTGAACACAGACCAGTTCTTTTCCCAATTCTTTTTTTCTGATAGAGAGAAGTTCTTCTTCTCTAACATTGTTGAGAATATTTTTGATGTTCTCGGAAGCAAAATAAACTTTTTCCATTATTCGCTGAGTTTGTGGTTCAAGATTCTGTGGTTTGATGATTTTTTTAGAATAGGCATGAATGATCGTCAGAGAATTGGCAATGTCGTGAGAGAGAACGCGCACAAGACGGTGATATTTTTCTTTTTGCATGGCCTTTTCTTCGGCCGCAAATTTCTCTTTTGTCAGTTCATTGATTCTAAAGGCAAGTGCGAGAGAAAGCGTCAGCATCTGTCCGAGATTGGCGTAAAGCAGAGAATGTTGAGTGAAAAAATTGCTTGGTAAAAAGCCAAAAGTCATTCCGAACCACGAGAGCAGTGAAACAAAAACAACCAGCCATGAAAACAAATAAAAGCGGGCGACATTAGTGACTTTTCTGAGTTTAACAGCGCTGACGATAAACATAAGATTGGCAATAACGAGAGAGAGATCAATCATCTGACCAAAAATCTGTGGAGCCTGATCTTCGAGCGGAGTAAGACCTGTAAGAATTAAAAACGCGGCAATGCTCCCGCAGATCTTATAAAAAAGCACGAAGCGCGGAAGATGTTTTTTTATTTCGAGAAAATGAAAGGTAAAAATGGTGGCGCAAAAAAGTGCCAGAGCTGAAAAGCAAATCAGATAGTGTGAAAAGCTGAAACTTTCAGGACGCAGGATCTTATCGAGAACACCGTGAATGGAAAGAATCGGCAAAACAAATGAGCCCGAAAAAAAACAGTAGTAGAGATAGTTTTTATCTTTCAGGAAAACATAGATGAAAAAATTGTAAGCAATAAGACAAAGAATACCACCGAGATAAAAATCCAAAAAACTCAGTTTGTAATCTTCGCGCGCCTGCAAAGTCTGTTCGTTACCAAGAAAAACCTTGGTATTAAAATTGTGTCGAGAGCGGATTTTTAAAATGAAGTTTTTTTCCGAATGAGGCTCGAGATTTATTTTGAATGCGGTGAAAATACTTTTTACTTCGCGGTGATTAAACGGAATGGAGCTTCCGGCGGTTTTCAATTCAGTCTCTTTGTCATTTAATTTTTCAAAGAGAGTGAGTCTGCCGGTGAGAGGATCCATGTAGAGCAGCTTGGATAATGGCCGATCAGTAGTATTGGCAAGTGTGATTTCTGCCTGTTTTTCTCCGCTAAAATAACCGAAACGGAGAGTCTTTTGCTCCTTTTTTGGGTGTAGACCCGTCGCTTCTTTGCGAAATTCCCGGCTTATATCCTGTTCTCTCTCTGCCGGATCAACGATTGTTGATGCCAAAGCCTGTCTGCCTACTGTAAAGTAGAGACTCAAAAAAATAAGAAAAACGCGAATAAAATCCATAGAGAAATTCTAGCGGATTTTGATTTAATAAATCTATTAGGAAATGCACTCATGATCAGTTTTAATAACGTTTCAAAAAACTACGGCGGGCAAATTTTATATGAGAATGCCTCGTTTATTCTCAGACCTGGAGATAAAGTTGGACTGGTCGGGCCAAACGGCGCTGGAAAAACAACGGTCTTCAGAGTTTTGATGAAGGAAGAAGGCTTTGACGGCGGTTCAATTACTGTTCCCGAAAAAGTTCGCGTGGCCTATTTTTCTCAAAATATCGGGGAAATGAAAGGACGAACAGTTATTGAAGAAGTCATGAGCGGATCGGCAAAGGCCAGTGAGCTTTCAATGCAAATGCGCAAGATTGAAAAAATGCTGGAAACTGATCTCGATCCTGATGAAATGGAAAAAGTTCTTATCCAACTTGGTGATTATCAGACTGAGTTTGAGAAGCTTGGTGGTTACGATCTCGACGTCCGCGCCAAAGAAATTATTACTGGTCTGGGCGTTATGCCTTATGACCACGACCGCGATGTCGGTCTTTTTTCCGGTGGATGGAGAATGAGAATTGCTCTTGCAAAAGTTCTTATTCAGAATCCAGATGTCATTCTTCTGGATGAGCCTACCAACTATCTCGATCTTGAGAGTATCGTCTGGCTTGAAGAATGGTTGAAGTCTTACAAGGGCGCTGTCCTTATGACTTCTCACGACCGCGATTTTATGAATGGTATCGTGAACAGAATTATTGAAGTCGCCAACAAAACCATCACGACTTATACAGGCGACTACGATTATTACGAAAAAGAAAAAGAAATCAGAAAAGTTCAGCAGATTGCTCAATATGAATCTCAACAGGCCATGCTTCAAAAAGAAGAAGAATTCATCGCCAAATTTGCGGCCCGTGCTTCTCACGCTGCTCAGGTTCAATCACGCGTAAAGAAAATCGACAAAATCGAAAGAGTGGAATTGCCACCTGAAGATGTTGTTATGGATTTCAGTTTTCCGGTTCCTCCTCGCGGGAGCAATGATGTCGTCACAATGAAAAACCTGGCAAAAACCTGGACCAGAGATGACGGTACACCTCACAAAGTTTTTTCCGGCCTTACAGCAACAGTTAATCGTCTCGATAAGATTGCTGTCGTCGGTGTCAACGGTGCAGGGAAGTCGACGCTTTTAAAAGTGCTATGTGGTTTAACTGAAGCTTCAGAAGGTGAATCAGCATTGGGGCCAAGTATCAAGGCCGGTTACTTTTCACAGTTCTCGCTCGACCTGTTGAATCCTGAAAATACTGTTCTGGAAGAAATTTCTTCAAGACTTCCGCATGCGTCCAACGGCTACATCCGCAATCTTCTTGCGGCGTTCTTGTTCCGCGGTGATGATGTTGAAAAGAAAATTAAAGTTTTATCAGGCGGAGAGAAATCCCGCGTTGTTCTGGCAACTCTTATGTCAAACAATAACAATCTCCTCATTCTGGATGAGCCTACCAACCACCTTGACTTAAAATCGAGAGATGTCCTTCTTAAGGCCCTTAAAGATTTTGATGGAACCGTGATGTATGTTTCCCACGACAGACACTTTTTGCACGGTCTTTCAAACCGCGTTTTTGAAGTCGATAAAGGTGGGATCAGAATTTTTGAATCAGGTTTCAACTATTACATGGAAAAGAAAAAATCTGAAATGAATGGATAGGTTGAGCCGGTCATGAAAAAGAATATTCAATTCTATTTTGATTTCCTTTCTCCTTACTCGTATGTCGCATGGACCTGGGTAAGGGGACAACTGAATCAACACGATTTTGAATTGATTCCTGTCAGTATTCCAAGCATTGTTGCTCACTATGAAACAAAGGGTCCGGCGCAAATCGGTCCGAAAAGAAATTATCTTTTTAAAGATCTTCTCCGATACACCCATCTGAACAATATTCCTTTTACAACACCTGCAAGCCTTCCCTTTAATGCGCTTTACGCTTTGAGACTCGCGCTGAAAACGGTTTCCGGTGAAAAACAGGTCGAGGTAATCGATGCTATTTATCGCGCCGGCTGGGAGCACGGCCTGGATATCGGAAGTGATGAGGTCCTGAAGTCTGTTCTTTCCCAGAAAAATCTACCCGTCGATGAACTCTTTTCCCGAATGGAAGAAAAATCTTCGAGAATTGAATTGAAAAAAAATATCGAAACGGCCCTGGCGAAAGATCTTTTCGGAGTTCCTAGTTTTTTAGTAGACGAAGAACTTTTTTGGGGAAATGATTCTATAAAGTATTTGCAAATGTATCTGGAAGGAACTGATCCTCTCAATCACAGCAAATATAATGAATTTTTAACCAAGCATCGTTTTTAATTTTAGAATTCAAGGAGAGAACTAGATGAAAATGTCTATTGCACTTGTAGCAATGTTGTTGTCACTTAATGTTTTTGCGGCCAATCCAAAAATTACTATCAAAACTTCTATGGGTGACATCGAAGCGGAGCTTTTCGAAGACAAAGCACCTGTCTCAGTAAAAAACTTTCTTGAGTACGTGAAAAAGGGTCATTACAAAGGGACTATTTTTCACAGAGTTATTAATAATTTTATGATTCAAGGTGGCGGTTTTGATAAGGACCTCAAAGAAAAATCAACAGGAGCGCCGATTAAAAACGAAGCAGGCAATGGTCTGAAGAATGAAACGGGCACTCTTGCTATGGCAAGAACGATGGTTGTTGATAGTGCTACAGCGCAATTTTTCATCAACGTTGCTGATAACAGCTTTCTGGATCATCGCGATACCAGCGATCAGGGTTTTGGCTATGCCGTTTTCGGTAAAGTGACTTCGGGAATGCCTGTCGTTAACAAAATTAAGGCGGTTAAGACCGGAACACGCGGACCTCTTGAAGATGTTCCTTTAGAACCAGTAGTTATTTTAGACATCATCAAAAAGAAGTGATACTTTGCCTGAAACTGTTACGGAGAAAAGAAAATGCAAGTAGCTAAGAACAAAGTCGTAGGTATCGACTATAAACTGACAGACGGATCAGGAAAAATGATTGATTCTTCTGCTAACCACGGTCCACTTTACTATATTCAAGGAACAGGGTCATTGATTCCAGGTCTTGAAGCTGCTCTTGAAGGTAAAGGCGCTGGTGAGAACATTAAAGTTAAAATCGATGCAAAAGACGGATACGGCGAACGCAACGATTCTCTTTGCCAACAAGTTCCTCGTTCACAATTCGAATCATCTGAAGCTCTAGAAGTTGGGATGCAATTTGAAGTTGAAACAGAACAAGGCGAACTTGTAGTTATGGTCACAAAAGTTGACGGTGAAAATGTTACTGTTGACGGAAACCACCCACTTGCAGGTATGGATCTACACTTTGACGTAACTGTAAAAGAAGTTCGTGAAGC
>DAIQAU010000070.1:0-1728 GCA_036781565.1 Bacteriovorax sp. | reverse complement strand
TTTTCGGAAATAAGAAGGGAAAGTCTTTAGAGTTTTCTCTCCCTGATCGCGCTCTTTGGAGCACTCTCTCGCTGGAAGAACAGCTCACATTTCACACACTCGCTCACGATCTCGATTCTTTTGTTTCCTCCCTCGACATTAAAACGCTTTCAAAAAAAGAGATCTTTCATCTTTTCAATTTTCTCCCTTTTTTAAATCAAGGTCTGAAACAAAGCATCGAAGCAGCTTTTGCGGACGATCTTCTTTTTTACCAGGAAGCTTTAAAAGCTCAGGTGCTTAATCGAAAAATGGTGCAGGAATTGCTCAATTTTAAAACGGAGAAGATGGCGGTTTTTGCTTTTCTACACAAAGACAGAACTCTGCCGGGAATTTTGACCGTGAGAAAACCAAATGGAATTTTCATGTCAAAGTCCGATGGAAGTGTCTGGTCAATTCCCATTTTGGGATTGTCCAGCAGGGGATTGCCATTTAATCATTCCAACGGCTGTACACCCATGGGAGTCTATTCACTCGACTCAGTGATGCCTGAGCCCAACAAAGCCTATGAATTCGGCAAATACCGCAGGCTGATTGTGAATTTTATCCCAGGCCTTGAATCTAACCTCGGCCATTATCTGCCTGCCTCTCATCATCATCTGTTCTGGTGGAAACAATCCATTCTTGGCCGTGAACTGGGAAGAAGTCTTCTGCGTATTCACGGAACCGGAAGAACTAACCGCAATTTCTTTACCCCTTACTATCCTTTTGTTCCTACGTCCGGGTGTCTGGCGACTAATGAAGCTTCGCTCCTAGGGATGAAGGAGTACCACGATCAACGTCTTTTATTGGACGTTCTTATGAAGGCTTCTGGGCTTGATCCCGTCTATGAAAATGAGTCGAAAATTCACGGTCTCTTGTATGTAGTTGAATTCGATGATAGTTTGACCTCGCTTTATTTTTAATTTTCGAGGCTTACGTTATGTATATCTCAACCAAAAAATTCATAGGGTATCCCTGTGCTCATCGGCAATGGAGAGATACGGGCCACTGTAAATTCATTCACGGTTATTCGCGCGAGTTCATGTTCTGGTTTAAGGCCCACCATCTGGATGATAAGAAATGGGTCATGGATTTCGGTGGGTTCAAAGAATTCAAAGTTTTTCTCGACGATTTTTTTGATCACTCTTGTCTAATCAATAGTGATGACCCTGAATTGCCACTGTTTCGTGAGATGGATAAAAAAGGAATTCTAAAACTGAGAGTGCTCGACAATGTCGGAATGGAAGGGACATCAGAGTTTCTTCACAAGAAGATGAACGAATATTTAAAAGAAAAAACTCAGGGGCGCGTCTGGTGCTTCAGAGTGGAAACCAGAGAGAACGAAAAAAACTCCGGTATTTTTGAACAAGATTAGGAAAATAAAATGACAATGATTGATCCAAAAGCTGTTTTAAAAAAAGTGACTCCAACTCCGGTTGTTGAGAATAAGCTTTCGAACGATGAAAAAAAGAAAAAGATTGAAAGTCTCTTTACTGAAATAATGCAGACGCTGGGACTGGATTTAACTGATGATTCTCTTCGCGAAACTCCACATCGCGTTTCCAAAATGTTTGTCGATGAAGTCTTCTGGGGATTACAGGAAGAGAATTTTCCAAAGATAACTATTGTAGAAAATAAATTTGATTACGATCACGCCGTTGTTGAAATCAATATCGTGACGAATTCTCATTGTGAGCACCACTTCGTTCC
>DAIQAU010000069.1:3607-11425 GCA_036781565.1 Bacteriovorax sp. | reverse complement strand
CCCGGATCGATTCCTTCTACACTCAGACCTTTTTGTAGAAGAGCATAGGTCGCGCCTCCTGGACCGGATCCAATTTCCAGTGCGTGTTCACCTGGTTGTAAAACAGCGCCGGCGTAATCAACTCCGTCGAGAACTTTCAAGTAAGCGCGCGACGGGCTTTCCTCGGGAAGTTTGTGAGGAGAAAACCCACCTGGCCATGGCGCAGTCAGAAGTGAACTCTTGAATTCGCCTAAATAAAACTGGTCTTTTCCGTTAGCTGTAACTTTAATAATTTCCCGCGCCCAGCTGCCAAATTCAACTTTTGGCGATTCGAAAATCTCACCGTCTTTGGAGTAAAACAATACAGGGCCTCTGTAGCCAGAGCTTGCAAGCTTCCCTCTCATTTCTTCCAGACTTCCTCTGCCCAGGAATCTGCCGAAGTGACGGCAAAAGACAGGTCTCAGCGTCTTTCCCAGTGGGCGGATTTCTTTAAAGGTCAGAAATCCCTCAGTGGAATAAGCAAATCTGAGCTCGGGGTAAATAAGGCGGATTTCCTCTTTTAAAAAGGATTCGCTCCCCGGATTGCAGAGGAAATAGAAAAAATTAGCATCTTCAGTAGTATTCTGTGGGTTGTTTTGGTTTTGTGACATGATTTGTGATATCTACCACGTAAATGGAAAAATTTAAACGCGTCTACATTGAAATAAGTAATATTTGTAACCTTCAATGTTCATTCTGCCCGGTTGTGGACAGAGACAAGAAGATTATGAGTCTGGATTTGTTTGAAAAGACGCTTTCGCAGGTGGCCCCGCTCACGGAACAGGTGTGTCTGCACTTGATGGGTGAACCGCTGGCGCATCCGGAGTTTCCGGCGATCATCGCTCTTTGTGAAAAATACGGAGTGAAAATCAATCTGACGACGAATGGGATTCTTCTTAATCGTTATGCTGAACTTCTTACTACCAGCACCGCATTTCACCAGGTGAATTTTTCTATTCATAGTTTTAAAGATAATTTCCGGGATAAAAGCATCACGCCTTACCTCATGGATATTCTCCATTTTTCAAAGCTCGCTTTTGAACGCAAACCTGAACTCTACATTAACTATCGCCTCTGGAATATTTTTGAAACACAGACACAGAATGATTCCAACAAAGATATCTTAAAATCCATTGCTGATTTTTTTGAAGTCGAAATTAAAGAAGACATCGACGTCGGCAATATCAAAAGTAAACGCATCTGGAACAGAGTTTACCTGCATTTCGATTCGCGCTTTGAATGGCCGCACCCTTCAATGCCGCTGCAATCAACGAAAGGTTTTTGTCATGCGCTTTCTTCTCACATCGGGATTCATGCCGATGGCACAGTTGTGCCTTGCTGCCTCGATAAAGAAGCAAGACTTGCATTGGGAAATTGCGCCGAGACATCTTTGGGAGAGATTCTTCAGGGAATGCGCGCACGGACTATGCGTGATGGCTTTCAAAAAAAATTCTTGGCAGAAGATCTCTGCCAGCGCTGTACCTACATAAAGAGATTTCAATAGCTTGCCAGTTTTTTAGCTTCCATTAAAGAATGCCCTTAGAATATCCGATAAGAAAACACGGACAACCTAAATAAGGGCAGATATGACCGAAGAAGAACTCAACCGGAAGCGCCAGGAATATCGGGATACCGAAATTCAAAATAAGATCGCTTCATTTTCCTCAGCAGAAGAGTATCGCCAGGCGACTCTGAAGGTGAATTACACCCGCAGAAAAGTCGTGGTGGGTCTCGGGAAAATCGGCTGGACACTCATTGTGGGACAGGCCACATTTCTGGTTTTTTTCTCAGCTCTTTTTGTTATCAGTTACATTCCGAAAACCAAGTTTCTCGTGACGAAAATCCTCCCTTAAAATTGCCAAACTCCCCCCTTTTATGAAATAAATTCCCCTATGAAAATACTCTTATGCGTAAGTGGATCGATCTCTGCCTATAAAGCACATGACATCGCCCGTGGATTCGTGAACAACGGCCACGAAGTGAAAGTTATTCTGACAAAAGGTGCCCTCAAATTTGTTGTGCCGGAAGTGTTTACTTATCTCGGCGTAAAGGATGTTTACCGCGACGATGCTGACTTTCAGGCAAAGAATGTTCTGCACGTTGATCTTGCCCGCTGGAGTGACATCATGGTCATTGCTCCGCTTTCGGCCAACACTCTTTCGAGACTGGCCCGCGGTGAAGCGAGCGATCTGTTGACTTCAGTTTTTCTCGCTTACGAACAGACAAAACCGATTGCAGTTTTCCCTGCGATGAATTCGATGATGCTTTCGCATCCCTTCACTCAGGAAAATTTCAACGAACTTAAAAAACTAAAAACTCTCGGCAATGTTTTTATTTCAGGAACTAATGCCGGCACTCTTGCCTGTAATGAAGTCGGTGAAGGAAAACTTCCGCTGGTAGACGAAATTCTTGCTATCGTTCCATCCCTTCGTGCTCCTTTCAATACGACTGTTGCAAGAAAAAAAGTAGTGATCACAACTGGGGCGACCATTGCTCCACTTGATCCTGTCCGTTTTTTAACAAATTCATCTTCTGGCATTACTGGCTTTCATCTCGCGGTTTCCGCGCTTCATGCCGGCCATGAGGTTGTCGTGATCGCAGGAAAAAATGCTGTCAAGGATCTCGATCTTCTTGTGAAGCATCCGTTCTATAAACTTGTCAGAGTCACAACTGTGACTGAAATGCACGATGCTGTTCACACAGAAATTCAAAATGCCCAGGCTTATATTTCAGCAGCTGCCATCTCAGATATTGAGTTTGATATCTCCAGCGAAAAAGTGAAAAAAGAAAATATCGGCTCCGCTCTTCCGGTGAAGAAAGCGATCGATATTTTAAAGTCTGTCATCGATAAAAAAATTCCTGATTTAAAAATCGTGGGCTTCGCTGCTGAAACAGATTTAAGTGATGCCGTCCTTTTAAAAAAATATCAATCCAAACCTTGCGATCTTCTCGTCGGTACAAAAGTAGACAACGGTATGACGGGCCAACAAGCTGTTCAAGGTTTCAATGTAAACGAAGCGAATTATCGTTTTGTCAGCAAAGGTGAAGTCACCTCTCTTCGTCCTTTATCAAAAACTGAATTAGGCGATGTGATCTTCAACTTCATCAAGATTTAATTATGATTAAAATTTTTACAACTCAAAAAGATTATAACGACTACAAAAACAAAATTGCTCATGGATCAATCGGCATTGTTCCGACGATGGGAAATCTTCACGAAGGGCACATTTCTCTTCTTCGCAAATGTGTTGAGGACAACAAAGTCAGTGTCATCACCATTTTTGTGAATCCAAAGCAATTCGGTCCGACTGAAGATTTTGATACATACCCGCGCACTCTGGATGCCGACGTTAATAAAATTTCCAATGTCGCTCTTCATGCCGGTCCTGAAAAAGAAATCGTCGTCTTCGCTCCGGCCTCAAATGAAGAAATTTATCCGGAAGGATTTTCGACAACGATTCACGTTGCCGGTGTGACCGAAAAACTTGAAGGTGCTCTTCGCCCGACTCACTTTGACGGCGTCACCACAGTTGTTTATCGCCTGTTTAAAATCATTGGAGCTACCAACGCTTACTTTGGACAGAAAGATTATCAACAATGCCTGGTGGTCAAAAAGATGGTGAAAGATTTAAGTCTTCCCATCAATATTCATATCATGCCTATTATCAGAAATGCGGAAGGGCTTGCGCTTTCTTCCCGCAATCAATACCTGAATGAACAAGAGCGAAGCGAAGCTCTTCATCTTTCGCGCACATTAAAAAAAATAGAAAACATGATCAGAAACAAGGAAGACTATCGTGCGCTGGTTGACTTTGAACTGACAAATTCAAAATGGGATTACCTGCAGGTTTTGAATGCCGACACACTTGAAGACACAGACGCGAAGACAAAAGACTTCGTCCTTCTTGGAGTCTATCGTCTCGGCCAGACAAGATTGCTGGATAACATAGTGGTGCATACTTTATGATGGACAACGAATTCAATATCGATCCGAATTACCAGGCGACGCTTGTTTCAATCGTCTCTTCTAATTTTCCGGATCATACGACACAAGCTGAAAGCGAACGTTCGATGATCGAGTTGCGAGAACTTCTTCGCACGCTTGGCCTCAAATGTGGTTCAAGTCACATTCAGAACAAAAAAGAGATTGATCCAGCAACGATTCTCGGTTCGGGCAAGCTTGCAGAAATCGCAGAAGCGGCCGAAGCTGAAGGATCAAAACTTCTGGTCTTCGATTTTGAATTGACTGCAAGACAGATTACCAACATCAGAAAAATTACCGGTCTCTCTGTCGTCGACCGCGTTCACGTCATTCTTGAAATCTTTGCCAAGCACGCGCGCACTCGCGAAGCTAAAATCCAGATTGAAATTGCCCGTCTACAATACATGCTTCCACGCCTCGCCGGTTTCTGGTCTCACTTAAACCGTCAGCGCGGTGGTGTCGGGGTTCTCGGTGGTGAAGGTGAAAAGCAGATCGAGCTCGACCGTCGTATCATTCGCGAGAAAATTGAGTTTTACAAAGAAGAACTCGTTCAACTTGAAAAACAAAGAGTCGTGCGCAAAAAACGCCGCGAGAATCAAGCGGTCACTGCGGCCCTCGTCGGTTACACCAATGCGGGAAAATCTTCGATCATGAATCGCCTCTGTCGCGTCGATATTCTCGAAGAGAACAAACTCTTTGCCACACTCGATTCCACTTACCGCATGCTGAATCCGGATACTAAACCGCCGATGATTCTGATCGACACCGTAGGATTTATTTCTAACCTTCCGAACACACTGATTGACGGGTTTAAAACAACTCTCGAGTCAGCGATGGAAGCAGATCTTCTGATCATAGTTTGTGATATTTCCGATCCCCATTTTGAAAAACAATTGCAAGTCACTTACGACGTTTTGAAAGAACTCGACGTAGAAGAAAAAGAAAAGATTATTGTCTTCAACAAGAAAGATCAGCTCGACGACGATATTAAAAAGAAAATTATTTTGAGAAAGCACCCGAACAGCTTTCTCGTTTCAAGCTTTGATCCGGAAGATATGAAAGCTCTTCGCAGCCACATCATCAATTACTTCCTGGAAAAACAAGCGCACTATGATCTCTTCATTCCGTATGAAGATGGAAGTGCGCACTCTGCGATCATGTCTAAAACGAACGTCGTGAATACTCACAATCATGAGAAAGGCATTTTCTATCGCATTCGAGTTCCTGATTTTATTTTTGGGAATCTTGGGGTGCAGAAGTATGTTCTGGGGCCTAATGATCCTATGACGAACGATGCGTTTTGGGATGAGCAGCCTACGGTTTGACGGTTTTCGGATCTGTTGGTTGTTGGGCGTTGGACGTTGGGAGATCTGATTTCAGTTTCTGATTTTGATTCAGTCAACTGGTCGTCCAACATCCAACGTCCAACCGAGAACGCCAGCTAGTGTTTCAAACGAAAGTAAACCGCAAGCAAAAAAGTGACGATCGTAAGCACGATCCCAACGACAACAATTCTCGTATCCTTATCCATAAATATTTTCCTTATTTTCTATTTTAGCAAAATAAGTGATACTGACCTAGCAAAATATTACTCGAGGCCTTTATGAATAAACCAGCTTTCACTCCACCAGCAAACGTTAAAGATGTTTTAGACAGACTCCAACGTCCCAAGACGGCCGTTATTACCGGCGGTATGCCTTATGCCAACGGTCCCCTTCACTTGGGTCACCTCGCAGGCGCGATGGTTCCACCGGACATTATGGCCCGTTATATGCGCATGCTGATCGGTAAACAGAATGTTCTTTTCGTCAGTGGAAATGATGATCACGGTTCGACTTCTGAAGTGGCGGCGTTTAAGGCCGGCATGCCCGTGAGAGAATTTATTGACCAGATTCATGACAAGCAGGTTGAAACGACAACCCGTTATGGTATTTCCTATGATATTTTTTCCGGTACTTCACAACCTGACTGCTACCCTGTTCACAAAGAAGTTTGCCAGGATTTCATGAAGCGTCTTTGGAACAACAAGATGCTTGAAAAGAAAATTACCAAGCAATGGTACGATCCGAAGATTGACCGCTTTCTTCAAGATAGAAACGTCACTGGAAAATGTCCGAATCCTCATTGCACCAACGAGACTGCTTACAGCGATAACTGTGAAGTTTGCGGAACTCAATACGATCCTTCTGAATTAATCAATCCTAAATCTTCACTGTCGGATGCCACTCCTGTTTTAAAAGACACAGCACACTTGTGGCTGGATATGTGGAAAGTTTCTGATCAGCTGACGGATTGGATTAAGACGAAACAAAACAAATGGCGCAAAGGCGTTTTCAATGAAGTTTATGAAACAGTTCAGCCTGCCCTCCAATTCGACAATACAAATGAGCCGGCCTTTAAAGAAATGCGCACGACTTTGCCAAAACATAAGTCTCGCTACGCTCCTGGAAAAAAAGTTGTTGTTCAGTTTGAAAACATTGCAGATTACAACACAGGAATTAAAGCATTGAGTGATAAAGGGATTGCATGTGAACCACTCGATGGATGGGCCCATAGATCCATTACCCGCGACGTGACCTGGGGTATTCCTGTACCTGCAGAAATTGATCCGGATATGAAAGGCAAAACTCTTTATGTGTGGCCGGATTCTTTAATTGCACCGATTTCTTTCTCCCGCGTGGCACTCGCGAAACAAGGCCGCGATCCAAAAGAATGGGAGCGCTTCTGGAAAGATCCTGAAGCGAGAATTTTTCAATTCCTTGGTCAGGATAACGTTTATTTCTACGTACTAATGCAAGGAGCGATGTGGATCGGCGTCCGCGGCAGCGATACTCCTGACTACACCATGACTGATGTCTACTCTGTTTTCCACTTGATGGTTAACGGAGAGAAAATGAGTAAATCCCGTGGAAACTTTTACAGTGGCGATCAGCTGACTGAAGAAATGGGCTACGATCCGGATCAAATACGTTACTTTCTCTCAACGCTGAGTCTTGCCGAGAAGCAATCTAACTTTGATTTTGAAACATTTAATGAAAGAAATAAATTTCTCGCCGGTCCATTGAATGCCTCAATTGAAAAACCAATTTCAGCTGCACATTCTAAATTCGGTGGAGTTGTTCCCAATGGAAAGCTTCTTGAGAAAGCTGAAAAAGAAACGATGAAACTTGTTCAGATGTATGTGAAGAATATGGAAAAGGCTGATCACATTACGCTCCTGGGGCAAATTGAAAACTATGCCCGTCTGATCAATAGTCTCTTTGTACAACATAAGCCGCACGATGACCGTCACGATGAAACCGAGCGTGCCGATGCACTCTATACGTGCTTTTATATTTTAAAAAATCTCATGATTATGCTTCATCCATTTGTTCCGGCAACAATGGATAAGGTTCGCCAGTCTTTAAATCTTCCGGAAAGTATTTTTTCAATTGATGAATTGGGAAAACCAATTCCAGCAGGACACAAAATCGGAGAGAAGCAGAGTTATTTCAAAGCGGTTGAAGGTTCGCAACAAGAAGAATAATGAACAAAAAAAAAGGCGCTGATTCAGCGCCTTTTATATATTTTTAAATCATATTTAATAAATCAACACCGACACTAAAATAGCCCTCACTTACACAATCGCTATCAACTCCGCCATTTAAAATTGCCGTGTGCTTGATGACATCACCCTTTTGAATTTCAATATCGCGGACATCACTGTATGTGCTTAGCCCTGATTCCATCTTGGTCGCGACGATGTCTGCATTTTTATAAATTCGCCAGGCAACGCTGTTGTCATTCGCTGAGCCGGACCACGATAAACGAACTGAGCC
>DAIQAU010000069.1:0-3507 GCA_036781565.1 Bacteriovorax sp. | reverse complement strand
GTCAGAACAGTCTCGCCATCAGATTTTCCAGCGGGTACATAATAAATTTCATCCGTTTTTAAATCCAGAGAACTAATGACCACGCCTGTGTTGCCATTCTTTTTTTCTCCCACGCTGAATCTTTTTTGAGCTGTATTATCAGAGAGCACTTTATAAATATCGGTCGTTGCATTTTGCTTGGTCGGGGCTATACCTTTAAATGTTTTTTCACACGAAAGTGAATCACCCAGCATATTGCGGATTTCATTCCCGATAGCATCGATATCTAAATTGGCCGCAGTCGTTTTCTCATTTTTCGACTGCTCTTTAAATAAATGCATCATCCAGACGGAGAGACCACAAAGAAGTCCGATCGCAATAAGAATTTCAACAAGAGAAAAGCCTTTATTGTTTTTCATTTTGTCTTCCTGTTGTCGATCACTCTCTTTAATTTACCTGTACGGGTATTTCCTTCCATTTTATCCATCTCGACAACTTCAATTTTCAAAGGATGAATAAGGTTCTTTTTCAAAATATCTGCGTACACTGTTTTCTCTTTTTTAAACGCTTCAATTAATCTGTCGCTGACTTCCTTAGATGGCTTTAATAAATGCCCTGACACTCTCAAAGTAAGTTCATCCTTATGATCAAAGTGGTCCAGGACCATTTGAAATTGTAGGCCGCTAATTTCCTTGAGTGTGTTCATTGCCATCGTACGAGTGTCTTCAAAATAAACTGAAAGTGTCCCCAAACGAGCAGCCTCGTCTGACCTCCCCTGCAATTGAAATTTGCGGTAAGGAGTCTCCGGACTTTCAACCCACATGGCCAGATCTCCTGCTGGATAACGGATGATAGGCATAAGTTTACGGGTCAGGTTGGTGATGAGAACTTTTCCTGCTTTATTCATTTCAGTAATAACTTCATTTGTATCAGGGTCTACAATCTCGATGATGTTTGCCCCATCAAAGACTCTGTGTTCGCCGTTTGCACAAGATCTGTCTGAATAACCCAGAAGACCGGCATCAACGCTGGCATAACCGATCGAAGAAATCTTTATGTCTGGAAAAATTTCTCGAAAGGCCTGGTATTGATCAGGATAAAGCGCCTCTCCCCCAAAAAGAAGTTTTTCAATTTTTATTTTTGGATAGTGAGATTTTTCTTTTTGATAATATTCAAATAAAGTCAGAACGGCCGAAGGAACGCCAAGAATCACGTTGATATTGAATTCTTCAAGTGTCTTCAGAATCTGTTTCGCTTCAGTCATTCCTGCAATTGGAAATTGGGTAAGCTTTTTCTCGGAAGCAGGAATCCACTGAATCGAGTCTTTGATAAAAATAAAAGACGAATAAAGATCACCGACATAAAAAAGATTGGCGACCCGGTCTTCATTATCAAGAATCCCCTGTGCCATTCCCCATCCAAAATATTTTGTGAAGCTTTGCCACTCCAGCGATGTGAAATAAGAAAATTTGGGAGCTCCTGTACTTCCACCACTTTTAAAAACAATTCCATCTGGAGAATCGGAAGTAAGAACTTTTGATTTCCAGAAGGCTGACTGCTCTGTCACAGGCAAATCAGCAAGTTTTGTAAAAGATATATTTTTGTAGAGTTCGCGGTAAAAAGGCGAATTCGCCTTAGCATTCTCTACAATTTCCTTTAGAGTCCATTTTAATGTTTCCATACCAACCTATGATCTATAACACTTCTCAATTTTCCAGTGCTCGAACTAAACATTAGTTCATCACGTTTACAAAGCTGCAATTCAAAATCCAACACGAGATCTTTTAAGACCACTTCGGCCAGATCTTTATACTTATCCAACAATCTGTGACGGACTTCTTCAGGAGTAACATAATGCTTAAAATGATTCTCAATTTTCATCAGAACTTTTTCTTTTCCTTCGCCTTCTCCGGGGTAGAGATGTAATTGAAAGGAACCTTCAAAATCATACTCATCAATAAGTATCTTCTGAAATTTCTGATAGCTTAAAAAGATCGTACCGATTCTGAAAACATCCCCATGGCGTCCGAGGAGTTCAAAACGGGTTCCCGTTCTTCCGCATTCACATCTGCCTTTTAAAACACGACCGACATCACCGATCGCATATCTTTCTATTCGCTGCCCTTGACGGACTTTTGACGTAAATAAAAATCTTCCAATTTCTCCCGGTTTTACCGGTTTATCATTGATCAAATCGACGACCTCGAGTTCATGCAATCGTTCGTGTAGATGATGAACGCCGCCGACCGCAAATTCACATTGATATCCCAACGGACCTGCATCTACAGACCCATAACTGGCCGAGCGGATAATCTGCACACCAAATTCGTTTGAAAGATAGTTTCTTTGTGATTCGCTGAAATGCTCGCCACCATAAAATATTTTTTTTATTCCACGATAATTTTTAAAACGTTCAGCGTTGGCTGAAAAAAGCTGGATAAAATAAGAAGGCATTCCCAGCAATGTATCAACATGATTGTCGACAATTGTTTTTCCCACAAGCTCAAAGTCAGTGCTGGCCCCCATCGGAAAATGAGTTGCGCGCAGTTTTTCCAGGATCGTAAAAAAGCTGACGAATCCACCGTACAAACTACCGGCATAAAACAAATTCATGCAGCGGTCTTTAAGCGGATCCAGTCCGGCAGCATAAAGCCCTTCAGCGGCGAGCTCCATCTGACGATGATAATCATCATAGGTGAAAATTGAAAGTTTGGGTTCACCGGAACTTCCACCGCTATAAAAATAAAGATCAGAATAGCGTTCATCTACTTTTTGATTCTGAAAATCCGCTTTCTCCATAATTTTTTGCTTCTTAGAAACAGTATGAAGTTGTGGCTCTTCAAAAGTATTTTTCCCTTTCATCAGACTTTTCACCGGAGAATCTGTATAGGAAATGCGCTGACAATATCTTTCCAGAGCATAGACGCCGTCGTGAGGTTCACCGTAGTAAGAATCAGTCATCTCCCCTATGGCACGAACGCGCTGAACACCGGCGACGAAGAGTTCTTTCGTCAATTCTTCAATTTCATCGCTGCTTGCAGAAAGACCTGCCGTTTGAAGATAGACTTTTAACGGGCGCAAATTGCGGACAATATTTTTTTTGGGAAGTGGTTTGACCCAGATGGTTCTAAAAAGAGGAGAAGCACTCAACCCAACTGAATCCTCAATGTATATACGCCACTCGTTCTTTGAAGAAACGATGACATCGCTTTTTCCATAGACTGAATTTAATCTCACTTGCTCTTTTGTCACAGTGAGCTCGGCCATTTCCTGGAGGCCGGGTAAAACTCTTTCCATTGTCGGTGAAACAATATCCAGAGCAGCAGCGAGCTTTTGAGAAAAAGATTTAAGTGTTTTGAAATCGGCGTCTTCAACAAAGACGCATTGAGGACTTGAGCAGGCCATTTGTTCATTGTTGCAGATTTCAAAGGCGAGAGACTTCAACATTTGCTGATCATTCATTGTAGACTTTGAAACATAAGCAAAAGAGATTTTGTGTCCCCATTCAACAATTCTTGCATGTGTGGG
>DAIQAU010000068.1:4587-11974 GCA_036781565.1 Bacteriovorax sp. | reverse complement strand
TCGAAAAAGATTTTGAAAAAGCTAAAAATGAAATCGCAAAAAGAAAAGACGAATTAAAACTTGAAAATGATGAGATCGACAAGAATCTTCAATTACAGCAGGATAAATTGAAGCAAATCATTGCAAAATTTGAACTTTGGAAAGCGGCCGATCCCATTTCTCAGAAACCATTGTTGAAAGATCTGGCAGATTTGCTCAATTCTTCTGAGCTTCAGGATGCTTATCTAAAATCAGAATGATATAAGTGTGAGCGAAATTATTCACTCACACTCTCCCATAAATTTCCTCGATTACTCTTAATTTATCTTCAAGACTCTTTAAACAAATTAAAGTCCGTTGTGTTTTTCTGCCGAAGATATGCCATATCAGACATACTCCTATTAGGTAACACAACATATGAAAGCAAACTTCAAGAGCTTAAATTTCAAACTCATTTCTTTGGTATTCATTGGAATCTTCCCACTCATTCTTTTAATCTTTCTTTATGTCTTTCCGGTTTTCGAAAGCTACATGCTGAATCTTAGAAAAGAAGAAGTTAAGAGCACTGTCGACATCATGGTTGGCGTCATTGACCACATGGTTAAAGAGTCTGACCTGAAAAAAGAAGATCGTGCTAAAGTGAAAGCAGATATTCAAAAATTATTCACCACCGTAAGATACAACGAAACAGATTATTTCTTTGCTTATGACTCTCGAGGATACGGTGCCGCCCATGGAAACAAACCTGAATTTATCAACACAGATAGAAGTGATTCTCAGGATGCAGATGGAAAAACCTACGTTAAAGATTTTATCAAATTGATGAACAATCCTGACGGAGGATTTGTTCCTTACAAATTTGAAAAGAAGAAAGGCGAAAAACCTGTTCCAAAAGTTTCTTATGTTAAATATTATGCACCACTGGACTGGATGGTAGGTTCTGGATTATACCTTGACGTCATCGAGGATCATGTCAACGGTGTTAAGACAAAAGTTAGTCTTGGCCTTTTGATTCTTTCTTTCATCACCATCACTATCAGCTGGAAATACGCTCAATCCATTTGCAACCGCATTGATAGTATTTCATCGCAGCTTCATATTGAGGCGGATAAAGTTTCGGACGTCGCTATCGAAATAAGCAGGGCCAGCGAAAAATTATCGTCAAGCACGACAGAGCAAGCATCCGCTTTACAACAAACTTCTTCTTCGGTCGAAGAAACGTCTGCGATGATTGGTAGAAATGCAGAGAATGCAAAAACATCACTGGAAGTTTCAGCGAAAAGTCGTGAGTCCGTAGACAACGGAAAAAGAATGATCGTTGAACTGGTTCAATCTATTAAAGACATTGCCCGCAGCAACAGCGAAATGGTCCAACAGATTGATCAAAGCAATAAAGAGATTGCAGAAATTGTAAAAGTAATCAACGAAATTGGTGAAAAAACCAAAGTCATTAATGAAATCGTTTTCCAAACCAAGCTACTCTCTTTTAATGCTTCAGTTGAGGCAGCGAGAGCGGGCGAACATGGAAAAGGGTTTGCTGTCGTTGCTGAGGAAGTGGGTAATCTAGCGCACATGAGCGGTAATTCTGCCAAAGAAATTTCTGATTTGCTGGGAACGAGTATAAAGACAGTCACAGAAACTATTGAGCAATCAAAAGTACGAATTGAAAAGTTGGTTGCTGAGGGCGAAAAGAAAGTCACTCTGGGTGCTACAATCGCAGAAAAATGCGGCAAAGAATTTGATGTGATCGTCGACAACGTCAACAGCGTTAATGAGATGATCAGCGAAATCTCAGCGGCCAGTCACGATCAGGCCACAGGAATTAAGGAAATAAATTCTGCAGTATCAGAGCTGGACCAGGCGGGACAGGAGAACTCCACCCTCTCTCAGCAAACGGCCGAATATGCTGAACAGCTTAAGGCCCAGGTAGAAAATTTACGTCATACCAGCGAGCTGCTCAATAAACTTATCAAGGGCGAATCAGCTTGAAAAAAAAAGCCCGCTAAGCGGGCTTTTTTCTTAATGAGCAATCATTTGATCTTCAAAGGCCGCGAGAGCCGCTTTCGCTCCTTCTCCCATCGCAATAACAATCTGTTTATAAGGAACAGTTGTTACGTCTCCGGCCGCATAGATACCTTTCACAGTTGTTCTGTTCTTGTTGTCGACGACGATTTCACCAAACTTGGTTGTTTCCACCACGTCTTTCACAAATCCTGAATTTGGAAGAAGACCAATCTGAACAAAAATTCCATCCAGATCGACACGAACCATTTCTCCTGATTTTCTATCTTCATATTTTAGTGCATGGACCTTTTGACCATCACCGATAATCTCGGCCGTACGTGCATTAGTGACAATGGAAACATTTGGAAGCGATTTCAATTTATTCACAAGAACCTGATCAGCTTTTAGTTGATCCATGAATTCGAATAAAATGACTTCTTTTACAATCCCTGCAAGGTCGATCGCAGCCTCAACGCCAGAGTTTCCTCCACCGACGACTGCAATTTTCTTCCCTTTGTAATAAGGCCCGTCACAGTGCGGACAAAAAGCTACACCGCGACCAATGTATTCTTTTTCCCCCGGAATGCCGAGCTCTCTCCATTTAGCTCCGGTTGCAACGATCAGTGATTTAGCCGTTAAAAACTCTCCGCCTTCGAGTTCAATTTTTTTCACATTGTGATTTTGAATTGAACTGACTCTCCTGTGTTCCAATTTTTTAATTGGATACTCGGACATGTGTTGATTTAACTGAGCGGCAAGCTGCGGTCCTTCAGTATAAGTTACACCAATGAGATTTTCGATCCCTTTAGTCTCCTGAACTTGACCTCCAATTTTTTCTGCAAGAATAGCTGTCTTTAAACCTTTTCTTGCGCTGTAAATCGCCGCAGAGGCTCCAGCTGGACCACCACCAATAACGACCACATCAAAGTCTCCTAAGTTGAGATCCGCCGCTGATTTGACAGTCTCTTCAACTCCAAATTCTTTTTCAAGCGCAGTAAGGAGATCAATTAAATTCAAGCGACCTGTATAGAGAAGCTTTCCATTGTGAATAACACTCGGAACGCCTTGAATGCCTAATTTTGCGATTTCTTCCTGAGTGTATTGACCATCGATCATCGTATGTTTGAAATTCCCATGAATCACGGCCATTTGATTGAGCGTCTGAACAACGTCAGGGCAATTTTCACATGTAAGTGAAACATAAGTTGTAATTTCTACCGGGCCTTTAATTTTTTTGATTCGTTCCGAAATCATCTCATCGGGAAATTTTCCTTTTCCATCTGAGTTGAGTATCGCAAGAATAAGCGATGTAAATTCATGCCCGCTCGGAATTCCTTTAAAGTGAATTCCATTTTTCTTCCCTTTATATTCAACGTGGAACTGAGGAATGTCAGATTTCTCTTTGGAAGCCGTGACTTCAATATATTGAGAAGTTGATCCCACTTCACCCAGCATTTCCACAAGAGTATTCTGATCAGTGTGTTCGCTCAGATTGTAGACGAGCTCTACCTTGCTTTCCAATTTGGAGAAAACTGTTTTCAATTGCTCAATGATATTTGTATCTAACATATATGTATCCTCGTGATGTTCTTTGTAACTTGTAAGGGTAGCTTGTAAAAAGCGGGCCGGAATTTCCGGCCCTTAATTTCAGAAATTTTTAGATTTTTCCAACTAGATCAAGACCTGGTTTAAGCGTGTCGCTTCCTGGTTTCCATTTAGCCGGACATACTTCATTAGGGTGAGAAGCGATAAATTGTGCGGCTTGAACTTTTCTCATCAACTCTTCAGCATTTCTACCAATTCCATTGTCGTGAATTTCAGCTACTTTAATTTTTCCTTCCGGATTTACTACAAAAGTTCCACGGTAAGCCAGACCTTCTTCTTCGATCATTACACCAAATGATCTTGCAAGGTGTCCTGTTGGATCTGCTAGCATTGGGTAATTGATCTTCTTAATAGTTTCAGAAGTGTCATGCCAAGCTTTGTGAGTAAAGTGCGTGTCTGTTGATACAGAGTAAACTTCCACGCCCATTTTTTGGAATTCAGCGTATTTGTCTGCCATATCTCCAAGTTCTGTCGGGCAGACAAAAGTGAAGTCTGCTGGATAGAAAAAGAAGATTGACCATTTTCCAAGAAGATCCTTATCAGTCACAGTTTTAAATGCATTGTTGTGGTAAGCCTGAACTTTGAATTCTGGAATTTTTGAATTGATGATTGAAGCCATTACTTTCTCCTTGTGAACATTCAAATTATTTGTTGATAATCAACACAAGAAGAGTATCGCTCAGTAAGGAGATTAATTGAAATTGATTGATTTTATGGGACGATAGAGATTCTCTATGGGTAAACTATAGGCTAGTTTAGCTGTAAAAATCCCTTTTTCTTCATCTTTTCAATCAGAGTGGTGCGATTCATAGATAAAAGCTTAGACGCTTGATTCTTATTTCCACCAGTTACTTCGAGGGCCTGATTGATCAGAGAGTCTTCAATATCAGATAGCAACTGCTTTAAGTCAACCCCGTCATCCGGTAGGGTAATAAGGCTCTTATAAGATTCAACGTGCGTAGGATTTGTTTTCAAAAACTTCGCAGGTAAATCAGAAACGCGGATCAAACTTCCGCCTTTCAAAATCACTAGTCTTTCGATTAGGTTTTCAAGCTCGCGAACGTTACCTGGCCAGTCATAAGAAATGAGAAGCTCCAGGGCCTCATCGTCAAATTCAATATTGTTTCTTAAATCAGCACTGACAAATTTAGAAAGGAAATATGAAATCATCAAAGGAATATCTTCGCGACGCTCTTTCAGCGCTGGAATTTTTATCGGAATAACATTCAGGCGGTAATATAAATCTTCGCGGAAATTTCCTTCAGCTACGGCATCTTCCAGATTTCTGTGAGTCGCAGTAATGATACGAACATCAATTTCAGTCGTCTCCGTGCTTCCTACTCTTTCGATCACGCGGTTTTGAAGGACGCGAAGAATTTTAACCTGAAGAAGAAGAGGCATATCGCCGATTTCATCCAGGAAGATAGTCCCGCGGTGAGCGAGTTCAAAACGACCTTTGCGCGAAGAGATGGCTCCCGTGAAGGCTCCTTTCTCATGACCAAAAAGTTCGCTTTCAAGCAACTCAGAAGGGATCGCACCACAGTTTACCGAAACCATGTTGTGAGATTTTCTTGCCGACAAATTATGGAGAGCGTTTGCAACGAGTTCCTTTCCTGTTCCCGATGGACCAGAAATAAAAACTGTCGAATCGCTTGCTGCTACTTTTTTGATTCTTTCAAAAACTTGTTTCATCTGCTTGGAACGACCAACCATTCCGCAGAAAATATCATCTGGTCCTGGAGCTTCGATTTTAAACTTACTCTGGAAAAGATGAGATGTTGAAGATGACGTCTGAACAACTGCCTTTTGAGCGGCTTCGCCCGCAGTGAAAAATGATTCAGGAACATTTAATTTTTTTGTGAAAGCTTTTGTGACAAGCTCGCAAAGAACATCCAGTTCAAACGGCTTCGTCAGATAATGAAAAACGCCTTTCTTGGTAGCGTTGATGGCCGTTTCAATTGAAGCAAAACCAGTCATTACGATCGGGACAAATTGATGACCGCGCTCTTTTAATAAGTCGATAAGAAGAAGTCCATCTGATCCGCCAACTTCAAAAGAAATATCAGTGACGAGGCAAAAAGGAATTTGATTAACGACAGTTTCAGATTTTATTTTTTTATCGAGTTCAAGCAGGCATTCAGTTGGAGTGAGGAAGAAATGGACGGTAAGGGATAATTTTTTTTCAAGATACTTTTTGATGGTGGTGCCGAGGACGCGATCATCTTCAACCAGGTAAACTTCCGGAAGCCTGGTTCCTTGCGTTCGTTGATTCAGGTTGGTTCCCCCTTCCTGCTCAAACGATGTATGAAGAAATTGAAAATCGTTCACTCTTTGCGTCCTTGAAAAAGCTAATACCCGTTAATTTTGGTCAATCCTTATAACCATTAGAAAAATGCTAACAATGAAACTGGTACAGTGTCAATTTCTCAACAGGGTAAGCCTCTGTAAGGAAAGTTCTGCCGATTTAAGGAATGAGGAGTAACTAGTGAATAACTTTGAGCAAAGTGACAACTATTTCGTCTGGTCCACCCAAGGCGAAGTAGATGATGATTGATGTAAGACAAAATAAGGTTATTGCTCCCCACACATAAGTCATTTCTCTGAAGTCTTTAAGCCAATAAAGATAAGCAAAATGAATACTAATGATGATCATGGGCACGGCCCAGAAGGGAATGAACTTTACGATGAAAATAAAAATATCAGTCAGATTCATTCTTTATATTGTAACAGGGATTTAAAAAAAAGGGCCTCAATTTTGAGGCCCTTATGATGAAGCTTAAAGCTTAGAAATGAGATTTTAGTTCTTCAAGACGATTTAGTTTTTCCCATGGGAAAATATCGCGTCCAAAGTGACCGTAAGCTGCAGTCTGAGAATAGATCGGTCTTAGAAGATCTAGAGACTGGATGATAGCTTTTGGTCTCATGTCGAACATTTCATTGATCACAGTCGTTAATTTTTTGATATCAACTTTTTCTGTACCGTATGTTTCAACAAGGAAAGAAACCGGCTTAGCAACACCAATTGCGTACGCAACTTGAACAAGTGCTCTGTCTGCTAGACCAGCAGCTACAATGTGCTTAGCTACGTGGCGAGCAGCGTATGCCGCTGAACGGTCTACTTTTGAAGGATCTTTACCTGAGAAAGCACCGCCGCCGTGAGCGCCGTGACCACCGTAAGTATCTACGATGATTTTTCTTCCTGTAAGACCACAGTCACCCATTGGTCCACCGATTACGAAACGGCCAGTTGGGTTGATGAAGATTTTAGTGTTGTTGTCGATCAGGTTTGCTGGAACAACTTTATTGATAACTTCAGCGCGAACGCCTTCTTCAATTTGTTTAAGAGTCATTTCTTCAGCGTGCTGAGTAGAAACAACGATAGCGTCGATACGTTTTACTTTTCCGTCTACGTACTGAGCAGAAACCTGAGTTTTACCGTCAGCGCGAAGAAGTGGAAGTGTTCCGTTCTTTCTTACTTCAGAAAGACGACGAGCAAGATTGTGAGAAAGGTCGATAGTAAGCGGCATGAAGCTCGCTGTTTCGTTGATAGCGTAACCGAACATAAGTCCCTGGTCGCCAGCACCTTGCTCAAGGTATGTTCCTTCGTTTTCGTTTACACCCATTGCGATATCTTGAGATTGTTTTCCAAGAGCGACTGTTACACCACAAGTGTGAGCGTCGAAGCCTTTTCTTGAATCATCGTAACCGATGTTCGCGATAGTGCTGCGTACGATTTTTTGGAAATCTACGTTTGCATTTGAAGTGATTTCTCCTGCAAGCACAACTAGACCAGTTGTAA
>DAIQAU010000068.1:0-4487 GCA_036781565.1 Bacteriovorax sp. | reverse complement strand
TCTACGTTTGCATTTGAAGTGATTTCTCCTGCAAGCACAACTAGACCAGTTGTAATAAGTGTTTCACAAGCTACGCGTGACTTTGAATCTTGCGCAAGCATTGCATCCAATACCGCGTCAGAAATTTGGTCAGCAATTTTATCCGGGTGACCTTCAGTCACAGACTCAGATGTAAAGATGTAATCTTTTAACATATAGGTTCTCCACAACAAAAAAGATGGTAAACAAAAACCATCTAAATAAATAATACACTAATTGGGCTTCGGGCCAATATACACTCTATCGAAGTTGGGGGCAACAATTTTTGGGGCTTTTTAACTAAAAAATTAGCGGGAAAAATACTTGAACTGGTGCGGGTTTCTATAGTGGAAAACGCGATTCGGTTCGGCCGAATCAACAACATAAGTTTTACCTTTCAATTCAACTACGAGATATTTCTTCTTTTGCTCTTCATTGTTGAAATCGTAGAGGAATGTATAGCGGTCTTTCTGGAAAAGATTGTAAATCTTTTTAGCATTAGGGACCGGTGTTCCAGGCACTTCTGGCAACGGACGGAAGTCATTCCACAAAGAATCCATTTCAATCCGACCGAACATGCTGGTTCTTGAAAAGTAACGAAGGGCCGCTGTTGCAGGCTTTGGTTTGTTTAACAACTCAAGAGCGATGCGCACATTTTCTCTTCTTAAGTACTGGCCCATGCGGCTCATATCCGGACAGTAAATATGAAAATTCCCCGGTATATAGAAATAAGTGAAAGAGAATTCGCCTTCTTTGAAAAGAACATTAAGCCACTTGTTCTCTTTGCTCTTAATAGATGACGACAAAAACTTTGAAATGGAATCCCGCTCTCCAATGGAATTGTAGGAAGGATGATCGTATCTGTTGATGACAACCTGAGCGACATCTTTGCGTTCGAGAGCATCAGGTGCATCCATGCGACCAACTTCACTGTAAAGAATAGTCTCAATTGCATACAGGGCCTGCATAAGTTCAGAACGCTTTGACCAGAATTCATAAACACTCGCTTCTCTGGAAAGCACAAACTCTTTTAATGTGTAAAGTGAACGCGCGCGGTCCTCAAGTAAAGAAGTGACATCTTTGATCTGGCTTTCTTCCGATAATTTTATTTTTTTGCTATCAACAAGATCTTCATAAAACTGCACAGCTCTTTCATTTCTGCTTTTCCACTCTGTAAATCTGTTGATCAGTGCCGGAGCTTTGTAAGATAAAAGTTTATCAAAATTTCTGAGAACAAATTTTAAATCAACCCGTTCAGCATCGGTTAAAAATGTTCGACCTGGATCTTTGGTCAAGGACAAGAAAAGCGTATCAAAGGCAGATCTGATGACGGCATCGTTTTTTACCAGTTCTTCATCATAAGAGCCGTCCTGAACAATTTTACGGAAAAGATAAATTGAATTTGATCGCGCTCTTCCCTCTTTCGTGACTTGAGCTTTGAATTTTTCATATTCTGCTCTGAGGGCCAGATGATTGATCGGAAATTTATAACTCAACAGAAAAGGGACTTGATCTTTCAGTGCGACGACGTCTTTAAGAAGCTGAGTAAACTGGGCTGCAGCCTTCTTTTCCAATTCCGCTTTCTTTGCTTTATCAGAAGTAAAGTAATGTTCCTTTTTCATTTCCTGAAGGAGATAAACTTCTTTTTCAACTTCATCAATCTGAACACGTGCTGCTTTGAGATCCTGAACGCGCGAAAGCGTATCAATTTGAGTCTGAATCCATTGTCCTTTGTCTTTCATCAAAGGAATAAGACTCTTGATCGTTTTAAGATCAACTTTTTCATCTAATAAAACGGGAATGAAATTTCCATCACCACGGTAGTTGCGGTCGAGCTTTTGAAAAGCTTCTTCTGTTCCTGCTTTACAGGACTCTGTGCTGAATTCACTTTGAAGTTTTAAATACTCATCGATGATTCTGTCATTAAGCCGCTCTTTTGCCTGAACTCCACGAAGAGAACTTACAAGCAATAAATAAACAAACAGCGGCCTTAACTTCATTCTTTTTTCAGATTTTTAACAAAATCAGATTCCCAAAGTCCGAGACAAGTTCCATTGGATAGAACAAGAATGACATTTTCAGGTTTCGCAATTTTTTCGATTTCTACCATAAGCTCCTGCAGATTTCCGACAACGCTGCCTGGTCTGCCTGAAGCTTTTACTTCTTCAATGATTTTATAAATGTCGAGGTCTCCGACATTCTTTACACTCGTAGGTCTGGTCGGCTTGGTAAAAATAACCGAAGCTGCACGATTGAGTGATTCTGAAAATTCTTTCTGGAAAATAGCACTTCTGGCAGTGGCGGAGTTTGGCTCCATCACGACATGAATATTCTTTCCCGGATATTTTGTGATGATCCCATCTAAAGTGAGTTCAACGGCACGCGGGTGGTGAGCGAAGTCATCAATAATGAGAGAGCCTTTATAAACACCTCTAACTTCTTGACGGCGTTTAACCATCTTCAGGTCTTGGATAGCTTCCGCGATTTGGTCTTTTTTAAAGCCTTCTGTCAGTGCATAAAGAATGACTGCTGAAAGATTTAAAATATTGTGACGACCAATGAGGTTCGTTTCAAATTTATATTCTTCTTTATTATATGTAAGAGAGAACTTGGTTCCATTGGCATTAGCTTCCGTTATGCGAGGACCTGCTTCAGATTTTTCTCCATATCTGATCCAGTGGGCTTTATTATCATCGTCTACAAATTCATTATACAGCTCCAGAGCAGCAATATAATCCGCAGAGATAATGAATGTTTTTGAAATGTGAGGAATGGCCGCTCTGAACTGAGCTTTAATATCTTCAACAGATCCAAAAATATCCGCGTGATCAAATTCAAGAGAAGTTAAAATCAGGTTATCTAGAGAGTAAGATCTGAACTTCGAAATTTTCTCAAAGTACGCGCTGTCATATTCATCTGATTCAATGAAAAAATATTTTCCACTGCCAAGTTTTGAAGAGGGACGCTCTTCCATAACTCCGCCGATGAGATAGCCAGGATTTGTATTTAATTTTTCAAACACCTGAGTCGCAAGAAAAGTTGTCGTTGTCTTGCCGTGAGTTCCGGCAATACCGATAACATTTACATCGCTCAACACCAGGGCTCCGATAGCTGTCGGGAAAGAACAAAACTTAACACCAAGTTCTTCGATCATTTTGGCATCCGGTCCGCCATTCGGGATTACGTTTCCGACGACGATCAGATCAAATGTTTTAAGAAATGCCTGATCAATTTGATCAAGCTTAAACAATGGAATGCCAGTTGATTCAAGATATGTGCTCATCGGTGGATAAAAATTAGCATCGCCCCCTTGAACGTCGTACCCCTTTTCCTTCAATAAACAAGCAGCTGCTCCCATCCCCGTTCCACAAACGCGATAGAAGAAAATCTTCTTGATGTCTTTTTGAATTTTCTTAAGGCCGTTGAAGTCTTGTTTGTTAGCTAAATTCATTGAGTAATCCTGTCAGATAATGGTGGGCGTACAGTGAAGTTTAGCACATTAATTACTAAAACGTTAACCAAAAATTCCGATGAAGAATCGATGAGGAAAACCTGAATGAAAAATTCTAGCGCTCTTTTTATGAAGATACTTTTATCTATCGCAATGCTGTTGCAATTCAGTTGCGGTTTCATTGGCGTGCGCGATCCTGCTGCGAAAAAGATTGCTCAGACAATTACAGTTCATGAAGTTTTCTCTATTAAAACAGGAACTAATATAGCTGCAGAAGATTTTCAAAAGAACTATCTTCCTTCACTCATGGTAAGTGGAAAAACGTCAGTGGTTACAGAACTTTCCAAAGATTTGCCTGACGATGTCGCTTTCAGACTGCAGTTTGAAATCATAGACGACCAATACGTTTTAAAAATTATCCACTCCAAAAATGCTTTTAAAGATGCTGATGCTGCTTACGAGCTCAGCCACTTAATTAAAAAACTTTCTGGCGGAGGAGGATTACAGAATCCTCTTTCATTGTTTGAAATGTATTACAACGCCCACGAAGGTGATCCGATTGCTCTTGATAATTTTTTAAAGATCAGAGAAAGCAATACTGACGGATTCTACGGCGGGTTTCTCAGTACTCCGGCCAATTATAATGAACGCCTGGCAGCCTCTTCGGAGCTGCGATCTGAACTTACAAACGATATCAAAGAATTAAAAAAACAAAGAAAGATCCTGGCTGAAAAACGCAAGGCTTTAATGGATAAACTCGATAAAGCACCGGACGCAAAACAATTTAAAACTCTGGTTGCGAAGAACGATCGAAAGGGCGTCGCCGATTTGCTTCAAAAATATCTTCCTTATGAAGAAATGGCGCCTTTTGAAAAACGCTTCTGGGATACGTATCTTGAAGTCATAAGAAACCCGGTGCCAATGGATCAGCGTATTTTGATCTATAGAGGATTAGGCGACGATTTTATCCATATCGCTTATGACGGTGCCAAAGAAGCAGAAAAAGAAGAAGCTCTGA
>DAIQAU010000067.1:5878-12019 GCA_036781565.1 Bacteriovorax sp. | reverse complement strand
CCGGTCTGGTAAAGCAAGGAATCGCATATTGAATCGCCGAGTTTCTGATGTGCTCGCCATCGTTTTGCGACTGACCCTGGTTTTGAGGAGTATTGAAAACCATTTTCATCTTTTCATCTTTAAGGGCCTCGAGAATTGTGAGTCCGCCTTCATCGATCTTTTTTACCAGCTCGCAAGGGAGACCCTGTTTCTTGATGTAATCGCAAGTTCCTCTGGTCGCCACAAATGTAAAACCAATTTTATAAAGAGACTTGAGGTAAGGAAGAATCTGGTCTTTCGTATGATCCGCAAGACTCATGAGAATTTTACCGCGTTCGCCTAGTTTGGGATAATTGCCCTGATAAGATTTAAGAATCGCTTTTTCTTTGTCGCGGTCAATTCCCATTGTCTCGCCGGTTGAACGCATTTTTGGTCCGAGGAGAATATTGTCCTGGATGAAGCGATCAAAAGGAAATGTTGATTGTTTTACGCTGAAGAATCCCGACAAAGGCTGCTCAAGGTTTTCGATTCGATCACCCAGCATGGCATCTGTGGCTATCTTAGGAAGTGAAATATTGTAGGCCTTCGAAAGAAACGGAAGAGTTCGCGATCCGCGAGGGTTCGCTTCAATACAGAAAATTTTTCCTTCTTTTATAGCAAATTGAAAATTTATCGGGCCCACAATTTCTAGTTTGTTGGCCAGATCAAAAGAAATTGTTTTCAGATCATTATAAAGTTTCTGAGTGAGAACTACCGGAGGAGTAATCATTCCGGAGTCACCTGAGTGAACGCCGGCGTATTCAATATGCTCACATACTGTAAAACAAAAGTTTCCGAATTGATCGCGGACAAGGTCCACGTCATATTCAATTGCATTTTCAAGGTAATTTTCAACCTGGAAAACCGCATTGCCGTCAGAGAGCTGATCTTTCATTGATTTTGGAAGATCGTTTAAGTCTTCGTGGTTATAAAAGATATACATCGATTCGCCGCCGATAACAAAAGAGGGACGAATGATAACTGGAAGTCCGATTTCAACCATGGCGTTGACGAGATTTTTCTTTCCTGACACTTCTCTGGAAACGGTGTGAGAAAGTTTTGTTTCACGTGTGAGTTCATAAAATTTCTTACGGTCTTCCGTGGTCTCAAGCATTTTCCAGGTTGGGCCCAGAAAATTAATTTTAAAAAATTCTGCACGGAAACTTTGCTCAAGATGTTCGCGCAACTGAATGCCCGTCTGGCCGGAGAAAGAAGCTATCACGCCATAAGGTTTTTCATTGAGAAGGATATCAAACAAATCCTCAGAGAAAAGTGGCGACAGGTAAAGACGATTGGAACTGTCGTAGTCTGTTGAGACTGTTTCAGGATTTGAGTTGATCATAATGGATAAAATATTTTTTTCGCGAAGACGCTCACATGATTTTACACAAGAATAATCAAATTCAATTCCCTGTCCGATGCGGTTTGGTCCAGAGCCGAGAATCGCCACTGATTTCCCTTTCTGTGAAAGGGAAATGGCCTCATTTTCTTCTGCATAAGTCGAATAAAAATACGGAGTCTCTGCCGTAAATTCCCCGGAGCAGGTATCAACGGCCTTGTAAACCGGAAAGATGTTATGCTGAAACCTGAAGGCCAGAATATCTTTTTGAGATTTATTGGTCAGGAAAGCTATGTGTTTATCAGAGAAACCTGTGTTCTTGATTTCCAGAAAAGAATCTGCACATTTGAAAATGTTCTTCTCTTTTTTCATTTTCACTTCGGCAGCTATAATCAGCTCCATCTGTTCGATAAACCATTTAGTGATTTTCGAATGGTCATGAATTTCATCCACGCTCATTCCGGCGCGAAGAGCTTCAAGAACGGTGAGAAGAGACAATTCATTTGGTGTTTTTAAACGGCCGCGGATGTACTCGATATCCATATCGACGGGTGTACTTTTTAATTGCGACAGGCTCGGTATTTCAAGACCCATTTCAAGTGCTCTGAGAGCTTTTAAGAAGGATTCATTGAAACTTCCACCGAGAGCGAGAACTTCGCCGACTGATCTCATTTGAGGGCCGAGAGTCTTGCTTGAACTTGGAAATTTATTAAAAGGAAAAATCGGAATTTTAAGAGCGACGTAATCAAGTGTCGGTTCAAACGCCACCGGTGAAGCTTTAGTAATATCATTGAGAATTTCGGCAAGAGTATAACCAATTGCCAGAAGCGCAGAAATTTTAGCAATAGGGTAGCCTGTTGCTTTGGATGCAAGCGCCGACGAGCGCGACACGCGCGGGTTCATTTCAATGACAGTGATATCATCTTCGTTGTCGGGATTAATGGCAAACTGAACGTTTGCCCCACCCGCGACAACACCCATGTGCTTAGCAATCGTGAGAGTCATTGTACGAAGTTTTTGCATGCAACGATCACTGATGGTCATGGCCGGAGCAACAGTGATTGAATCTCCAGTATGAATTCCGCACGGATCGACATTTTCAATGGAACAGATGATGACGCCGTTGCGTTTTGAATCGACCATGACTTCAAGTTCGATTTCCTTCTGGCCTACGAGAGATTTTTCCATTGTCACCGGAAATTTAATATCACTGGTGAAAACTTCTTTGAGCTCTTCTGAATTCCAGACGAGAGCTGCTCCCTTACCTCCGAGCGCAAAATCGCGGCGGATGATTAAAGGGAACTGAACCATTGTTTCGGCCATCGTCAATGCTTCGGCCTCTGAATTGGCCGTAAAGCGTTTCCCTGTAGAGTAGCCGAGCTTATCGAGTTCTTTAGCGAAGAGGCCGCGGTCTTCTGTTTTTTTGATTGTATCCACGTTGGCACCGAGAAGAGCAACGTTGTGATCGCGAAGAAAATGTTCTTCTTCAAGTTCCACACAAAGATTAAGCGCAGTTTGTCCGCCCATTGTTGAGAGGACAGCATCTACTTTTTCTTTGAGAATAATTTTTTTGATGGTTTCTTTTGTAATCGGTTCAATATAAGTCCGCGCGCACATTTCCGGATCGGTCATGATGGTGGCCGGATTGGAATTCAGAAGAACAACTTCAATGCCTTCTTCTTTAAGCGCTTTCAGCGCCTGTGTACCTGAATAATCGAACTCGGAAGCCTGGCCGATTTTTATCGGACCCGATCCAATTAAAAGGATGCGTTTGTATGGCGTCGGTTTTTTTAATCTCTTATTGAGTTTGTGGAAGGGATAAAGTTTTTTAGTATCGATTGATTCTTTTAATTTTCCTTCGAGAAAATCTTTGATCTCCATGAAAAATTCATGGGCATCATGTGGACCGGGATTGGCCTCCGGGTGAAACTGAACTGATTTCACAAAATGGTCAGAGCTTGCAATCCCTTCGATGGAATCATCAAAGAGAGAGGTATGCTGAACAAAAAGTTCTCTGTTCATCAGATTATTTGTTTTCTTCTGATTAAAGGCCTCAGTGTCGATAGCGTAACCGTGGTTTTGCGAGGTGATGACAATTTTATTGGTGACGTGATCAATTACCGGGTGATTTGCTCCACGCTGACCGAAAGGAAGTTTAATAACTTTGATATCGAGAGCAGCTGCAATCAACTGGTGACCCAGACATATTGCTCTGACCGGAACTTTACCTTGTAGGAGTTCACGGACAACTGCAATTTCAGGTTTAAAATTTCTTGGATCCCCCGGACCGTTTGATAAAAGAATCAGACGCGGATTGAGCGCAAAAACATCTGCGGCCTTGGCCGTGTGAGGAAGCGAGATGGTGGGATAACCCAAACTCACTGTCTGATCAATGATCGCCTGCTTGACTCCATAATTGATGATGACAATCGGATTGGCGCCATCGCGATGAACGATTTTTTGTTTCTGTGAAACGAGCGGCAAATCATCTGTGATCAGCCTTGCCTGAGCAAATTCTTCTTTTGAAGGAGTCGTGCTTTGAAAAGTTAAAACAGATTTGTGAGAGCTTTTTTTCGGACCTGTCAGATAACGGACAAGTCTTCTTGTATCGACGCCGGAAAAAAGCGGCGAATCGAGTCTGGCAAGAGTTTCATTGTAGGAAAAATTCCGGGCAATGATACAAGTAGCGAAAGATTTTTTCGACTGGGCGACGTCTATGTCAGGGTTTCTTTCATAGTTGCCGATATGAGCATTGGTAAAAATAATGTGCTGACCGAGAAAAGAAGGATCAGTGATCGTTTCCTGATAACCGCTCATTCCCGTGGTAAAAGCAGCTTCTCCCCATAATCCCTTTTGTAGCTGGGGATCATCTCCCTCTCTGTTAACGTAACCTTTAAATTTAGTTCCATCTTCGAAATGAAGATAGGCAATAGACTTCTTAAGCGAGAGATTAAAACTTTTCTCCATTGATGATTCCAATATTTTTGTCGTTGTTAACGAGCATTGATTGTATGATGGCCATTCTCATAGGGATTGAGTTCTGTACTTGCTCGTAGCCTTTATAGAGAGAAGATTTGATCAAATCATGATCGAGTTCAACTCCGATATTGGCAGGTCCTGGGTGCAAGACAGGAATGAGTTTATTCATTCTTTTTAATTGATCCAAAGTCACACCGAAGAGTTTGTGATAATCGGAGGAATCAGAAGACGCGATTGCTGGATCGTGACGTTCTTTTTGAATTCTTAGAAGATAAATAAAATCGCATTTTGCCAGAGTTTCATCGCGGTTGTCCGACCACGAAACGCCTGCTGGCAGAGTTTGTTTTTCAGGAAGAAAATGTTTGGGTCCGCAAAGAATCACTTTCATTCCGAAAAGAGGAAGAAGCTTGCAAAGCGAATGACCTACGCGGGAATGAATATTGTCGCCGAAAATAGCCAAGGTTTTTCCTTCGAGATCCGGTTCTTTTTCAATCAGAGTAAAAAGATCCAGCAAGGCCTGAGTCGGATGTTCATTCACACCGTCGCCGCCGTTGATTATTTTTATCGGTGGATTTTCTCTAAACTGACTCAATTGGTGCGAAACACTTCCTCTGAAAATGCAGAGGTTCACGCCTTGATTGAAAAGAGTCAAAAATGTCTCTTCTAAACTTTCGCCTTTTTTAAGACTCGAAGTTTCCGCATTAAAATCGATATACATCGCACCCATTTTTTGAATGGCGATAGCAAATGAATGTTTTGTGCGCGTTGAGTTTTCAAGGAACGAAGTCGCTATAATGGGACGTTTGTAAGTAAATAATGTTGATTCAGATTCGCGATGTTTAAATTTGGAAGCAAGAGAGAGAAGAGCGTCGATCTGAAGTTTATCCAGATCGCTAATACTTTCAAGTAATGAAGGAAATGAATTCATTTTCTTCCTTGAGGGCCTCTGCTACTATTTAAGTGACAATAGGACAGACCAGTTCTTTGTTTGTACTAGTCTAGAAAGAGTTACATGCTTTGAAAAGACTTATTTTGAAAAGAATCACTCCATATGAAAAATGTTGACTACAGTAATCAAATCCAAAAAGAAGCCATCTTAAATGAATTTAAGGGCAATCTTTTTGAATTTCTTGTCGCTCAGGGATTGGCGAGAAAAAGTGAAGTAGAGCACCAGTTTTTACTCGATCTTCCAGCTGATTTCAAAGAAAGACTCGGGTCTTATGAAGAAATGATTCGCACACATGAACCGCGTTTACTTGTCAAACTTCCGACACTCGCAGGAGTGACAGTTCAAAAAATCTGGGAAGAAATTTCGACCGCGTATAAATTTGATCAATGGCACGTCATTGGGAAAATGGTCGCCACGAATGATAACGATCTCTGGAATGAAACGGATATTGTCGGAACTTATCTCACAGAAGAGGGGGAAAAAAAGAAGCTGGCCCTCAGTCTTAAACTCACTAAAGACCATAGTTTTGTAAACACTAAAAGTGCCGGCGTTAAAAGTTTTCTCGCCAAATATTTTTCTTCCTTCGGCGCCATGTCTGCCCGATTTCAAGCTGAACTCAATCAGGAAGTGGATGAGTCTTTTCTGGTCATGGGACACAGACTTTATGCTCTTGCAGATCTCGAATGGAAAGGACAGTTTGATTCAAGATGGTCACAGCAATACACTGAACTTCCCGGTGAGTTGCCGGCAGAGATGAGAACGATTGTTCATGAAAATTATTATCGTGTTGCTTTAAAGCTAAGAAGTCTTCTGGAAGAATTGCAAAAAGAAAATCCAAAGACATTTTTTGATTCGC
>DAIQAU010000067.1:0-5778 GCA_036781565.1 Bacteriovorax sp. | reverse complement strand
AGAAGTCTTCTGGAAGAATTGCAAAAAGAAAATCCAAAGACATTTTTTGATTCGCTTTACGCACTTTGCGGATTTGGTCACGCAGAGATCGTCCAGGTGAATTGTTTTCATCAGGACTATGAACTGAAAAATATTTCCATCAAAAGATTTGCGGATCTTTTTGAAATAAAAGAAAAGAAATGCACTATTCTTCCGATAAAAGATTTGTCCAGTTCAGTTGACATCCAGATTGGAAAAGTTGTTTTGCAGGTGAGAGTTAAGCCCATGAACAAATTCACAACCGCTGCGTATAAAATAAATTGCTCAATAAAGGTAAAAGAATGACAAAGGCCCTGTTTTTAGATCGCGACGGAATTTTCAATGTCGATAAGACCTATACGTATCGCTGGGAAGATATTGAGTGGGTGGATGGCATTTTTGATCTTATCCGTTTTGCCAACGAAAATGGATACCTGGTTATTGTTCTCACTAATCAATCAGGTGTTGCCCGCGGCAAATACCGCGAAGAAGACATTCTCGTTCTTCACAAAAAAATGAGCGAATACCTTGCGGCCAGAGGTCTTCGTGTGGATGATTGGTTTTACTGTTGCGAATTTGACAGCGTACGTAGAAAGCCCCGCCCTGGAATGATGCTTGAGGCCCGCGACAAATACGATATCGATCTTTCCCAATCATTCATGGTGGGAGATAAGCCAACTGACATTCTGGAAATAGAAGGTCCGGCTATTCCCAAAACACTATTGCTGAAAGGCAATTATTCTTTAGTGGGCGCCAAAGCTGAAATTTATGAAAATCTTGCGGACATTTTAAAACGCATACAATCTTTAGCTACAATTAAAACAGATGTCTAAACTTTAGACACTTTCATGATTTCCTCAATTCACAACTGCAGGGATACTAAGAAGTTAGGGGGCGGGCCTTTGGTCCCAACTTTGCTTTAGTTTCAATCATGAAAACGCTGCTCATCCTATTCGCCTTTTTCGCGCTTCCTGCGCTTTCCTCTGAATTATCAATTCAGATCAAAAAGGCGTCCGGTCATGAAAAAACAGCGCTTCTCCTGGCCTTTCAAAAAGTCTCTGATCTTCTTCCTGAAAATTTCAAGGCCGGTCTTCCAGGCGATATTCAGTTGAAAGTTGAAAAGCTCAGCGAGCATCAATCCATTCCGGCAGACATCTGTGAAAATAAAATTGATAAAACAAAAAAAGCTTTCATCTACGGGGAATATAATCACAGAACCAAAACTTTGACGTTGAATCAGGCCGTCGTGAATGTTCTAGTCAAAGGCCCGGAAGAAACAACTGCCATCACTTGTCAGCACAAGACACTTTATGATCAGGCCCTTTCAACCATCGTCCATGAACTTGCTCATGCCTTTGACAATAACGGACACAATATTTCGACGTCTGTGGATTTTCTTCAAAAGGCCGGCTTTAAAAAAAGCCTCTTAAAAATAAAGAACAGGAATACAGAGGCCATGCGACCTGCAGATCCTTATGAATTGCAGAACTCTGTCGAGGCCTTCGCCGTTAATGCTGAATATTTCGTCATGGATTCAGAATTTGCCTGCAGAAGACCTGCGATGTTTGATTATCTTAAATCAGTGCTCGGAACCGGCAAAATGGCCGATGGTAAATGCCAGCTGAATAGATCCGTCATGATGTCCACGTCTGCCGGGTTTTATCCTGTTAAGCTGGATCCTTCGCGCGTCTACCGCATAGATTATCTGCTGGCCGCACCCGGAAAAGAAATTTCCAGCGGGTTTGGTCATTCGATGTTCAGAATTGTTCTGTGTGCGCCTGAACATTATGATCCGATCACGAATCAATTAATTCCTGCCACACCTTTTGGGAAGAAGTGTCTGGAAGATAAACTCTATCATCTCGTTGTCAGCTATAGAGCGAACGTTGAAGATGCGACCCTGAACTATATGAAAGGGCTTTTCGGCGGATATCCATCGATGCTGTTTATTCTGAATTTTGGTGATGTCCTTGATGAGTATAATCGGGATGAATTGAGAGATGTCATTTCTTATCCACTCAACCTGAATGCAAAAGAGAAAACAGATATTTTAAACAAGGTTCTTGAAGATCACTGGAATTATCGTGGCTCTTATAAGTTTGTGACGAACAACTGTGCAGTTGAGTCTTACAATCTTTTAAAAGGAGCGCTTGAGCGTTCAGAGCTCGACCAATATCATTCAGTCTCTCCAAAGGGAGTACTTGAAGATCTCGACAGGCTGGAATTTGTATCGCTGAAAAACGGCGACCAGGAAGTTTTTAAAGCACGCTCTCTTCAGTTGATGATTGCCTATCAACTTGCCTATGGCTACAAATTGAAATCGGAAAAAAAGGACAAAGAACAGCTTTTGAGTTTTATCCAGGAAAGTTCAAGTACCAATCGTCGTTCACAGTTTTTGAAATTTACTACTTCACAAACAGTCACTGAAAATCTTCACGATGAACTTGTGACTTTGAAAAAACGACTTGTCGTGGCCTCGTCTTTTTCAGTTATGGAACAGCAGATTCTTCGTTCAAGAGCAGCTGTATTTCGTAAAAAAGCAGCTGAATATCTGATGAATAATAAAGATGAAAAAATACAGCAGATCGAACGCAAGGCCCAAAGTGCAATGACCTTGAACTTTGAAAAACTTGCTGTAAATGGTTATGGCGTTCCTTTGCAGGAAGAAATGCAGTCGAGAACTGAAGCGGAAGAAAAAATGTCTTCTTCACTTGAGATTATGACTGAGATTGAAAACGTCGTAAAAGAAAAATTGCCTGACGAAGTTGCGGCCCTCGAGCTGATCAAAGAAAATATTGAGTCCATGAATCAGCACTCGCTGGTGCTTAGAAAAACGTATAGAACAAAACTGGAACTTTATATCCTTCAGGTGATAAAAAATCTTTCTCTCGGGGAGAATGGACGGGAGCTGCTCATGAAAGCTCTCAATTCAAAAACGGACCTCGATAAGGTCAGAGAGCTTCTCGATTCCTCCCTCGTCTCTGAAAAAGAAATTCTTGATATTAAACTTCGTAAAATTATTACAGAGTTGATCACCGTCTAAAGTTGAAATTGGAATCACTCTAACACCAATTTCTTTTCTCAAATGAAGAAAAGGGCCAAAGTGCGCCCGAAAAAATGTCAGCTTTCTACTAAACACTTACGGCCCTTGTTAGGGGCTCGACTTCCTTTTTAATCCCCTGATATACATCGATATAGAGAATAACCTATGTGGATCTAATAGAGGGGGAGACACACATGAAAACTTTGAATCTGAAAAATGCATTAAAACTCGCAGCACTTGTTTCTATGCTTGCTCTGGCAAGCTGTGGAGGCGGTGGCGGCGGCGGTGGTGGATCAACTGGTGGAACAAGTCCAGGCGGATCAACTGGCGGCGGTTCAACATCTACTTATGGTGCTTACACTTCACCAAATATTCTAGCTTCAGAATTTGTTACAGCTCTTAACAATGTCGATGGAACTTATTCTTCATCGGTTCAACTTTATACAAACGAAACACTTCGTTCTCAACAAGCAGGCCAGGAGCAATGGTTTGTTATCTGGGATGCAAAATACAGCGAATATAAAGCGGTTAGTCTGAACTATGTCCGCACGATCGTTTACTACGACTATTATTCAAATAACCGCGCAGTAGCTTCTGAATTCAGATCAATCGAACGAGGCGATATCCTCGCAGGCAGAGTAAGTGGAGACACCTATGGAAATGATTATGAAGTTGTCGATTACAATACTGGTTCTGGCTACTATGAAGGAAGAAATTCTGGTTACCTCTATGAAGATGAAGCTGGTACGACGGACGTAAGTCTTCAGGCCCGCGAGCAGGAGAAAAAGAGATTCTACGAAAAAGCAGCTAAAGTTTCTTTCACTTATAACGTGAGCCTTGAAACTTCTATGTCGATGGTAACTCTCGGATCGAAAATTGAAAAAATGATGTCTCGTGGAGGCGGAGAACTGACAGTTGAAGATCAATCAGCACTTCTTTCTGACCTTAAAACTCTTACTGGTGTAAGCCTTGAAGAGATCGCTCAGGCGGCACAAGACCAGAAAGCTAAAAAAGATGTTCTTTCTAAAATTGCTGAAAAGCTTGGAACGACATCACAAAATCTTGAACAGAAATTTCTTCCGGAAGTATTTGGTGTAACCCTCTAATTACTTACACAAGAAATTCTAGTGAAGGGGGCCGGAAGAAATTCCGGCCCTTTTTTGTTTAAAAAAGATTACTTTAAAATAATTTTTGAAGCTTCAATTAAAAGATCAACAGCTTCGTCATCAGAAAGAGTTGAATCAAGCTCTTTTGCCATTTGAATTTTACTTTCCAAAAAGAGAGATGTTTTTCCAGTTTGTAAATACAGCTGAGCTTCATTCTGGATTCTTTGAGCTTCGGCCTTCTGGCTTTTTGACGAAACAGCTAAACTTGTGGCCTCAGTTGTGGCGACACCTAGTGCTGCAGTATAAATAGTTTCTGCCAGTGTATAAGCGAGGGCGTTAGTTCCTGCTTCAAGAGCAAAAGATCTACCAGTAAAAAGGGCGGCCATTGCGACTATAACTAGTTTTTTCATTTGAGTTCTCCCATTGTTTTATCAGATACAACTTACCATGCTCAGGATTTTGGTGAAGGGGCGGGTGTAATTTTTATCTGACTAAAGACCTTTACAGAGGCCAGCGCGCAAGAAATCTGGTATTTATAGGCCATATGAACACTCCCTCTCAGGAAAAAAGATTGACCTTTGCCGATCGCTTCAGCCGTCTGAAGACCCGATTGATTATCGTCAGCTGGCTCCTTCTGGCGGGACTCTTTGTGAAATTGCTCTATCCAACGATGGTTCGTTTTTATGCCATCGTTAAAGCACAGGAAAGTTATTACGTCGTCACGGTCAATGACAATAAACCTGCTTATGAACGAACGCTGTCAATGCCTGGCAATTGGGTTCCTCTCGAAAAAATTTCCAAACGCATTCAGGGCGCAATCATATCAAGTGAAGATGGGAAATTTTATGAACATCCGGGCTATGATCTTGAGCAGCTCACTGATGCCATCGACAAAACAGTTAAAACCAGAAACAAGAAAAAGAAAAAAGTGCGGGGAGCTTCTACTATCACTCAGCAGCTTGTGAAAAATCTTTTCTTAAGCAGCGATAGAACTTTATTCAGAAAAGGTCAGGAAATGGTCATGGCCCTTGCCATTGAAAAGCACGCCAATAAAAAGAAAATTCTGGAAACCTATCTGAATGTCATTGAGTATGGAAAAGGCGTTTACGGGATCGGGGCGGCCACAAAATATTATTTTAATAAAAGGCCTGATCAACTGACTGCCCGCGAAGCCGCTTTTCTCGCTATGCTTTTGCCGAGTCCGGTTAAGTACGCAAAGTCATTTCACATGAAATCGCTCACACCATTTGCTCAGAGAATTGTTGATTCAGTTCTTTTGAAAATGAGACAGGGCGGTTACATAGGCGAACAGGAATATGCTGAGCAATTGAATTCTCATTTTACATGGGAAAGACAAGCTCCTGATCTCTCGGTCGCCGAAGCGACAGTGAGCGAAGAAGAAACAAGTGATGAACCTGAAACAATCTAAAAGAGTTTTATGAAAACAAAATTGCGTGTACTCATTTCTGATACCTTTGATCCGTGGTTCAACATCGCGACGGAAGATTGGATTTTCCGGGACATGCTTTCGGATGATGAACTGGAACACACCAAGATTCTTTATCTCTGGCGCAACGATAATACAGTCGTCATTGGACGTTTCCAGAATCC
>DAIQAU010000066.1:5798-12818 GCA_036781565.1 Bacteriovorax sp. | reverse complement strand
AACAAAGAATTCCGATCGTGGTCGGTATCAGCGCCCAGAGAAATAATCTCACAGGATTGATGCCTTCATGACCAAAACTCTCACGAAGAATTCCAAAACCTACCGGGTTCGGCGCATTGGCGATGACGGTTAATCCGCCACCTGCAACAGCACCTGCGACCAATGAATATTTTGAAAGATCACTAAGTGAAGCGAGTGAACCAAGGTAAGTCAAAGCGGCGTTGTCTGTAATGGCCGTCAGCGCTGTCGCCCCAAAAAAGAGAACTACATCACTCATATGAGCGAGAAGCGGTCGCAGCCACCAGGATTGCATCGTCCCCAGGATCACAAGACCCGAAAGAAATACACCGACCAGCAAGGATTGTTTTAATTTTAATTCATCTTGATACTTTTCTGTGATGGAAACAAACCCAAGGAAAACAATAAATAATCCGAGAAAAACGACAAGATGATGGGAAGAGTAAACGACCCCAAAGAGAAAAAGCGCATGAACAAACATCTTCCATCCACGCGGTATAAGATAATTTTCCGGAACTTCTTTTTTGCGAATTAAACCTTTCAATTCTTTTTTAAACATCCAGGTAAAAAGAGAAGTTGAAAGTATAACGGCGATGACGGCCTTGTAACCGAAATGAGCTAACATAAACGCCGTATCCCAGTTCCACGTTCTGGCAACCATGAGCACTGGTGGAGCAGCAAAATGCGTAAGCGTCCCTCCAATCGAAACATTCACAAATAAAAGCCCAATCGTGGCATATTTCAGTTTCAGTGAAATGGATTCAGAGAAAATTGTCTGCAGCAAAATAAGAGCAGTAACTGTCATGGCCGCAGGTTCGGTTATCAGTGAACCTAAGAGTGGACCAATAATCATTGTTGCCAGATAAAAATTCATCCGCTCTGAAAAAGGCAGCAGCTTAGAGCAAAAGAAAATAATTTTTTCAGCGAGAACAATAACGGGTCTTGTGGCCGCCATACACATAATGACGAAAACAAAAATCGGTTCATTAAAGTTAAGCGTTTCAAGATAAGCGATGGCCGGAAGCCGTCCGCTGTTAATAACGAAAAATACCAGAAAGACAAATGCCCAGAGACCAAAGACAGCTTCAACTTCAGACAGAAGATGAAATGTATTTTGAGCTATAGAATTTTTTGTATAACGGTGCGCGATCCGTTCAAACTTACTGACAAAGAAAGTATGAAGGATCGCGATAAGAAAAAGAACGGTCGATAAGATTTGCTCAGATGAAGGATTCATCTGTTCAGATTACCCGTTCTTGCCGATTGAGTTAACCGGACAAGCTTCCAGTTGCTCCTGACAAAGGGCAATTTCATCCGGAGTTGTCGGTTGTTTCCCTACGTAAGCATTGCCGTCTTCATCTTCTTTGAAGAAATCAGGCGCGCCGGTGTAGCAAACGTTACATGCAATACAGCCTTCGCCGTTATCATCATCAGGATCAGTGCAGTACCATGCTCCTGGGACGTTTGATTTATGTTTCATTTTTGGGTTTGGCATTATTAAATCCTCCGCGTAACAAATAAGAAAAAGTCATTCGTATTTTAGCTAAAAAAGTACGATTCTTAAAGGGAAAACAGAGCGTAAATATTGCAAATGCCATGGACATTTCTTAGAATCCTCTTCTGACTGACGTTTTCGTATTCATGCCACCAATAAATATAGGAAAAAGATAATGGAAAATCTAAACGCGAATAGCTCTCTTGAACGTGCCAAGGCCTGGGCCGCGAATCCCCTTTTTGATGCTGATTCAAGAAAAGAAATTCAATCGCTGATAGAAAAAAAGGATCTCAAAGAAATTGATGAGCGCTTTTATAAAGATCTCGAATTCGGCACCGGGGGGATTAGAAGCATCCTCGGCGCAGGCATCAATCGCATCAATACTTACACGATCAGGAAGGCCACGCAGGCGCTTTGTACCGAAGTTCTGGCGCAGAAAACCGCAGCTCCTGCGATTTGTATCTCCTATGACTCAAGAAGAATGTCTGTTGAGTTCGCAAGGACTGCTGCTGAAGTCATGGCGGGCAATGGGATTAAGGCCTATATTTATGAAAGATTAAATCCGGTAGCGATGCTCTCATTTGCCGTTCGTTTGAAAAAAGCGCAAGCAGGGGTCATGATCACGGCTTCTCACAATCCGCCGGAATACAACGGCTACAAAGTTTTCTGGTCAGACGGCGCACAAGTCACTCCGCCAAACGATCAAAACATCATTAACCATTATTACGCCATCAATGACTTTGGCACGATTAAACATATTTCTTTTGATGATGGAGTCTCTAAAGGACTCATTGAATGGATGGGCCAGCAAGTTGAAGATGCCTATCATGAAGCGATTTTATCGACGGCCCCAAATTTAAAACTTTGCCGCGATAATGGGTCTCGTTTAAAAGTTGTCTATACACCTATTCATGGGGCGGGTCTCGTTCCGTGCACCCGCGCCCTTCACGACCTGGGCTTCTCTGATCTCCATGTTGTACCTGAACAGGCAAAGCCGGATGGAAATTTTCCGACGGTGAAAAGCCCCAATCCGGAAAATCCTTCGGCGCTTAAACTCGCAGTGGAATTAATGGAAAAATTGAATGCAGATATTGTGATGGGTTCTGATCCCGATACGGACCGCCTTGGAGTGGCCATTAAGCACAAAGGTGAAACTGTTTATCTGACAGGAAACCAGATCGGTGTTTTAAAGCTTCACTACATTCTCACAACACTTAAAGAACAGAACCGTCTTTCAAACAATGCCTACGCTGTGAAAAGTATAGTGACAACGTCCCTGCTCGACGTCATCTGTGAAAAATTCGGCGTGACCATTTACAATACGCTCACCGGCTTTAAATGGATCTGCGGGAAGATGAATGAAATCGAGACCAAAGAACCAACGAAACAATTTGTTTTCGCAACAGAAGAATCGTTCGGTTATCTGTCTCACAACTTTGCCCGCGATAAAGACGGCGTAAGTTCAGTCTCACTCATGGCGGAAGTTGCTTTGTACTATAAATTGAAAGGACTTGACCTTGTTGAAGCTCTCGACAAGATTTATGAAGAGTTTGGCTTTACCAATGAAACTCTCCTTTCTCTTGATTATTTCGGAAAAGAAGGACAGGAAAAAATTTCACGAATCATGACAAACTTCCGTTCAATGAAGGATAAGGAACTTGCCGGAAATACAATTTTAAAAGTGAAAGACTACTCAGAAGGCATCGAAGGCCTTCCAAAGAGCAATGTTCTGGGCTTTTTCTTTGAAAACGGCGACCAGTTTTACCTGCGCCCATCTGGAACTGAACCAAAGATTAAATTCTACTTTATGATTCAGGAAAAATCGGGCACACTCGCCGAAAAGAAAAAGAACGCTCAGGCGAAAACAGACAAGCTCCTCGCTTACATCAAGGGAGAAGCTGAACGAGCGTAAAAAAGAGTACGCATGACCACAAAAAGTAAAGAATTAGCAGTATGTTTAGTCAGCGGCGGAATGGACTCTCTAGTCACCGCCGCTATCGCTTCAACCAAACACGAAAATCTCGCTTTCCTTCATTTGAATTATGGACAGAGAACGGAAAAACGCGAACTCGAAAGCTTTAAAAAAATTGCCGAGTTCTATCACGTTCCTGAATCTCATCAGAAAATTATCGACATCTCTTTCTTAAAACAAATCGGTGGTTCTTCTCTGACTGACGATAAAATTGATGTCAAAAAATACAAAGGTGATTCACAGGGACCGAATGCAGAAATTCCCGATTCTTATGTCCCTTTCAGAAATACACATATCATTTCTATGGCCGTTTCCTGGGCCGAAGTCATTGGCGCCAAGAAGATCTATATCGGTGCAGTTTACGAGGACTCTTCAGGCTATCCAGACTGTCGTCCAAGTTATTACGAAGCGATGAATGCACTTATCAAGCAAGGAACAAAAAACGGCGATATTGAAGTCATCACGCCAGTTATTTATTTAAAGAAAGACGAAATCGTTAAAAAGGCCGTAGAACTGAAGGCCCCACTGGAATTCAGCTGGTCCTGCTACGAGAGAAACGATAAGGCCTGTGGTGTATGCGATTCCTGCGCTTTACGCCTCCGCGGGTTTCAAAAGGCCGGAATTTCGGACCCTATCGAGTACGAAACGCGCCCTAATTACCTTTAAGATCTCCTGAAAAATTTACACTTTTCCCCACAGTTTTTGAGGGCATGTTAACCTTAGCAAAACTTAATCTGAATTTTCAGTTTTCAGGAGACTCCTATGAGTTTTAAATCTGTTTTAACAATGGCCGTTTTGCTTGTTTCTTTCGGGGCGCATGCCATTCCACCGGTTCCACCGACAGCGATTTATAATAAGATCAAAACAATCGCCGCAAGAAACTGCAAGACAGTTCAGGGCGAAATTTATGTTTCAGAATTAAAAGATACTGAGCAGGTGAAATTTATTCTTCAATTGAATAAGGAAGGAACAGAAGGTGTTCTTTCAGTTATTGAAGACAATCAGGTTCAGGAAAATTTAAAAGTTACTTGCCGTTAGGATTTTCTCAGCGAGTGGAGAAACTCATCGAAGCTCGCTGTATTCATTTTATCCATATCTGCCGCTAATTTTTTCTCGATATCAAACAACAATGATGGCCCTTGAAAAACGAATGCAGAATACAATTGCACGAGTCTGCCTCCCTCTCTCCAATAGTCTTTAATCTCTTCATAAGATGAAAAACCACCGACGCCAATAAGTTCAATCTCGGGAGTCTCTTTCAATTCTTTTAAAAGAAAAGATCTCGTCTTCTTTGCTTTTTCCAAAAGAAGCTTTCCTGAAACTCCGCCTTGCCCTCTTTCCGGCATGATCGTTGTGTTCGTCGCGATGATTCCCGAGAGCTGATATTCTTTTACGAGATTCACGACCGATCGAAGTTCGTCTTCGCTCATGTCAGGTGAAACTTTCACCAGCAAAGGACGGCTGAACTGGATGCGTCTCGCGTTCACTGAAGCAAAAATTTCTTTCAACCCTTTATCTTGTAATAGATCGCGAAGTCCCGGTGTATTTGGGGAGGAGACATTGATCACGAGATAATCTGCATGAGGTGCAAACTTCTCATAAAGAATTGCGTAATCATTAGGAGCATCATCATTTGATGTCAGCTTATTTTTGCCGAGGTTCACGCCGAGAATTTTTTCTCTTCTGTTGGCATTCTGAATATTGTGAAGAATTTTATCCATGCCCTGATTGTTAAATCCCATGCAATTGCGAAGCGATTCTTCTTCCGGATAGCGGAACAATCGAGGCTTATCATTTCCTTTTTGAGGAAGTGGAGTCACTGTTCCGACTTCAATGAAAGAAAAAGGCAGATAAGAAAGAAAGCCGATCGCTTCAGCATTTTTATCAAGTCCTGCGGCCAGTCCGACTGGCGATTTGAACGACAACCCCATCGCTGTCAGCTTAAAACGCGGATCCGTTGGAACATTTTCCACCCAAGGCGAAAGCTGTTTCATCGCTTTTAATGTCAGTTCATGAGCAAATTCAGGATCGACCTTGAAGGCCAGACTTTTGAAAACCGGATAAAGTGCAGTTTGAAATTTCATTTATCCAGTATAAAAAATTAAATTGAATTAGTATAGCTGAACGAAGTCCCCTTCGAGAACCTGTCCACCGGAATGAAGAATAGCAATGGCGCCGTCAGTACCGAAGTAATCGACGACTTCAATCGTCCCCTTCATATCACCTTTACTCATCCCGATCAGCGCACCTGTTTCAGGATCGTAAATTTCCGTCCCTTCAGTGATGATTTTGAGAATGTCGCCGATATTAATTCCCGATTCGCGTCCGGCATTGAGATAAATTTTGTTACCTATAATTTTTGCAACACGTCCGACCCAATCAAGTTTGCTGGCAAGCTCGACAATTTTCGGCACTGATTTGCGAACACCTACACGAACAGCATAGCGAAGAAGATCGCGTCTATATGATAAATAATCTTCTCGGTCTGATGAAAAGAATCTGTAAGTTGAATCGTCAGCGTAACCTTGCAATGTTTCGGTATAGATCTCTTTTCCGGCATTAACGTCAAACACGCGCACTTCAACTTTTGATTCAGTATAAGACTTTGTTTGTCTCACGATTCCGATCTCATCTGACTTCTCGCGAACACGTGCATCCATGACTCGCCCGAAAATGACAAAGTTAATTCCTGCGATCTTCGCTTGACGGGTCAATTGCACAAGCTTCATCCCGCCACCGACATAAATTTCTTTTGAGGACCCAAAAAGTTTATAAGAAGTTGGATCGACAATGAATTCACCGGTGCGTGAAAGTTCATTGCGAAGTTCTTCAGTTGCATTCACTTCGAGATCTTCACTTTCAAAAGGAGATTCATTAAAAAATGGAAGAAGAGCAACTTTCTTTTTAACACCTGAAAAATATTTTCTTTCTTCAATGCGCGGTCTCTTTCCCTGCACATCACGTTGGATAACGCCGGAACCACAGCTCACAATAAATTGAATGATGATTAAAACAAAGGAAACATTCTTGAGTGTTTTCATCGCCTATCTCTAATAAGGTAACCGGGAGCTTTGCTGCTCCCAGGTTTAATTATTAGAGTCTTTTGGAATAAATGCAAAACTTTTGTCCGCTCGGTTGAAAAGAAGTACTTTTTGCTCGTTTAGAGGAAACTTTCCACCATCCGTACTCAGCTTATCAAGAATCTGATCGACACTCGCATCAGCATCGAGCTGAATAATGGCTTCACCAGATGAATAAGATTTCATGCTGGCCGACGCTTTAAAGTCTTTAAGCTTATCTTGTAATAGTGAATTGAGGGAATAGACTTCCGAAAGACCGGCGCCTAAAAGCTTTAACTCGACTCTGGAACGCTCAGCGCTCCCCTGCGATTCAAGCACTCCCTGAATTTTAGAAGATTGAGACAGCAGCAGATTGTAGACAAGACTGGCAAGAGACGAACTCAAGGCTTTTTTATTTTGAGTATTGAGTTCTCTTTTTTGAACCGGAAAATCAAAAGAAAGTAAAACTGATCCAC
>DAIQAU010000066.1:0-5698 GCA_036781565.1 Bacteriovorax sp. | reverse complement strand
GTATTGAGTTCTCTTTTTTGAACCGGAAAATCAAAAGAAAGTAAAACTGATCCACTTTTAGAGTTCACTAATACATATTGAGCAGTCAGTTCATAAAAAGCCGTTTTCTTATGATCGTCGACACCGGTTTTTTTCAACATTGAATTCCACTTGAGCGTGACTGAGCGGGAGTTCATATAATCGGGTTTTTTTGAAAAATCTTTTTCCAGAGGAATTACAGCTTCAAATGTTTTAAAATCTTTCTGCACAAGCTTGATCCACGAATCAACGATTACACCGGAAAAATTTTCTACCTTGGAAACGCCAAGATCTTCCCATGACATCGTTGAACCACTTAGTCCGATATCGGCAAGAATGTAAAACGTTTTGATTTTTGTCGCTTCAAGATTATTGATCAGTTGATCATAAAAATTTTTAAGCTTTTCGAGATCGAGATCAGCTTTGAGCGATCCGCTGATTTTTTCATCGGCCTCAACCGGGGGCTTTTCTGCCGGGGGTTGTGACTGGGGCTGGGCAGTTTCCGGGCCAGAGACAAATTCGGCCACAGACAGATCATTAAAGAGATTTTTTAATTCCTTTAATTCATCAGCAGCAGAATATTTTTTTTGATCGAGTTTTTCCCAAAAAAGTTTTGAATCCAGCTTGAGATTTTCCAGTTCAGAAGTCAGCATCAGCCGGATTCCGTTTAAGGTTAACAAATCCGTTTTACTCATCTCAGCTGTGACTTCGCTTTTTTTCGCAAAAACTTCCTGTTCAATTTTTTTGACTTCAGCACCGGCACTTATGGTGAAAAGAAAAATGAGACATAAGAAAATCGTCTTAAGCATGAACACCTTCAATTTTTCCATCTTCAAGCCTTCCATCAATGATGAATTTAACAGCGTCGCGGTTAAAGACTTCATTAATCTGATGGGCCATCTGTGGAGTCGGATTAATCAGGTATTGCTCTCCCAATGGAAGTCTCGCCCGTCCTTCAGTCGATTCAAAAATCATGTGCATCGGAGTTGAACCGCGATAGGACAACAGAACCTGGCGAAGTTTATTCAATTTGATTTCAGTTAAATCTTCAAGCTGAACATTGATGCGAACCCCGGTTATCCTGTTTTCTGAATGCTCTTTTAATTTGTGAATTTTATCCGCAAGAATTTTGCGTGGATTTTCCTGCAGGTTAACGACGCCTTCAACTAAAACCGGCTCATCGGAATTGAGCAGAGCTTCGTATTCCGCAAATGCTCGCGGAAACACGATGCATTCGATTTTTCCAGTCAGGTCTTCAAGCGTGGCAAAGCACATCTTGTCCCCTTTCTTGGTTAAAATAATTTTCTTGCCCGTAATTTTTCCAGCAAGAGTCATGCTTCTTTTCTGATCAGTCCCTAAAGTATCCTGCACATGAGAAATTGGCATCGTCGCCATTTCTTTCATGAGACCGGCATAGCGGTCGAGCGGATGCCCAGAAATATAAATCCCCATGAGTTCTGCTTCGTGAGAAAGTTTTTCAAGATCGTCGAATTCCGCCACTTCCTGAATGTCGAGATTCGCTTCTGCTGTCTGGTTAATATCTCCGCCCATATCGAAAAGCGAAACAAGACCCAGTGAAGATTCTTCCTGCCGTTTTTTACAGTAAGCGAGAATCATCTCGAGATTTTCAAGAAGAGTCTTACGATTTAATTTTTCACATTCATCAAAAGCCCCGACTTTAATCAGCGATTCAAAGACGCGCGTGTTGACGGTTTTTAAATTGATACGTTCACAGAAATTCAGAAATCCAGTGAAAGGACCATTCTCAGTTCTTTCGCGAACGATTTCCTCGACAGCGTTTTGACCAACGTTTTTAACAGCTCCCATCCCAAAACGGACATTTTTACCAACGACGTTGAACGGCCAGAGAGATTCGTTTATATCTGGCGGAAGAACTTCAATGTCGAAGTGTTTTGCGTCTCCGATATACTGAGTAATCTTATCCATGTTACCAAGTTCTGATGACAACAAGGCCGCGAAGAATGCAGCTGGATAATAATATTTCAAGAAAGCTGTCTGATAAGAAATAACAGAGTAAGCAACGGCGTGAGATTTGTTGAATCCGTATTCCGCAAATTTTTCCATTTTGTCGAAGAGATCATTGGCCTTATCGACATTGTAATTGCGCTCTTTCGCTCCTGCGAGGAAGAGTTCGCGGTGCTTGGCCATTTCATCGGCCTTCTTTTTCCCCATCGCACGACGAAGCATGTCCGCTTGTCCGAGCGTATAACCTGCAACAATACGGGCAACGTTCATTACCTGCTCTTGATAGATAATAACTCCGTATGTATCTTTCAGAACCGCTTCAAGGGCCGGGAAAGGATATTGCGTTTCTTTTCTTCCGTGTTTGATTTCAATAAACTCATCGACCATTCCCGATTCAAGGGGACCCGGGCGATAGAGAGCGTTGATCGCAGAAATATCATCGATGGATCCCGGTGCAATTCTCTTACACAAATCGATCATGCCGGAACTTTCAAGCTGGAAGACACCGACAGTCTCACCTTTAGAAATAAAGTCGTAAACATTTTTGTCTTCAAGATCGATAGATTCGATATCGAAGTCTGCTTTTTTATCGCGCTTGATGAAATTCGAAGCGTTCTCGATAACCGTGAGTGTTTTAAGACCGAGGAAGTCGAATTTAACCAGACCAATTTTTTCTGAAAAGTCTTTATCGAATTGAATAACCTTTTCGCCTTCGCGCCCTCTGAAAAGTGGACAGTAATTGACCAAAGGTAAGTTTGTAATGATAACACCAGCGGCGTGAATCGAAGCGTGGCGGAGAAGACCTTCCAGTCTTCGCGAAATATTGATGACCTGTTTGACCCGTGGATCAGAATCCATGAGTTCGCCGATTTTTGGCTCAAGTTCCATCGCTTTATCGATGGTCATTTTCAATTCTTCAGGAATCAGCTTGGAAATGACATCCGCCTCACCGAACGTTAAACCAAAAACGCGTGAGACGTCTTTGATAACCGCTTTCGCCTGGAGTTTACCGAATGTAATGATCTGGCCGACTCGTTCTTCGCCGTATTTTTTTGTGACGTATTCGATAACACGGTAGCGATTCTCCTGACAGAAGTCGACGTCGAAGTCCGGCATCGAAATACGTTCAGGGTTAATGAAACGCTCAAAGAGAAGGTTGAATGGAATCGGATCGACGTTGGTAATCTCAAGTGAGTAAGCGGCAATTGAGCCCGCTCCCGAACCACGGCCCGGCCCTACCGGACAACCGTTCGCCTTTGCCCATCTGATGAAGTCCGAGACGATAAGGAAGTAACCAGGGAATCCCATCTTGATAATCATTGCGATTTCATCTTCAAGACGCTGCTGATACTGCGGTTTAATTTCCGTTTCCCATTTAGGATCAAGTTTCAGCTTGGCAAAATGAGGCCCGTTAAAACGCTTCTCAAGACCTTCGCGGCAGTGGCGGGCAAAATAATCGGCCGGCGTTTCATCCGTCTCAATCGGATAATCCGGAAGATGGTAAACCTGATTTCCTTTTTCATCTTTCCAGTTGAACTTCACATTACATTTGTCCGCAATTTCCAGTGTGTTGTCACAGGCATCGGGAGCGTAATGAAACTGCTCGCGCATTTCTTGAGGAGACTTGTAGAAAAATTCATTGGTCGTCAGACGCATGCGCTGTTCATCCGCGAATGTTTTACCGGTCTGAACACAAAGAAGAACTTCCTGCGCGGCCGCATCTTCGCGGGTCAGATAGTGACAATCATTTGTAGCGACGAGCTTGACGTCGTGTTCGCGCGCATATTTTATAATTTTTTCGTTAACTGGTTTCTGCTCAGGAATACCGTTTTCCTGAATCTCGAGATAAAAATCTTCGCCGAAGAGATCTCTTAATTTTTCAATCGCTTTAATAGCGCGGTCATCCTGGTCAGTATAAAAATTGTATCCAACCTCTCCCTTAAGACAGGCCGTCGTACAAATTAATCCTTCTTTGAATTCGCGCAAAAGTTCATAATCCGCGCGTGGCTTGTAATAAAAACCTTCCATGTAAGCGCGGGAAAGAAGCTTACACAAATTCTGATAACCGGTTTCGTTTTTACAAAGAAGAATCAAATGGTGAATCTGGTGACGGGATTCCATCTCATCTTGTGAGCCGATGACTTTTTGTTTTTTCAAGGCCCCTTTTTCAAAACGTGATCCAGGTGTGAAGTAAATTTCTGATCCGAGGATCGGCTTAATCCCTGCGGCCTTGCATTGAGTATAGAAATCAATCGCACCAAACATGTTTCCATGATCAGTCTGAGCTATCGCCGGAACGCCTAATTCCTGGGCCCTTTTTATGAGATCTTTTAATCGAATCGCTCCATCGAGAAGCGAGTACTGAGTGTGCAAATGGAGATGAACGAAACTCTCCGGGTGTGTCTCTTTAAAGGACATGATCCTGTCTCCAAAAAAGTGCTTTTCAATTGGTCCGTTAAACATCCAACATCAAACGGCCAACATCATTGTGTGTAAGGGAGATTAAAGCCTAAATTGCGATTAAAGTCAGGGATTTCTGAGTCAATTTTTACATGGTAAGAAGGCCTCTTTTGAAAGTTTTTGGCTTTTAGCGTAAAATCCATTAACCCCAGGAGCTTCCTAATGCAAAAACGCGCATTTTCGCCAGGTTTTACCGCCCTTATCCTCACTCTTATTTTACTAGGAGTCGGCGTGTATTTGAAACACCAAAAAAACCGCGAATTGATCGCTCTAAATGAAACAAAAAGTCAGTTGACTGATGAATCAGAGGCCCCAAAAAAGACCAATTTGAAGGAACTCATCAAAAAAAATTTAGCTCGTCAGTCCGACCAGGCTTCAGGGGCTGAATCGACCGGTCCTTCGGGGGAAAACGTCCTGCTTCGCGAACGTTTCTACACCGAGGCCGAAATCAACGAAATGACTGAGCCGCAATTTGAAGAACTGCTGAAAGATACTGAGAGAAAGCTCCCTAAAGTGGCAGAGCTTAAAAAGCTTCCACCTGGCGTTCTTCACCGCACTCCTCCTGTTGTCATTCAAGCGGGCCGGGACCTTGGAGTGATCAAAGAAGTGCTTAAAGTTCACGAATCTTATGAACGCGTGGCCGCCCCTTTTTATAAGGCCTGTGCTAAAGATGAATCAGGTGTGACACCTGTCCGGGCCCTCTGTTTGACTAATCTCATCGAGATCAGGAAAAAAAATGGCGAAACTCTTAACTTGAAAGAATTTCCGAATCAGCTTATAGAATTAAGTAAGATGGTAACTGAGCTTTAAAAATGAAAAAGTCTCGCAAGAATTCCATTAATCCAGGCCAACTCTCTTTCGACATGATGATTCCGAAAGAGCCGGATCGCAATTTCCACCTCGGTGGAAGGTCATTCTATTTTTTCGATTTCGATGATAACGTCGCTTACCTTTCAACTCCCATTATTATTTTTCACAAAGTGACCGGTGCTGAAATTGCGCTATCTTCAGGCGAGTTTGCAGCTGAACATAAGAATATCGGCAAGAGCGGAGCTTACGCTGACTACTTTATGGATTTCAACGATGCTCATGGATCGTTCAGACACTTCCGCGATAAAGAACTCAATCCAATCGAAGTGAAGGCCGGAAAAAAGCAAGGCTTTGTTCAGGATATTTTAAAGGCGCTGGAAGAAGTCGATACTCACTGGAAAGCTCCGTCATGGGAATATTTTTA
>DAIQAU010000065.1:2577-13174 GCA_036781565.1 Bacteriovorax sp. | reverse complement strand
TCATTACTTGCCATTTTTGATCACCTTAAATTGTAAAAAAGAAGTTAAAAAGTTTTTGAGACACTAATAGGATACTCAATCTTAAGTAAAAGAAAAGGTAAAGATAAATAACCACCTCATCCACTCAGGCATTATTTGCTCCATTATTCCTTTCTAAGTAATTTGCTTGCTTAGCATCAGGTAACTTCCTACAATAGTAATAAGATAGAATAAGAGTAAAACAGTTGCACCATGGAAGGTGACTTTTGAATTTACCCGATTTAGGAAAATTCAAAAAATTAACATGAAGTTAAAACATGAAAAAATTTAAATTTAATTTCAGTTTTCTTGATCGGTTTAAAAAACAAAAATCCGGTGATCAACAAGAAAGCGCCGAACCTTCCGCGCATGACCGCACGGGCAGTCACGATATTCAATTTGATGAATCAGCTTATATCGAATCACACGACGACGATGAAAGTCACAATGAAATTCATGATGAATCGCCAGAGCAAATGCACGCTTCCCGCTCTGAATTCGATTCAGATGAAACTCCAGAGGAATTCGCTGAGAAAACACTGGGCGGATTAAACATCAACAAATACCGTAAGCAATTGCAGGAAGCAGAGGCCGAAAGACTGGCCAATCCTGATTACAATTCTGAACCTGAAGAACAGTCGGATTTTGAATTTCAACAGATGGAGATGCCGGATCGCCCGGAAACGGCCAGTAAATTTAAATTCAAATTTCCTAAATTTAACCGCGAAGCAACTGCAGATAAAATCAAAAGCGCTTTCTCCAGAAAGAATGCTCTGGGCAGCCTCAAATCAATTGATAACTTTTCTGGTAAATTTTCATGGAATGATTTTGTTCTACGTCTTTTTTCTCCGTATCAAAGAGGAAAAATTCATTCGGCCTTTCTCATCCTTCTGGTTGTCACTCTCACCTATATGGCGGGGAAAAACATCGCTCTCTTTTTCAGTAAAACTCCACCGGTTGTAAAGACTGTCCGCGGACCGCAAATCCCTCTTGAAAGAGCAGATACAGCCATGCAGGACATAAATAATATTGCTGCTAAAAACTTATTCAATGTAAAAGAATCTGACAAAGCAGCGAGCAACACAAAGGCCGTGGATATTGAAAGCATTGTTTGTCTCGATGCTGAAAAACCAACGAACATGCAGATTAAACTTCTGGATACAATTGTCCTTCAGGATTCCGTGAAGTCAGTGGCCAGTGTACAGGTGCGTGGAAGTTCTGAACTGATGAATGTTCGCGAAGGTGAAAAAGTTGAAGACATGGTTGAGATTTCCAAAATCAACCGCATGAAATTGATCCTTAAAAATCTTCAGACTGGCGACTGCGAATACGCCTCTACTGAAAATGATATGGAAACTCCAATGCCTCCTCTGCGCATAATTTCGCCAAAGGCGGGGAAATCTCTGTTCAAGAGCATGAACCCGAACATTAAAAATACAGGCAATAATTTTAAGATCAAACGAGCTTACAGAGATTCACTCATGAACAATATGAGCGAAGTTCTTACTCAGGCAAAGGCCATCCAGATTACAAATCCAGACGGCTCACTTTGTTTCAAAATGACTGAAGTTGTTCCAGGAAGTATTTACTCTCAGCTCAACATTCAGGAAAACGACATTATCTGCAACATCAACGGTAAAAAGATAGAAAATCTCAATGAGTTGATGGGCCTGCTTGGAAGAATCAAAGAAATTGATCAATTCCAGATCGGTCTGAAGAGAAATGGTATGACAGAAAATTTAGATTATGGTTTTGAATAGATTTTAAATCGGGAAAATCTCAATGAAAAAAAATGTATGGCTTTCTCCTCTCCTGACTTCGACTTTGCTGATTACAGCTGGTCTTTCGCCGGAAGTACTTGCTCAATTCGACAAGTATAAAAGCAAAACGAAGTTCGGAAAAACCTCGCTTCCCAAAAAAGCAACAGCTCCGGCAGCAGCTCAGGCGGACGAAATTGCGGTTCCTGATACAGGAAAGTCAGCTTCCTCTCTTCTTCAGAAGAATGATACGACAAACTTTGTCGGCGATGAGGAAAGCGGCGATGAAATGGCAGACGCCGGCAGCGACGAAGGTGCAGTCGATGAAGGTGAAGGCGGTGGCTCACGCGGAACAGACACTTTCGGCAGAAAAAATTCAGGCGGAATCAAGCCAAGCAAAGTTGATAAAAAATACGTCAACCTGAATCCGGAAACTGCGTTTGGACCTGAAGTCGTCACGAGTTTTGATTTTCCGAATGTTTCAATTCTCGATTTAACAAAACACATGCAGAAGCTGACAGGTCTCAACCTGATTCTCGATAAAGATATCAAAGGAAAAATTTCTATTTCGTCACCTACTCCGATTACTATCGGTGATGCATGGAAAGCCTACCTTCAGGCCCTTTCGATCAACGGATACTCACTGGTGAAAACCGGCGCTTACTATACGATCGTCAACAACCGCGATATCCGTTACTCTCCAACGACGATGTATACCGGAACTTATACTCCGAATACAGAAAACTATGTCATGCAGATTATCCCTCTCAAGTACGTTAACTCGAGAGAAGTCGCGAACTCGTTCCGTCCGTTTATGTCGCGATACGGCCGTATCATCGAAATTAAGCAAACGAATACTGTTATCGTTCAGGAAACGGGAACTCACATCAACCGATTGATGAAACTGATTAAGTTCATCGATATCCCGGGACACGAAGAATCGCTGCAAATTATTAAAGTGAAGAACTCTTCGGCGCAGGAAATTGCAGGCCTGCTTGATAAAATTTTAAAAGGAAATGCGAACGACGCTAAATTTAAAACGTCGACGACAACTGGTCAGACTTCTCAAGTCAATATCTCGAGAATTATCGCTGAACCAAGAACGAACTCGATCATCGCAATGGCAAACTCCGATGGGGCCCGCGAACTTCGCGATTTGATTTTAAAACTTGATGTCAAAGTCGTCGCTGCTGGTTCCGGACAGATTCACGTTTACTACCTGAATTATGGGGATGCTGAAGCTCTGGCAAAAACCATGTCTTCACTCGTTTCAAACGCTCCCCGCGGTGGCGCTCTCGGTGGATTGACCCGATTTACATCACCGACGGCAGCTGGGGCGGCCACTACTGAAAACCTTTTCAACAGTGACGTAAAAATCACTGCAGATAAAGACAACAACGCTCTGGTTGTAACGGCGTCTCCTACTGACTACGATACAGTGAGAACGGTTATCTCTAAACTTGATATCCCTCGCGACCAGGTTTATGTTGAAGGTCTCTTGATGGAAACTCAGGTCAGTAAAGGCCACAGTTTCGGTATCAGTTTGATCGGTGCTTACGGATCAGGCGGCGCTCAGAAAGCGGGTTATGGAAATACAACTGATCTCATCTCGCTTATGCAAAATAACATCACAAACCTCTCTGGTCTATTTGTCGGTGGTGGTATCGGCGGAACAAAAACACTTACGACTCCTGATGGAAAATCGATCAACGTTTCTTCAGTCAATGGTTTAATTACAGCGATTGCGACTCACAATACGACAAACGTCCTGGCGACTCCGCAAATCCTGACTCTTGATAACGTCGAAGGTGCATTTGAAAACGGTGAACAGGTTCCAATCTTAGAAACGACAAATGCTTCAAACGGGACGACTCAGACTTCTGTTAAACAACAAAAAGTTGCGTTAACGTTGAAGATCACTCCGCAGATCAATAAAGCAACGAGATTTATTAAACTAAAAATTGATCAGAAGATAGAAGACTTCTCTTCTCGTGCTCTGCCTGCAGGCGTTCAGAATAACGGTGTCGGTACGGTCATCCGATCAATCAACACAACTGTTATCGCCCGCGATAAAGATACTATTGCGATGGGTGGCTTGATGAGGGATAAAGAAACGAATACGATTAACAAAGTCCCTCTTCTCGGCGATATCCCTGTTCTTGGCTGGTTGTTCAAGAATACGAAAAAAGAAGTTGAAAAAGTTAACCTGCTCTTCTTCATGACGCCGAAGATCCTCGCTTCTTATGAAAAAGCAAACGCTGAAAACGTGAAAGATCTTCTCAATAGAAGACAAGCTCACTTGAAAAACACGATCGGTGACGACGATGCTTTTGCGACGACAGCTAAGGGACTTTACGACAAAGCAAAAAAACAAGGTGAAGGTCCGCTTTACGATACAAGCGAGACGGCGAAGTATATCGAAAGAAATACACCGGATGAAAGTTCGATCCCTGCACCGGACAGAAACAGTGAAAGCGCTGCTAGTGTCTTAGAAGATACGCCTGATTATCAGTCGATCGTTCAAAAAGCAGAAGTTAAAGCTGATGCAAAAGAAACAAAAGCACCGGCGAGTACTGTTCAGTAAAAGATAACGGAGTAACTTAGTGAAAATATCAGATCACATGCTTGAGAAAGTGGAAGGCCAGAAAGAAAGAATTGGTCAGCTGCTTTTAAAACATACGAGCCTGACGGATGACCAGCTCGAAGAAGCACTCGAGATTCAACAGGAATCGGGAATGCTACTTGGCGAAATTCTTTTAAGAAAGAATTACATCCATCCGCACGACATCATTAAAGTCATCTGTCATCAGGTTGATATCCCCTACATCAACGAACTAAAAATAGATGAAATCGATCCCAACCTCACGCTGAATATCAACATCAACTATGCTAAACAGCATGAGATTCTGCCGATTCTCGAAACAGATTATAGTGTGACTGTCGTTTGTACAGATCCGTTTAACTTCGATGCTATTAACGACATTCAGGAAATTTTTAAGAAAGAAGTAAAGTTAGTCGTTGCCTCACCTCTTAAGGTGCAGGATGCGATCAATCGCATTTATGAGCGTGCAAACAAAAACGTTGTCGACTCTATCGAAGGCGAATTTGACGAAAATTTAGACCTAGAAGGACCGATTGATATTCTAGAGGCAGGGGCCGACGAAGCTCCTGTTATAAGATTCGTCAACTCGATTATCTTTCGCGCTATTAAAGAACGCGCCTCAGATATTCACATCGAGCCTTACGAAAAAGAAGTTGTGTATCGTTTTCGTGTCAACCGAGTTATGCGCGAAATTTTAAGACAGCCGATTAAAACTCAGGCCGCTGTAACTTCGCGTTTAAAAGTTATGACGAAATCAATGGACATCGCTGAAAAACGTCTTCCTCAGGACGGCCGTATTAAAATTAAAATGGCGGGTAAAGACATCGATATCCGTGTGTCGATCGTCCCTATTCAAAATGGCGAGCGCATCGTAATGCGTGTTCTCGAAAAATCAAACAACATTCTGACTCTGGAGAATTTAGGATTCCACGGGCAGAATTTAAAGACACTCGATGAACTCACCAAAAGAAAACACGGTATTGTTTACGTCTCGGGTCCGACTGGTCACGGTAAAACAACGACGCTCTTTGCGATGCTTGAACGTATCAACACTCCCGACAAAATGATCATCACCGTCGAAGACCCGGTGGAATATGAGCTGCAAGGTATTTCGCAAATTCAGGTTAACCATAAAATTGATCTGACGTTTGCGCGCGCACTCCGTTCCATTCTTCGTCAAAACCCTGATGTTATCATGGTGGGTGAAACCCGCGACCTTGAAACAGCGGAGATGGCCGTCCAGGCTTCTCTTACTGGTCACTTTGTTCTTTCCACAATTCACACTAACGACGCATCATCTGCGCCGAACCGACTCATTGATATGGGTGTTCAGCCATTCTTGATTGCTTCTTCACTTGCTGCAGTTCTTGCTCAACGTTTGATCAGAACTCTTTGCAATGAATGTAAAGAACCTTATACTCCGACCGAATATGATTATCAGATGCTTGACGTGCATTCGATTCCGAAAGACACCACTCTTTACAGAGCAAAAGGATGTCCGAAATGTAATTACATTGGCTATGCCGGAGTCACAGTTGTTGCAGAACTTCTGGTCATCACAGATGATATTCGCCCTTTGATTCTGAAAAAAGCTGATGCTGCTTCGGTTAAGAAAACGGCCATAAAAAACGGAATGAGATCTCTTCGTATGGATGCACTTGAGAAAGTTTTCAAAGGAATTACTTCCGCTGAAGAAATGGCCCGCGCGATCAACGAGGAAGAAGAAGAACAACACTAGGTAAACAACACGAATGGCAATTTACAGTTACAAAGGACTCGATAAATCCGGAAAAGAAGTCAAAGGCACGTTGAATGCTGAAGGACTGACTCCGGCAAAGGCCCGCGCGAAAGCGATGGGTATTATGCTTATTGAAATCAATGAGCAGACATCGACTTCAATGAAAAAAGGCGCTGCGGGAATTTCCTTCGGCAACTCTGTCTCTATTGCCGATTTGTCCTTGATGACAAGACAGCTGGCAACTCTCCTTCGCGCTAAAATTCAAGTCGTCGAAGCCTTTGGCGCTCTCGTCGATCAAACGGAAAATCCCAGACTCAAAATCACTCTTTCTGAAATCAGACAAAAAGTGAATGAAGGATCTTCGCTCGCTAAGGCCCTTGGTGATTATCCCAAAATTTTTGACAACGTTTACGTCAACATGGTTGATGCGGGTGAAACTTCAGGGACGCTTGAAATCGTTCTTCTTCGCCTTGCCGATTTTACTGAAAGCCAGCTCGCTCTTCGCAACAAAATTAAAGGGGCGATGACTTATCCAATTATCATGATGGTGGCCGGCGGGACGATGATCGGTATTATCTTCATGTTTGTTATTCCGAAGATTACCAAAATCTTTATCACTCAGAAACGCGAACTCCCTCTGCAAACTAAAATCTGCGTGTGGATTTCCAATTTTCTCATCAACTACTGGTGGGCCGTGCTCATTGCGGGCTTTGGTCTCTTCACGGTTGTTTCACGCTATAAGAAAACGGAAAAAGGCCGCGCTCAGTGGGATGCAATGGTTTTAAAACTTCCGATTGTTGCAGAAATTGTCACGATGATTAACGTCAGCCGATTTTGTTCGACACTTGCCACACTACTTCAGTCAGGTGTTCCGATTCTCGCTTCAATGAAAATTGTTTCCAACCTCGTCGCCAACGTTCACATGAAAAGGGCCGTTGATGAAGCAAGAACGAGTATATCCGAAGGGGCTTCGATCACGGGCCCGCTGATAAAGTCGCAGCTCTTCCCTCCCATGGTAACTCATATGATCAAACTGGGAGAGAAATCCGGCGAGCTTGAACCAATGCTCAAGATCGTTTCAGAAAATTACGAAGACCAGGTGAACACAAAACTTAGTGGACTAACATCCGTCTTAGAACCTATAATGATGGTAGGAATGGGTGTCGTTGTTGCGTTCATCTTATTCTCGGTAGTCGTTCCGATGATGGAACTCAACCAGATTAAACACTAATCAAAAAACATAATTTGTTATTCTATAAATAGATTTTCGGAGAAAAAATGCGAAAGAACATACAGGCCAATTTTTTTCAAAAGACATTAGCTGAAAACCAAAAAGGTTTCTCGCTTATTGAAATTTTGATCGCACTGACACTACTTGCACTAGCTGGGACATTTGTTGTCGGTAAGTTCCTAGACAACCTTCATGAAGGCCAAGTGAACTCAACTAAAATTCAAATGAGCAATCTCGAAGGCCGATTGAAAGAATTCAGAAGAAAATGTGGATTCTATCCGACGACTGAACAAGGTCTTGAAGCTCTTGTGACAAAACCATCAGGCGGACGCGAATGTAAAGATTATCCACAAAATGGTTTCATTGACGGCGACGCTGTTCCAAAGGATCCATGGGATCACGATTTCGTTTACGAGTCTGACGGAAAAACTTTCAACATCTACTCTTACGGACAAGACGGAGAAGCTGGTGGAGAAGGAACTGATGCTGACATTTATTTAAAAGGAGCTGCAAAAGGTGCAGCTACAAAAGGCGGAGCTGATGCAGAAGCTCCTGCTCAAGGTAATAATGAGGCAGCACCTCAATAAATTTTTTCAAAAACAATTTCACAACCAGGGCTTCACTTTAATAGAAATTTTAGTGGCCCTGGTTTTAATAGCTTTCATCCTCGGCATTAGTCTCAACAGTCCTTTTTCCTCCCGCAACGATTTAGATAAAGACGTCAACTCTATTGAACGCGCCATCAGATTTATGGGCGATGAAGCCGCTTTAAAAAACACAGTCGTTCGCCTTCATATCATGATGGACAAAGAGCCTCAGGAATACGCCGTCGAATACGGACCAAGTGATAATTTTATTCTTCCGCCAAAAGCTGAATTCGAGACCAAAACGGAAACGAAAGAAGAGGAAGAAAAAAGAAAAAAAGAAACTAAAAACATCAATATGAAATTTACCCGCGTTTCTGAGTTTCAGGATAAAAATGCGGAAATGAGCCAGGATATCAGAGTCGTTGCTGTCGCCACTCCTCAATCTGAAAAACTTCAGACGGGGGGCGAAGTCTCTCTGTATGCTTTTCCGACAGGGGAAAAGGATGAAGCCCTGGTGCTAATAGCGAGTGATGAGGATATAATTTCTCTAAAGGTAAATGCTTTTACGGCGAAGATCGACAGACAATCTTATCCCCTTGGTAAAAATACCAGCGGTGAAAAAGATCTGGCCGAACTCCAGCGAAAAAAGGCGCAGGAAATTTTTGAGAAATGGCAGCATGAAAAATAATTCTTTTTTAAAGAATTTAAACAACAGCAGCGGCTTCACGCTTCTTGAAGTCATGATTGCCATCGCCATTTTCACTATTTTTGCAACCGTGTTCATCACAGGACAAGGTTATAACCTTCTCGATTCCGGAAAACTTCGTGAAGATATGCTTTTAAAAGATCTTGCTGAAAACAAGATCAATGAAATCATCGTGAATCCGCCTGAACTTCGCGACTCTCTTACTTTAACGAAAGACACCAAAGAAGCTGAAGGCAACTCCAACTACACAGTGACAGTTGAATATAAAAAGTTTTTTGTTCCTGACATGAATAAAATCACCGGAACTGAAGAAGAAGGAAAAGAAAAAGAAGAGTCTGCTCAGGATCAGATGGAAAAACGAATTTTCAAAGTGTTTAAAGACAACATGGAAAAGATGATCTGGCAGGTCGAAGTAACCGTGAAAAGTAAAACCAGCGATTCCTCGTTCCGACTTTCAACATGGCTTTATAATCAAAATGCGGATGTGCAGATTGGAACTTTTTAAAAAAGCTCACATTCAAAATAATTCCGGCTTCACTTTAATTGAAGTTCTCATTGCAATTATGCTTCTGGCCTTTATTTCCTTGTACACTTTTAAAATGATCGACAACGGAACAGACACCAAAGATAGAGTCATTGCTGAAGATCAAAAGGCGCTTCAGGGTTTAACCGCGGTGGCCCGTATTGATTCGGATTTTGCTCAAATTTATTCTCCCCTTTATGCCTATGGGAAAAACAACCCGACGGCCAATGCCAGCTCCATTTATCAGGACGACAATGCTGGAAAAGGCTCTTTTGATGGAAGAGCTAAAAACGGAGCTCTCATTCCCCAGTTCGTTTCTGAAGATAAATCCACTCTGATTTTCTTTACCGCGGCCAACAGAAGAAAAGTGGCCGATGCAAAAGAAGGACGTTTTGCCTGGGTTAAATATTCTCTTCGCCGGGCGGAAAATGATGAGGATAAAGGTAACGTTGAAAACAAAACCAGCACTGGTTACGAACTTGTCCGTCAGATGATCACGACTAATCTGTACGCCTCAAATCTGAATTGGGATCAGGCCAGACCTCAGGTTCTGATGGGTAATATTAAAAGCCTGGAGTTCTCCTTCTGGGATGAACGCAATAAAAAATTCGTCGGTTCAATTCTGGACTTGAATGAATTCAGAAATTCCATCCGTTCCATTAAAATGGATCTGGTATGGGTTGACGAAAATAATAACGAGCAAAAAATTTCGAAAATTTACAGAATTCTTTATCCGTATTTCAATCCTAAACAGGATGATATAGCAGGGGGGGCCTACGGCGACAGCAATCCTCCTCCTGGCATTCCAAATCCAGAGGATGCGCAAAATCCGGACGGCAGCGGTGGTGGCGGCGGTTCACAAGGAGGTTCGGGTGTACACTTCTAAAAACACTTTCAGCAACTTCCTCAAAAAAACATTGCGAAATGAACAAGGAATCGCTCTCCTACTTGTGATGGGAGTTATTTCCATCCTGACGTTTATTCTTGCAGAATTTACGTTTGAGACGAAACTCAACAAAATAAAAATTTACAACCAGCAGGACAAGATTCAGGCCCGTCTCAACGCTGAGGCCGGACTCAATTTTGCTCTGGCAAAAATGCGTCTTTATCAGGAAGGTCGAAATAAAATTGAAAAGGATGAAAATTTAAAGAGTGCATTTCCTTCTTCAGATCTTGAGGCCATTTTGACGGAGCCTTTCGTCTTTCCTATCCCCGTTCCTCAAAAGGCCAATATTATTCAAAGAACGGCCGTGGATGAATTTTTAAAGAAAACAATTTTTAATGGTGAAGTCAGTGTCACCTTTAATAAAGTTTCAGGCTTTTTAAATCCAAACGGTCTCAGGCTGAAGCCGGCGACAACTCCTGGATCGGGGCTGGGGCAAATCAAAGAAGAACAGGATGAAGCACAGGCGAAGTCCGATGATCAGCAACAGCA
>DAIQAU010000065.1:0-2477 GCA_036781565.1 Bacteriovorax sp. | reverse complement strand
TATCTAACCTGCTTTAATGAAAGATTTTCTCCTATCTCAATCTGAAAATTTTGATAAACTATTCCTATGAATATACTCGCGATTGATGTTGGTTCTTATTCCATTAAATTGATGGAAGTCAGACCTGAGCGCAAGAATTTTATCCTCGTTGAAAAAAATGAAATCATCCTTGATGAAGCTAAGCCTCATTTTCCCGACGCTGAAACTTTAACTCAACTGCAAAAAGAAGTTGTTGCTGATTTCATACAAAAGAAAAATGCAGAATTAAAAATTGTTTTTCAGCTTCCCAATGAAATGCTCACGACGAGATACCTGGAAATCCCGGGAACTTCAAAAAGAAAGACAGAACAAATCATCCCCTTTCAGCTGGACGAAAATCTTCCTTATTCTTTGAATCAGGCGCATTTTAGCTCGCGGTTAAATAAACGCGCCGGCGGTTTTGCTGTTTTATCCAACATTACACAAATGAATGTGTTCAAAGATTTCTTCACTTACTTTGAACAGAAAGATGCCCAGCCTTCTATCCTCACTTCAGAAGTTTCAACGATGCAAGCCTATATTGATCACATCCGAATGAACGACACTTGTCTCATTCTGGATTTGGGTCACAAAACAACAAAAGCTTATTTTGTTCAAGGACGCACGATTGTTTCAAATCACACGTCTTTTGTGGCCGGCTCAGCGATCAATGAAGTCATTTCAAAAACGTATCAGATCTCTCACGAAGATGCTGTTATATACAAACATGAAAATGCTTTCATGCTGACTGACGATCAGTTAAATGAAGTCACAGACACTCAAAAAGAATTTGCTCTTTTGATGAAGCAGGTTTTTTCTCCGCTAATTCTCGATATCAAACGCTGGGAAATCGGTCACAGAGTCAAATTCGGCTCGAGCATTGATAAAATTTATATTCTCGGTGGAACCTCACAGATCAAAGGTCTCGACAATTTCCTTCATTCTCACACGGGCCTTGCAGTAGAATCGTTGCCGCCCCTTCTCGATTTCAAAAATGATTATTCGATTCACGACAGAACATTTTATCTCGTGAAGATGATGGCCATCTCTCAGAAAACACCTGGCAATCTTATCAATTTTCTCACTGGAAAATTTCAGTCTGCCGGCAATGCCTTTATTTCTCTTCACTCGGCAGTTTTCATCTGGGTGCGCACAACTTTTATCGCTTTGCTTTTGCTTCTAGGTCTTGCCACTGAAAAATTCATCTTTCTGACTAAGCAGGAAAAAGCTCTCGATTCAAAAATCAGCGGGCTTTTAAAGACTCCTTCTTTGGAAATTTCTCCGAAAGATAGAAAGATTTATACAACTAAGCCGGAAAATGTCCTCTCACTTTTAAAGAAAAAAAATAAAGTTTTAAAAGACGAAGTGAGTTCAATTCTTTCTTCAAACAGCATCAACGCTCTTCGCCCTCTCGCTGTTTTATCAAAGACGATGAATTCCAATCCCAAAGTGAATCTGGAAAAATTCTCTACAGACGGTCACCTTGTTCATGCTACTTTTTCGTCATCAGAACCTGGCGAACTGGATGTGATGAGCGGGCATTTGAAAAATTCAGGTTTGCCTGAACTTAAAATCAACTATGCCAGCGGAAAAAATACTCTGACCATCGAATTTGAAGCAAGGGAATAAACGATGGATAAGACAAAAAACTTTTTTATCAAAATAGACGAATTCATCTTTCACAAGATTGATCTTCTGAAAAACGACAGCTCATTTCAGAAAATCAACGAATACTTGAGCGGCATTGAAGAAGATCAGCAAAAGATCATGGCCCAGGCCCTGACGTTTTCACTGATTCTCCTTCCCTTTCTATTTGTTGCTCTTCTCTGGTGGGGAAATCACAAAACAAAAAAGAATATCGAAACCAAAAATCAGATTCTGGAACAGATCGCTGTTCTGAACGGAAGCCGCGATACTTTAAACACGGTCAGTTCAAGCTACGTTTCTCCTAGCCCGATCAACGGCAGAGAAGATCTGGACGCAAAAATTGTGAATATGGTCTCGACGTCCGGAATTGATCAAAGTAAAGTACGCGTTGTGAATTTCTCTCAGCTTTCTACTTCAAATACGATTTCGAAAGTTGAAGCAGCTGTTAATTTCCGGAACTTCGGAACTCAGGACTTCTCTAATTTTATGCGCGCGCTTGTTGAGCAGGAAAAATTCAAAGTCATGAGAATTGATTTAACAAAAGACTCCGCTTCAAATTTATTAAACGGCGAAGTCAGTCTGCTTCACCTGGGAAGAAGTACACCTCCTTCATTTTAACCAATTAAAAAAGAGCAGATGAAAAGAAAAAGAATCCAATACAATGAACTGAATGAAGAAATCTACAGCCCACGTTATTGGACTCGTACCAGATTAATTCTGATTGGTTTTGTCATTCTGATGTTCGGATTTCTTTTCAATTTTTCACTGGAAGAGAAAATCAACAGATGGCTTCAGGCCACTCTTTCAACGAA
>DAIQAU010000064.1:3259-13520 GCA_036781565.1 Bacteriovorax sp. | reverse complement strand
ACTATTTTAGCCGCAATTCCCCGGAAACGTAAAATAAACAGATAAAAAGCTGATCTACATCGTGTTTTTCTCCAGGTCTTTAAATTACCCTTTTAACAGATGAAACCTTACGGACAAAAAGGAGAAGAATATGTCTTTCAACGCTCTCTGGCTCGATCACCAAAATGCTTACATCTATACTTTTACAGTAGATGGTGTTGAAGAGAAAAAATTAAAAGCTCATGGCAATGAACACGACAAAAATAATATTCCTGATAAATTTTTTCATGAAGTTGCCAATGCATTAACTGGCACAAAAGAACTTTTCATCATGGGTCCGGGTGTCGCGAAAGATCAATTCAAACACCATTGTGAAAATCACAAACACAACAATCTCGCAAAAGCGATCGTTGGTGTAAAAACTATGGAAGCTCATCCTTCAAAAGCTGAAATGCTTTCAAAGGCCAGTGAGTTCTTCAGCAGTTACCATATGTGGACTAAAAATTATTAAGAAACAGGCAGGGCCGGATTAAATTAAATCCGGCCTTTCTTTTTTGAGATGCTCGACGACTTTCTTGATTTCCTGAGCGTCTTTTACTGGTGCCACCATGACGACTTTATCGTTGGCCACCACAATGTGTTTATCCATATTGATCAACGAGACAAAACGATTCGGTGTAAAAACCACGTTATCAGCAGAGTTTAAAAAGAACGATCCATCGGCCTTCACCACTGTATTTCCGTGCGTTTCTTCGACAACTGCGGAAAGTGCATCCCATGAGCCCATATCATTCCAGTCAAAATTCGCAGGGACAACTGAGACTCGGGTTGATTTTTCCATAATCGCGTAGTCAATTGAATCAGAAGGAATCCGTTCGTATACTTTCTTCATTTCAGCATCGTTGCCGACTGTTTTTTTCAGCTCTTCAAAATGTTCAAACATTTTGGGAGCATGCTTTTTAAATTCTTCAAGCAACACCCCGATAGGCGCTACAAACATTCCGGCATTCCACAAATATTTTCCGCTCGCTACATATTCTTTCGCGAGCTCAAAGTGCGGTTTCTCTTTAAAGCGCGAAACTTTAAAAGCCTCGCCTTCAACCATTTCCCCCTTCTCAATATATCCAAAACCAGTGTGAGGAAAATGCGGAGTGATTCCGATTGTGACAATGTTCTGTTTGTTGTGAGCATAAAACGCAGCTTTCTTAATCGTATTCTGGAATCCTTTGTGATTGAGAATAACGTGATCGCTGGGAACGATAGCGAGGACATCCTTTTCACTCAGTCCGCGCGCAAGCAATGTCGCTAATGAAACAAGAATACAAGGCCCGGTATTTCTTCCCGACGGCTCAAAAATCATTCCGTCACCTGCAATGCGGCCGACAGAACTTCGCTTACAAAGTTCTTCCTGCTCTTTCACTGTGACAACATAGCGATGATCTTTTCCGATGAAGTTTTCAAAACGATCATAAGTTTCTTCTAAAAGAGTTTTAGAACTGATGAGCGTGAGATATTGCTTTGGTTTTTTCTCTGTAGATTCAGGCCAGAAACGCGTTCCCTTTCCCCCCGCCATAACGAGAGCATAGAGATTGAACAGACCGGTAAATGAACTCATGGCATTTTCACAATGGTATAGTCTTGACCGATGAAGAGCGTTTTTTCCTTCGCAATGTAGGCGCGCGCTTCTTCGTTAGTTCCGAAAGCGCCAAGACTCACCCTATACCAGGTTCCTTTGCCTTTAATATCGATTTGATTGATAATCGGATCATAGCCTCTTGCTTTGAACCCTTCTGCGAAATCTTCCGCTTCTTTAAGTGTGCGGTGACTTCCTAATTGAATCGTAAATTTTCCTGAAAGACCGTCTTTCGATTGCCCGCCGCCGTGAGTAGCTTTGGCCGGTTCAGTTGACATTGGTGCATGACCTGCCGGAGATGCTGCTTCACCATGGGCCGCTGTTGCCGGTGCGTCTCCACCAAATTCTGCTGAAATTTTTTCCTGCAATTTATGTTCGATGTCGCTGGATTCAACAGTGTGTGCATCTGCATTCTTCTTGATGCCTTCAAGTTCTTCTTCTTTTTTAGAAAGTAGCTCAACCACTTTTTTCTGATCGGCCGGCGTAATCCCCGCCATTTCAAGCGAATAATTCTTTCCGATCTTCACGCCCATGACAAACGAGGTTATCGCGATCAGAATCATGAAAATAAAAATCAGCGCCACTTCTTTTTTTGCAAAGACATATAATTTTGTTTTTGAATCCATACCCACAATTTTACTGGCGCTTTGCACTTTCTGCAAACAACTTTTTGACCACAGTCCAAAGATAAAACCACTCTTTTCTCTCAACTAATCTTTTTTTGGTCAATTCTCTTGGCAGCTCCCCTGCAAAACCTCCCCAACAAAGGACTATCAAAGGAGCATCCAATGAATTTAAAAAGGCCATCATTTTTGAAAAATTCTCTGAGAAACCAGAAAGGACAGGGGGTCATGGAATACGTCATTATTTCGAGCCTGGTCGGTATCGTTTGTATCGTTTCAGTAAAAAAATTCGGTGAAGTCATCCAAAACCGGGTCGACAACATGAAAGAGCAGATCTCACACAATATTGACCTCAAAAATACAAAATAAGCGATTGTTATGGATATTCTTACCTACCTGATCGCCCTTTCGCTCACTATTCTCTCGGTCGTGAAAACGACCGGGCTCTTTTATGAGTCAGACCGAAAGCTTGGTGAACTTCAAAAAAACTTTATTGAAAAAACCCGCTCTCTCCACCAGAACGAAAAAGGCAGCATCACCGTTGTGGCCATGAGTCTGGTCCTGATAATTTCCGCCATGCTTTATTTTTATGTCTCAAAAATGAGCATTGAATACAAAGAAGCCGTTTACCGCAAAGATTCATATCTCTGTTTTAAATTTCTCAATGAAAAAAGCAAAGGTTACATCAACGAAATGGCGAAATTCAACATTGCTTTGAGAGCGGCCTTTGCAGCAAAAAGCACAGTCGTCAACGGTATCTCGGGAGAAGTCGCTTTTAAAGCGCTGACTTATTCCCGCAACCTTCGCCATTTTTATTACTTAAAGCAGATCGTGAGTAATAAGAAATGTGAGGGAACAGATTCTTTACTCTATTTGAAAAATCTTCCGTTTCTGACCAATGAAACAGGTGCGCTTGAAACATATACTGACGAAACAACCAAAGTAAGGAATGAGCAATGGACCAATACAATATACAAAAAACCGGTCGGAATAAGATTAAAAAAATCTTTCTGTTTAAAAACCAATTTTCAGATTCAGGGCGCTTTTTTTCCGAATTTAAAAATGAGCTCGGAAGAAATTCCCATCGAGGACATGTCTTCTTTGAAATGCTTCTCTGGAGCGCCATCCTGATCGTAATCGCCGCGGGATTTCTGCACATCCATAAATCTTTCAAAGCCAGACATGAAAATTTACAAAAGGAGTTCAGTTATGAATGGAACCATATTTGATGAATTGAAAAAAAAAGACCTCAATAAAAAAAAGGATAAAGTGAAATTCTTTGCGGCAGTCCTGCTGACAAATGTATTGGTCGCTTTATCTTCCTGGTCGCTCTTTGCTGATTCATCCCCACAGTCCCGCCCAAATATGCAACAAAAGATTCTGCACCCACACTACAAGATGATTATAGCTCCGCTCACTGTTCTCGCTGAAACAAAGGAAGGAGTTAGCGAAATGCCTGTCACTCTGATGAATAAATATAAAAAAGTTTTAATTCAAAAAGCTTATCTTCATGAAGAAGTCCGGGCCTCGAAAGGCGAAGAAATGGGCATGACCCGTTTCAAAATTGAAATTCCGGAAGAAGAAGTCCTGAAACTTGGCGAAGATCTCGGTGAAACGATGTTAGCTATCCCGGAAGTAAAACTAAACCGTCCGGGTAAGGCGGTCACAAAGAGGATCTCAAAATATGAAATGGTTTTTTAATTCGTGTTTAGCGGCCCTGATTCTGGTTTCCGGCCATGAAGTCAGTGCCAGGGATGTTGTGCTCGTTGAAAGCCTAGCAGGACTCGAAAGCGGGCTCATGGTGAAAAAAATTCTTATGAACAAATTTCAGTTCCCTGAAAAACTCATCACTCTCAGGATCATTAAAACGGGCTGTGAAGCTAAAAGCGATGCCATTGTTCATCTGTGCCTGCTCTCTTCGGGAGAATTGGAAATATTGAAAATGAACGAATTTGTGGTGAAGAATTCTTTTGGGATTTTTATGAACGGAGAAAAGCGCAATGACTAACTTAAAACAAAAAAGCCGTCCGGTTTTGAATTCAACGGACGGCCTTTATAAATTTTTTTTGCTTAAAAATTATTTTGAAGCTGGTGCAGCGTGGATAGCAAACTTAGGTGTTGTCCCTTTGTTTTTGTTTGCCGCTTTTCTTTTCGCGCCTGCATTTTTTTTCTTGTTTGCTCTTCTGTTATTTGTAACACATGTTCTAGAAACCATTCGACAACTCCTATTCAGATATAGATCCAACAAATCGCATTTTATGAACTTTAAGCCCTCTTTTTTACCTAGCAAAAGCCTATGTGTCAAAACGTTTTTACCCTTCCACTGCGGAAACTTTATGGTCGCATGCGCCATTTTCTCTACTTTTGCCGCTAAAGCTGAACTCACACGTCACAATTTGATCCTGGCCCGAGGACAAACCACAGAAATATCCCTGCCTCACCTCGCCCGATTTTCAATCGGCAACCGCGAAGTGGTGAAGTATCAATTCAATGAGAAAAACAAAAAAATGATGATTCGAGGGGCCCAATTAGGTCATGCGGAACTCCTGGTCTGGCAAAAGACCGAGGGAAATGAACCCCAAAGTGAATCATGGGACATTTTCGTCATTTCCAAAAATCAAGAAGCGAAGTTCCTTCACCTGGCCGAGCTTGCCGGTTCACTAGGCCTCGATTCTGAAATTCTCATTCCACACATCAGGGTTTTCGGCACCATCAGAACGCTCAAGCAATACCTGGATTATAAAAAAATGCAGGATCTGAATAAGGATGCTGTTCTGGATGAAGTTGCGCTCGATCCGGGGCTGTCATCAAAAATTATTGCGGAAGTTTACTCTGCTTTCTTTGACGAATACAAAGAGAGCGTCCGCTGTTCAATTGAATTTTCAGACATCACTTGCAGCTATCCTGAAAACGAAGCACCGGGTGAAATTTTGAAGAAATATCTGAGCGATAAATACAAAGTTATGCTCGTCCTGAAAAACAATCAACAGTTCAGAAAAAATTATCAATTGAAGTTAAAATTGATCCAGTTGGAACAGATGGATGGCGAAGATTTGCGATTAGGTCTGGACCAGATGAGCGGAAGCCTTGCTGAATTTATGCATGTCCCACTGGAAAAAATTATTCAGAAAAACCAAGTTCTTCTTGCGCAGAAAAAAGTCCGGATGAATACACTGGCCGAACCTGTGGCCTTAATTCGACCGCTCACTCCGGCAGACATCCAGATCGGTGCTGACATTCCTTTTAAAAATGTGAACGGCAATAACGTCGCAAGTACAGACTGGAAATTTGCCGGGCTCAAAGTTCACATTGCACTCGAAAACATGGGTGATAAATTGAAAATTAATTATGGAACGGAGTTGACTCAGCCTTCGACTGACAGTTCAGGCGCAACAAGTATCGGCGGAAATAAAGAAAAATCATCTGTCGTTATTGATCTTAAAAAACCAGTAAAGATTTTTCAACTCTCTCTTAAGACTGAAGGCAAAACGACTGACCAGATGCCTTTTTTAAACGCCATTCCGCTTTTGGGTGAGCTGTTTAAATCTAAAAGTAATCAAAGTAATTATAAAACGATCACGGGAATTATTGAGGTTGAAGACCATGAATGAAAATTTATTTGAAACTTATCGCGAAGACATTCTCACTCTTTTCAAATCACAGTTCAGGAAACTCTCGGCCAAGACTTTGAACTTGACCTTTAAAGATGTTCTTCAATCCACTTATGAAGAGCTGGGAATCCTGCAGTCCGGAGTTCAGGATGTCCAATTTTTGCAGGATTGGTTTCACAAAATCAATTCAATGGGCTTTATTTATTCCTTAGTTTTTGATTCACATATGAATGAAATTATTTTTCATTCAAATAAGAAAGCTCAGCTGATTTACTCCGACTCCAGAGAAGAGCGGAACATTGACGACTTATCACTTGAAGATTATCAGCTCAGCCTGGAGATTCTCGCTTTGAGAAATAATATTTCCTGGAATTACGCTGATCCATTTGCCTCTTTTGCTCTGAAATTGAATGGGTTTGATTTTCGTGTCACTTTGATTCATTACTCCACCTCCGCCAATCGGATCAGTAAAATTTTTCTGCGTTTGATGAAAACGGATGAACCGACACTTGCTCTATTCCAGCTTGAAACGCCTGAAGAAACTTTGGTTCGTTCACTGGTTCAGGAAAAAAAGAATATCCTTGTCTCAGGAAGCACTGGCTCAGGAAAAACGACTTTCATTCGTGCCCTTTTAAAAGAAACTGATCCAAATGAACACATCATTATTCTGGAAGATACTCATGAGATTCTGCCCACTTCCAGCAATCAGACTTCTCTGCTCTCTCAACAGGATATGCAAAAAAAATCATTAAAAGATTATTGTGCCTACGCACTGAGAATGAGCCCCGACAGATTGATTGTCGGTGAAATGCGCTCGACAGAAGTAGTGCCCTTTATGCTGGCCATGAATACGGGACACAAAGGATTAATGAGTACAATTCATGCCAATTCTTGTGTGGATGCAGTTTCAAGGATTGCGCTGCTTTTTTCTCTTTATTCTGAAAATAAAGAAATTGATTTCAGTTTAATAACAAAACTCGCCTGCAGAAATATTGATTACGTTGTTCACATGGAAAACAAGAAAATAAAAGAGATTGCCCGGATCATTGGATCCGAGCAGGAAAATATCTTTTATGAAACTGTTTTTAATTCGTAAAACTTAGCCGTGATTGATCTTCAACAGAACATCATGGGCCTTCTTAAGATAAGTATTTTTATCTTCTGTGTGTCCTGTGATTTTGAAAGTGATTGAGACTGCGGTTTGATCCAGAAATTCATAACAACTGTCGCCCAGGTCAGTTTTGAGAAGATCAGCAAGTCCGGCCTTTTGATCGAGATGAGTCCCGATGAATGAGACCAATAAGGAATCCTGTTTACTGAGTAAGCTTACGCCCTTCAAGCTGAAGCTCGCATCCTGATCTTTTGTGATCATTGTTCCGCCGGCAGAAGGATTCAAACTTGATCCAACGAAGACTGGAATGTTTTTTCTTTTTGTCGGCGCGAGTGTTGTCGGGAACAAAACCTTTGCTCCCAACGTCGCCATTGCAGTGGCTTCATCGTAAGAAAGAGTTTTGATAAATTCAGCGGCCGGAATCACGCGAGGATCAGTGCTAGCGACTCCAGCAACGTCAGTCCAGATCTGAACTAAGTTAGCGTTGATCGCTTCGCCAAAAAGAGCGGCAGAGTAATCACTTCCTTCTCTTCCCAGTGTCGTCGTATGACCTTGAAGATCTTGACCGATAAAGCCTTGAGTGACAAAGATGACCTCGTCATAAAGCCATGGAAGGATTTCGCTCTTGGCGTGTTCGGCAATGAGATCAATCTGAGGTTCTGCTTTTTGGAATTCCGAATTTGTTTTAATAACTTTTCTTGCATCCAATAAAAGAATTTTTTTATTGGGAATTCGCAGCCTGAGAAGATCGGCCACAAGAAGCGAGGACATGCGTTCGCCAAGGCTGTACAGCTCATCCATTGTTTTAGGAGAGAGAACGCGCTCTTTTAAAATGATTGAACCCAGCGCTTTCAATTCTCCGCAGAGTTCTTCGAGCGCCAGCATTTCTTTCGGACTTGTAAATAATTCTTTCGCGATATGGACGTGCTTGTTGATGAGTTCATTGGTTACTGTCGCCAGTGTTTCTTCATCTCCATTCATGGCCGCTTTTGCCACAAACTCGAGTTGGTTTGTGGTGTTTTGGGTCGCAGAAATGACCACAATTTTGATCAGGGGATTGGCCTCAATAATTTGTGAGCATCTCAGCATCGCTACTGCGTCCTTAACTGAACTCCCCCCAAATTTAGAAACGACCCATCTTCTATCCCCTTTTGTTTCCATTGTGGCCCCCCGTCTGTCTGACTTTACCTGGTTAGTTTTTTATGATGCGTTTTGCTTGGGATAAGAGCTTTATCGCCAAGTCTGCGTTTTTTATCTTCTTCGTAGTCGGAGAAGTTGCCTGCAAAGAAGACGACTTGTTCTTCTTCAAAAGCAATCATGTGTGTTGCAATTCTGTCCAGGAAGAAACGGTCGTGGGAAATAACGACGGCACAGCCGGCATATTCCATCAAAGCTTCTTCAAGGGCGCGAAGAGTGTTCACGTCGAGGTCGTTGGTCGGCTCATCCAGAAGCAACACGTTTCCTTCCTCTTTCAACATTGCTGCCAAATGCACGCGGTTCTTTTCACCACCGGAAAGTTCTTTGATTTTTTTGTTTTGATCTTCACCAGAGAAGTTAAAACGCGAGATGTAAGCGCGGGCGTTAACTTCGCGGCCTCCCAGTTTCAGAAGGTCGAGACCACCTGAGATGGCCTGCATAACAGACATTTCCGGATCGAGGGCCCGGTCCTGATCTACGTAAGCAAGTTTTACGGTGTCACCAATTCTGATGGAGCCAGACGTCGGTTGCTCTTTTCCAACGATCATTCTGAAGAGCGTCGTTTTACCGGCACCGTTTGGACCGATGATACCGACGATCCCGCCCGGCGGAAGTTCGAAGTTCAGGTGTTCGTAAAGAAGACGATCGCCATACGCTTTAGAAACATCGTTGAATTGAATAACGACATTCCCCAGACGAGGTCCTGGTGGAATGAAAAGTTCATTCGTTTCGTTTCTTGCTTCAGACTGCACTTGCTGACGTTTTTCGTATTCAGCAATACGCGCTTTTGATTTTGCCTGACGAGCTTTAGGAGCAGCACGGATCCACTCCAACTCTTCTTTCATTGATTTTTGTCTTTTTGATTCAGCTTTTTCTTCCTGAGCTAGGCGCTTCGCTTTCTGCTCAAGCCATCCGGAATAATTTCCTTCATAAGGAATTCCCTGGCCGCGGTCGAGTTCAAGAATCCATCCCGCAACGTTGTCGAGGAAGTATCTATCGTGGGTAACGGCGATAACTGTTCCTTTGTACGCCTGAAGGTGACGCTCTAACCACCAGACCGTTTCTGCATCGAGGTGGTTGGTAGGCTCATCTAGTAAAAGAATATCTGGTTCCTGAAGAAGAAGTCTGCAGAGAGCGACACGACGTTTTTCACCACCTGAAAGAACTCCACACTTTTGATCAGCAGGAGGACAGTTGAGAGATGACATCGCCAGATCAAGTCTGGAATCGAGATCCCAGGCATTGCAAGCATCAAGCTTATCCTGAAGGTCCGCTTGTTTCGCGTAAAGTTTTTCCATTTCAGCGTCAGACATTTCTTCGCCGAATTTTGCGTTCACTTCATCGAATTCGCGAAGAAGATCGACTACGTGCTGAGCGCCTTCTTGCACGATTTCTCTGACTGTTTTTTCCGGATCCAGCTGAGGATCCTGCTCGAGATAACCGACTGTATACCCTTTAGCGAGAGTTGTTTCGCCGAGGTGGTCGTTATCGAGACCGGCCATAATTTTTAAAAGAGTTGATTTACCGGCGCCGTTTAAACCGAGAACACCGATTTTGGCTCCGTAGTAATAAGAAAGGCGAATGTCCTTCAAAACATATTTTTGTTTGTAGACTTTCCCTACTTTGTTCATTGAATAAATAATTTGCTTGTCATTCACGTAGGCCATGAGATTTTTCCTTACAAAATGTTGAGCGTTAAAACTCCATCTAAAGTACCTAAAAAAGCGCTATTGTTCCATGAAAAACTGAAAAATCGAGACGAGGTAGAGAAAGTATGCAGGGAGGAAGAAAAAGGCCAGAATACAGAACTTTAAAAGCTGAACTTTTTTAGTAAATTTTTCAAACATTTCCCCTTGAAAATGCCAGAGCCCGTCGAGAATCTCCTGTGCCTCTTCTTTCGGAGAAAGGCCGGTCTCTTTCATCCTGTCTATCAGCTTTTTTGTCCTGAGAGCAAAAGAATTCAATTTAGGGGTATTCATTAAGGATCCATCCAGAATATTGGAACGTTTTAAAACATCGTTAAGAGACACCCCCACACTCAGGAGCGTTGTAAAAAGATACAACTCTGTAAATGAACCGGACATGTCGCGAAAAGTGTGAAGTTTCA
>DAIQAU010000064.1:0-3159 GCA_036781565.1 Bacteriovorax sp. | reverse complement strand
TTTTCAAAAAGCTGCTCAAGTAAAGTGGTATAAAATTTAAACCGGGGAATCTGATCGGGTAGAATTTTTATACCGAGAGCAACCCTTGATTCTGTCTCTTGAAGAAAAAGAAGAAGATTTTCTCCGCGGGTTAATTCTCCAAGCAACGGCCACTTCTCTTTTTGAGATTTACATTTTTCATAGATTTGGGCGGTTTTCCCTAAGGTTTTTTCCCAAAAACTGTCTGGCAACCGAAAAAAAGCAAACACAATAAGTCCATAGGAAAAAGCACTAAAATAAAGAGTATTCATAGAAATCACCTCGCAGGAATGACTTCAAAGCAAATGTCGCGCCTTTTAGTCGAAGATGTTTGTTGACTAGATTTTTCACATTTGAAATTATAGGCCTATGCAAAACAAATCTCTTGAACGCGACAATCACAGTGCCGGCGTCTCTCATCAACCAGGTCATAATCCTGTCGATGAGACAGTCAAGGCGCTTGAGGCGCGAATAAAAAAACTCGGCGACATCTGCAACGAGCTCAACCCTTATGCGCCGATGGACGATGAATTTAAAAAGAGATTGCGCGATTTTAATATTATGGAATTTGAAGATCCCTTCAAAATCACCAACGCTCTGTTAATGCTTCTTGAAGACAGCATCGATGAACTTCACAAGATTCGTCCGCTTTCACCTGAAGAAATGATGAAAGAAAATTTACGATGATGTCTCACAAAAATATCAAAAGAGTGAATTTGCACCCGGCCTCGTGCAAATACTTAAAGCTCGGCCATCCCTGGATCACCGAAGACACTTACACGAAACGTTTTCCGCGCGAGGACTTTTTTCTTGTTGGTGTGGATGAAAAAAACCGTCAGGAAATTGCTCTTCTTATCAATGATCCTGAACACAAGAATGTCAAAGCTCGCCTTTGGAGTCTGAATGCTGAAGACTGGAAAAAAGAAATCAGCTTTAAAGATCAGCTGGAAGAGCGTTTGAAGAATGCCTTCACGAGAAGATTAAACTCTGTCATTCCAACGGAGCGCGAGAATTTTTATCTGGTTAACGGAGAAAGCGATTTTCTTCCGGGGCTTTTAATTTTAAAACTCAAAAACCAACTGCTCATTCAGTACTACGCTCTTTTCTGGAAAAAAGTAGAGAAAGAGCTTCTTGCTATTATTCAATCGCTGGTGACTGTGGAAGAAATCTGGATACAGGAAAGAAACTTCAATCAAGCGAAGGCCATCCGTTCAGTGAACGGAAGTAAAAATGCTGAATTCGTTTTGAATGAATATGGACTCAATTATCAAATAAGAATCAACGAGCATTACGATTTCGGGATTTACACTGATATGAGTGCCATCAGAAAACAGATGGTCCCTTATTTGCAAAAATCACAATCAATGCTCAATCTTTACAGTTATACCGGAGCTTTTTCGCTGTTTGGATTAAAACACGGAATGACGAAAGTCGTTTCGGTGGATCTCTCGTCGAAATATTTAGGATGGCTGGATGAAAACCTGGCGCTCAATCCTGAAATAAAAAAAGAGAATCACACATCGATGTGTATGCCGAGTGAAAAAGCGCTTGAAAAACTGGCGGCAGAAGGTTCACTTTTTGAAACGATCGTCTGCGATCCGCCGAGTGCTTCGTCTGACGGAAGCTCGACGAGCTCCGCTTTAAAATCTTACGAAAAACTTCTTCCTCTCATGCTGAAAGTGCTGGCGAAAAATGGAACTCTTTTTGCGTTTCTTAACACTCATCACATCAGCTGGAATAAATTTGAGGAAAAATTGAAGCAGATCATCGCTGCTTCGGAATTCAATAATCAACTAGTCATTGGAAAACGATTTAAACTCTCCGACGATTGTCTGCCTCTTAAGGGCTTTCATGAAGGAGATTACCTGAAAGGTTTTCTGATCGAATTTAAACATAAAGGATAAGAATGAACTGGACTATAGCGTTGCCTCTTTTCATCGGCTGTTTTGGCATTTTACAAGGGGCCATGAACCGTGTTATCGCCACTCACATCGGCGTGGCACAAGCTTCTCTTATTACTAATATCGGCTCGACAATTATCTGCCTCTTTTTTTATTTGTTCGCCAAAGCTTACTCTCATTTGTTGCCTGAGCTCTATCATCTAAAAGCTCCGCTCACGACTTATAAATGGTGGTTTATTTTCCCGCCGATGCTTGGCTTTGCTATTATCGCCGGCATTCCTTATTCCATTGCGAAACTGGGCGCAGTGAAAGTGACGGTCGGTCTGATTGCCGCGCAAATGATTACATCTGTCCTCTGGGATTTATTTGTTGAAGATGTTACAATCAATATGATGAAATTTATTGGAATCGTTTTTGCTTTTTTAAGTGTGACTTTTATTACGCTTTCTAAAGCTTAATTTATAAGACCAGTTTTTGGAGAAGGTCATGCAGGAAAATTTTGTAGAAGAAAATAAAGCAAGCTACGCAAGTTTTTGGAGACGGGCCGCGGCTGCGCTGATTGATGGAGTCATCATTTTTACTTTGAGTACAGTACTTGCCCGTTTTGCTCCGGTTGCACTCATTCTGCATTTTTTCTATAAGCCGATTTTTGAAGCGTCAGCAGTTCGCGCGACGCCCGGAAAATATCTGGCGGAAATTTCAGTTGAAAGAACGAACGGTGATCAGCTTAGTTTAAAAGACGCCTACATCCGCTATTTCTCATCGTGGCTGTCAGGTGCATTACTTTTCCTTGGATTCTTCATGGCGCTGTTTACGCGTAAATCACAGACGTTGCATGACATTTTTGCGGATACCGTAGTCGTCAACAAAGTCTACGAAAGCAATGGTCTTTTTAATGAATGGTGGTCAACTATTAAGAAGCTTTTTGAAAATGGAAAAAAGCTTGTAGTCCGTAAACACGACTAAAATTTTTCTCTTCGCCATTCATTTTTTCTTTTGTCACAGCGGACTGTGACTCTCATCGTTTTTTTCTATATTGTTGTTTCACCCACCCACTCAAAGTTTAACTTTTACAGGATGTAAAAATGAACAACATGGATGTTTTAAAAAACAACACACTCGATCTCGATATAGAAGCACACCTCGAAACGTTAGGTGAATTTCTTCGTTATCATAGAGAGCAAAAATTAATTTCACTCGAAGAACTTTCGATGAAAACGAAAATCAGAATTCAGCAATT
>DAIQAU010000063.1:10903-13531 GCA_036781565.1 Bacteriovorax sp. | reverse complement strand
CGTTCTTCCGGCTTTAGTTTTTTTAATTCTTCGAAACGTTGTTTAATGACTTCCTGTTTTTCTGGAGGAAGTTGTTTAAACTTTGAATAGGCTTCTCTGATTTTTTCTTTTCTTTCTGGTGAAAGCTTTCTGAATTCTTCATATCTTTCTTTCAGGGATTTTTTCTGTTCATCTGAAAGGGCGGACCATTCTTTATAGCGTTCACGCAAGGCTTGCTTCTCAGTGGTAGAAAGCCTTTCCCATTGAGCTTTATTTTTTTCGATGTTTTCATCGGCAAACGATTTTGTGAATGGGCTTAGTGAAATTATAACTGCAAATAACAATGCTTTCATTGTTTTTTCTCCGGAGCTTTTTCCTTTGTCTTTTCTTTTTTTCCCTGACCAGATGCCACGGGATGCGTATTTGAAACAAAGGCTACTTCTTCCTTCAACATTTCCATGCTCTGAAAGAAGTCGAGGTTTTTTATGATTTCGTCATCATTGTTTGCAGCTACTGCGGGCAACGCAAAGATAAAGATGATTAAAATTTTTGTCAGCATGACCTATGAAATCCTTTTTTATTTTTGTCCATTGATTCTCGCCCAGTCTGCATCAGAAAGTTGCGAGGCATCTGCCATGAGTTCAATGTCATTGTAATGTAAAATCATCTCAGGGGCTTCACTCATTAATGCCGGACCTGGTTGAGATGAAGGATTCTTATTGATGAGAATAATTACGACAGCAGCTGCAGTGAGAGCAAGCGCGCCAGAAAGTCTCCATCCAGTAAAAAAACTTTTCTCTTCTTTTTGGAAATATTGAGAAGAGAAAGCAAGTATTTTTGAATCTACAGAAGCGGCAGGTTCGGACTGAGTTTTTAAAGCAAGCCATGAGTAAAAAGAATTTTTTGTTTTCATAGATGGCCTCCGCGTTTAAAACACGCAGTCAGTTTTTCTTTGCATCTGAAGAGAATCGATTTGATAGCGCCTATACCTGCGCCAGTCAGTTCTGAAATTTCCTGGTTTGATAGTTCTGATTGAATATGAAGAAAAACAATCTCTCTTTGATCTACGGGCAATTCTTTTACACAAGCATCAAGTTGTTGCTTGGTCACTTTGTTTAAAAATTGCTCTTCTTGTGAATCGAGTGGAGAAGCGTAAAGTTCTTCGCCAGACTCGTCAGAGTGAAGAGACTCAAGTGAACTTTGAATACGGTGATCAACAGATCTCCAGTAATCGTTGAGAGTATTCTTCGCAATCGTCCAGATCCAGGTCTTTACTTTACTTTCAAATTTAAAAGTATTGTTCTTAGTAATGATCTTGATGAAAGTTTCTTGTAATAATTCTTCCGCAGTGCTTGAGTTGACCAGTCCACTTAGGTATGAGTGCACAGGTACCCGATATCTCGAATAGAGTTCTTCAAAGGCATTGTTATCATTAGCTTGAATCAATTTCATCAAATCCTCGTCATTCATACTGACGTATTTCGATGAAAAAAGTTTCGCAAAAATTTTAGAGGACATGCTAACATCTTAAAATTCCAGTAAAAAAAAAGAAAGTTGAAAAGTTTTGAAACTTTCTTGCCCCCTTGCCGTCAAAGCTTTTGAATGGCCCTTCGGGGTGGATTTTAGTCATTCAGGCGAGAACATCTATATATAGGAGATATTATGAAATTTGCGCTTTTGTTACTAACAGTTGCAGTTCTATCAACGCAAACATTTGCTCAGGAAGAGGCTTCAGCACCATCAACTGATACAACGGTCAGTGTTCCGGCAACAGATCCGGCACCAGCACCTTCAACAACAGATACAACAATTCCTGCACCGACTACAACAGATACGACTTCACCAGCTCCGGCTCCTTCTGAAAGTGAGTCTGTGAAAAAAGAACCTCAGGTGATCAAAATGATCACTGAGAAATTCGGCATTTCAGCAGAAGAATTAAAAAAATATAGAGATGAAAAATTTGGTTACGGCCAGATTATGCTCATGCTTGAAATGTCTAAGACAACAGGCAAGAGTATGGATGATATTTCTGCTCTTATGAAAAAAGAAAAATCTCTTCAAAAAGTAGCGAAGGAATTAAATCTTTCCAAAGAAGACATTAAAAAAATGCGTGAGGATTTAAGACCAGCTCGAGAAGATAAAGACAAAAAAGAGAAAAAAGAAAAACGCGAAGACCGCCGCCAGGATAGAAAAGAGGATCGCAAGGAAGACAGAAAAGAAGACAGGAGAGAAGAAAGAAAGGAAGAGCGCAAAGAAGATAGGAAAGAAGAGCGGCGCGAAGAACGCAGACAAGAAAGACGTGAAGAAAGAAGAGAAGACCGTCGTGAAGAGCGTAGAGAAGACAGACGCGATGATCGACGCGAAGATCGTGGTGACAGACGCCAACGATAAGTTTCAACCCTAGGCCCTCGCCGATTAGACCCCGGCGGGGGCTTTTTTTTTTGCTAAAATCCTCCTCCAAAGCTAATATAAAAAAATCTATCAACCTAGGGGTGGTCGACAGCTGTCGATCTGAGAAATACCCTCGAACCTGATCAGGCCAAAACCTGCGGAGGAAAGGATCATGAAAAAGCTTTTCGAATCAATCACTATTTTTGAAATTGTACTAACCGCGGTTGTCGCTGTGGCCCTTGGTGTGGCCTTCTGGGG
>DAIQAU010000063.1:0-10803 GCA_036781565.1 Bacteriovorax sp. | reverse complement strand
TTGAAATTGTACTAACCGCGGTTGTCGCTGTGGCCCTTGGTGTGGCCTTCTGGGGCTGGACCTTCGTTTATGAAGCTCTCAAACCTCTCTTGAAAATTTATGGACTGGCTTATCTTTCGGCTGGGTTCTGGATTTTTGCTTCAGTGTTTTTACCGCAAATTGTCCGCAAGCCAGGGATCGCTTTAATTGCGTCTATCATCGCAGCGTTTGTTGAAAGTTTGCTCACTCACTGGGGAATGATGTCGGTGGTTTGGGGTATTGTTCAAGGACTCGGGGCGGAATTCATCTTCATGACGTTTGGCTACAAGAGATGGAACCTTTCAGTACTCATTCTGGCTTCGCTTTTATCAGCCTTCTTTAGTTACGCCCTGGACTTTGCTTTGTATGATTACAAAAATATGAGTGCTTCAGTTAATGCTGTTCAATTGATTTCATTTCTTATTTCGTCTGCTGTTTTCGCCGGGTATTTGAGCGAGGTCGTTTCCAAACGACTGGTAAAGCTTGGGCTTCTCGATCAATTTCTGATCGCGCGAAAAAATTAATATGTACGAGATTGGTCCTTTTCAATATTCATTCAGCCGCGGAAATAAAAAATTATTTTGCAAAGAGAAGATAACTCTTCGTGACGGTGAACTCGTGGTCATTACGGGACCATCCGGAAGCGGAAAAAGTACGTTGTTGCAGATTTTAAAAGGGATTATCCCCGAATATAAGGCCGGTGAACTAACCGGCACTGTGACTTATAATGGTGACTCTCTTCATGGCGAAGGTTTTAAGAAGAATCTGAAAGAAATTCTGTTTCTTTTTCAAAATCCATTTTCTCAACTCCTTTATCAAAACGCTTCTGAAGAGTTTCTTTTCTCCATGGAAAATTTTGGTTTTAGTCGTGAAGAAATGGATAAGAGAAAAGAAGAACTCGAAGATTATTTCCAACTGCAAAGCCTGTGGGGCAAGAAAACCGCCAATCTTTCCAATGGGGAATGTCAGCGTCTAGTTCTGGCCTCGCTTCTCGCCGTCAATCCTTCAGTACTTCTTCTTGATGAACCGACCGCCTTTTTAGATACGCAATCGCGAAAAGAATTTTACGATTGGCTTGTTCAAATGAAAGGAAAGCGCACAATCGTTTTGATTGATCATCATACTGATGAGATTTTGCCTCGAGCTGACCGCATTCTGGTTGTCGACCAGGCTGGCGAGTTAAAGGAGGCACTGCCCGAAAATAATAACGATGTTCATTTTCAATGGCCTGCTTTTGCCGGACCAGAAGAAAAAATCAAATTGAGACTTAATCATGTTTTTTTCCATTACTCTGAACAAAAATCTCTTCTTCGTGATTTGAATCTCTCGGCTTCGTCCGGTGACATTGTTGTGATCAAAGGTAAAAATGGAAGAGGCAAAAGTACTTTGTTTAAGCTCATGGCCGGGCTGCTTAAACCGCTCGAAGGTGAGATCGAGTTGTCCGTTAACGGCCATCTCATTGCTTTGAAAAAAATGCGTAACCATATCGGCTTTGTGTTTCAGAATCCTGAAACGCATTTTTTTTATGACACCATTGCCGAAGAGTTAAAACAGCTACCTGATAAAGACAGAGAGTTAATCCTCGGCCATTTTTTTAAAGGAATTGAACTGACCCGTTCACCCTTTCTTTTATCGGAAGGCGAAAAGAGAAGACTTTCGCTTCTGATGACAATTTATCAAAATCGCCAGGTCCTTTTTTACGATGAACCTACTTTTGGTCAGGATAAAAATTCAATTGCGATGATTCGCTCAATGATTCTCGAGCAGCAGAAAATGGGAAAAGTGCAGTTTATTATTTCCCACGATGACCATTTTATTGGATCCTTGAAACCGATTGTCTATAACCTTGACCAGACATTGAAGAGGGAATAATGCAAAGAGAACGCGAATACATTCATTCCTGGTATGTCTTTCTGATTACCGCTGCCTCATTGATCTTTTTGTTGATCAATAAAAATCTTATTTTTAGTAGTGTCTTAATCGCTGTCGTATTGTTTCTATTTTTGAAAAACGGCTTAGCCGCCAAAAAATTGGTTAAGGTTGTGAGCTACGCTCTATTCTTCAGCTTCACTCTTTTTTTGCTCTCTGTCTTTAATCCGGCTAAAGAACTTCAAAATGGAGACGCTTACCATTTTCTGAATATGACATTCTTCAAGAGCTCTGTTGATAAAGCTTTTATGACGATGATGAAACTTTTCATGGTTTCTTTTGTTTCAATTTGTTCATCGTCTGCCATTGATTACACAAAAGTGATTTTGCATTTAATTGTTCACAAAGGATTGAAACTCATCTGGGGTTATCCATTTTTACTTGCGATCAATTCTATTACACTTCTGAGAGATGAGTATGAACGCATCAGGCTCAATGCTCATTTGCGCCAGCTTCCTTTAAGAGATAAAGTTTTTCTTTTTTTTCCTTTGCTGGTTTTTGCCATCCGGCACTCTCAGCGCGGAGCTTTGTCCCTTGTGACTCGAGGGCTCAATGATAAGAAAACATTTTATTTTTCCTATGATCTGACCAGGACGGATAAAAAAAGATTTTTTTTATTCTGGGTCGTTTATTTTGGTCTTGTGGTGGCGTCTCAATTGACGTTACGATAAGGGAATGACGATAACACAACTCGAATACATCCTCGCAGTAGAAAAACATAAACACTTTGGAAAAGCGGCCAAGGCCTGCAATGTGACTCAGCCTACATTGAGTATGCAGCTTCAAAAGGCTGAAGAGGAATTAGGCGTCGTTCTTTTTGATCGTTCGAAAAATCCGATCAGAACAACGGAAGAAGGTGAGAAGATCATTCAGCAGGCGAGACTTGTCATTCGCGAGTATAAAAAAATCTTTGCCATCATAGATGCCTCAAAAGATGAAGTCCGCGGCGATTTCCGTCTGGGAGTCATTCCTACATTGGCGCCCTATCTGATTCCTTTATTTGCCGGCGAGTTCGTTAAAAAATATCCAACGGTGAATCTGACCATTGAAGAATTCAAGACTGAAGAAATTATTGAGCTGTTGAATAAAGATGAAATCGATGCCGGTCTTCTGGTGACGCCACTTGAAGGCGAAACATTTATTGAAAGAGTTTTATTTCACGAACCTTTTTCAGTTTTTGCTTCCGACAATCATCCCTTATTGAAAAAGGCAAAAGTAAAGGACAAGGATCTCGATATCAGTGACGTGTGGTTGCTTAACGAAGGACACTGCTTTCGCCAGCAGGTTTTGAATCTTTGCAAGATTTCCAAAGACAGCGGCCTCCATGATAATCTGAAATTTGAAAGCGGAAATCTTGAGACGTTGAAGAATATGGTTCTTAACAGCGAAGGGTATACGTTGTTGCCTCAATTAGCGGTTCTCAATTTATCCGGCGAAGATAAAAAACATGTCCGTGAATTCCAGAATCCAGTTCCGACCAGGGAAGTCTCTCTTGTTCACAATCGCATTTTTTTGAAAGAAAAGATTATTACGGCCCTGGAAGAATCCATTATTGAAAATCTTCCCGAAAGCCTGGCTTCACTTAAAAAGAAAAATTTCGAAGTCATCAGTATAAGTGAAACTCATTAACGGCATTCAGAAAGAATGGAAAATCCTTGTTTGAGGACAATGGGACGTCGAATTTCTTTTTTAACGAACCAGGCGACATGCAGTTGATCTTTGTGGCTTAGTTGGCAAAAGCCGGTATCGACATAGCAATCACCGTGTTCTCGAAAGGCCGTCTGCTTTGCATCGGTACAGTTGTCATCGTAAGGAATTCGTTCAACTGAATCGCGAAGACATTGGGAGACATTTTTCGACCAGACTTTTCCTTCTTCACTTAAATGATGATTAAGTTTTGACTCTGCATTCAGACAATATTTATAAGCAAAACCCAGATAATATCCTTTTGTTCCGCAAGCGTGTTCTTTTTCGCGACAGAGATAATATTGGCATGTACCTATATAGCGAAGGCAGTCTTCTGCGGACGCAGCCAATGAAAAAAGTAAAGCCAGGCTTAACAGTGCTTTCATTTTATTTGCTCATTTGCGAAAGAATCCACTGTCTGTTTTCCAGCGTGCCTTTCATGTCTTCCACTTCTTCAGGAAAGAATTTTATGGCGATTTCTTTCAACTCTTCCATGTTGCCCTGGATTTCCTGCATGACTTTTTTTAAAGACTCAGGAGACGCCGCTTTAAACTCGCTGTCGAGAGGAATACCGTAGCCGGCCTTGAGTTCAGAAGCTGCGGTCAACTGTTTATACAGATCTTTCATCGCGAGGATTTTTTCTTCCATCACTGTGTCTTTCAGTTCAGGCATAGGTTCTTTGCCGAATAAAGCATTGCCAAGTTTTTTGGCAAACTGCTGCTCTCTGGAAAGTTGAATCTGCTCTTCAAGCCTTAAAGCATTGGCCATAACTCTGGCCTTATCGTTCGATTGCTCTAGTGCATTTTCATAAAAAGATTTTCTTTCTTTTGGCGAAAGTTTTAAAGCGAACGTTTCAAAACTTACATTTTCATTATTCGCGAAGAGATCCAATGAACGCTGAAGTTTGTCTGTCACACCCTGGAAAAGGTAACCTTTTTTAATGGCATCTTTCTTGTCATTTAAAAGCTCAGGGTTGGTAAGTCCATTCTTAATCAGGAAATCATACAGACCAAGCGGGTGAACGATATTGGCCGTCTGGATTTTATTGTTTTCAGGATACGCCGCTCTCAAAAGATTCATAGCTTCTGTTGCGCAGTTGTTGGTCAGGAAGTAGTAACGTCCTTTATAACTCCAGTAGTTTTCCAAAAGCTTGTCTGTGAATTGTCTGATTTGAGTGCGGTCCATTTTTATCGGTAACGAAATCATGTCTCTGAATTCACCTTTAGTGTATTCATTAACGACTTCGCTCATGTTCATCAGAAACAATTGAGAGGCGTAAGCTCCGTTCATTCCCTTAGAATAATCAATATTCATGTCTTCGATATTGGCGCGGTAACTGACAACAATGTGTTGGGCATAATCATTCAGACAATCGGGGCCGACGGCTTTCTCCGGAGCACAAAGAATAATCCTGAACATGGCATGTCCCCAGCGCGACATCATTTGCTTGCCTTTTCCGGCAAATAAATAATGAATCTGGTAAATGCGATCGGGATCAATTTCTCTGGCCATCATCGGATTGCTGCTGATGGATGTTTCAGAAATCAAAGTCACTTTTCTATTGGCCTGGCACGTTTCATTTTCAAAAGGTTTTTGATTCAACAATTTTGAAAAATAATTGTAGTAAGAGGGTCTTCGACATTTAAAGGTCGGATCTTTTTTAAAGAACTCATAATTTACAGCAAAAGTATCTTCTATACTTTTAAACTCAGAAGGGTCAGGAGAACGGTCATAGGCCTGGTTTAAATTGATTCTTTTTCTTATCAAAAGCCCTTTATTTATCCATCCTGAAACATTCATGAATTGGGGTGAACGCGCGGCCTTAGTCTCTTTATTATAGGCAAATCCCTCTTCTTTCAGCGATTCGCCTCTGGCGACAGGCTGAGCTGCTAGAAGAATCAGGCAGAGAAACCCGCTAAATAAGTTCATAAAAACCTCAGTTGTTTAGATCTTCTTATTTTAGCTTTCTCTTAGAAAGAGGCGGGGTCTTTTGAAAAAAGTACCTGCTGCATGAAGGGCCGTCTAAACTTTAGACACCTTTTAAATTAAGAATTCTTTAGGAATATAAAAAATTCAGGTCCTGCTATTGGCGTACTTTTTTGTGTTATTTTTCATTCAACACAAATGACTTTTTTGGAGGAACTATGAAATTAAAAGCAACAATCGCAGCTCTTTTACTTGCTACTTCTATGTCAACTTTCGCAGTAGATATCACTCTTTCACCTGTCTATACAGTTGTTGAAGTTGTGAGATCAGCTCTTGGAACAGCACTTTCACCATTCGCTTCAACGACAGCGTCTATCAACGGTGGAACTGCAGCCCTTATGAAAGCGGTTAGAAACGACGCTATCAATCTTCTTGCTGATGGTGAATCAACAGACAGATTAAATGCTTCTTTTTCTGAACTTAGAAAGATTGAAGGTCTTGAAGGAAAATCAGATGTCGAGCTTTCAAAGCTGATCATCCTTTCAGTTGAATAGTCTTAAAACGAGAGAGAGAAACATCACATAACGAAAGGCCGCGAATGCGGCCTTTCTTATTTTTAAAGAAGATGACTAATGACCACAGCGATCCACAGCAAAGCCGCCAGAGCGTGGGCCTTCAAACCGCTTAGCCTTGCCGTGAGTTTTTGAAAAACGTCGAATCTTGCCTGACATAATAAAAGAATCCATACTGCAAAAAAATAATAACCGGGAAACGTGTATCTGCCGGCAATTCGATCACTCATGGAAAAAGCGCCGATATAGATCAACCCCGCGCCCAGAAAACAAATGGAGAGAGGACTTTTTAAAAATTCAATTATCTTTTTTCTCTCTCCCTTTATCAGGGCCATAAGTCCGACGGCCGTCCAAGGAAGCGCATACGCCAGATATTTAAGAAAATAATATTTAAAATTTAAAATCTTTTGAATAAGGAAAGGATGAGAAGCCTGATTCAAAGCACGTTGTTCAATTTGAATATTCCAGAAAACAGAAAAGAAAGGTTCACTCGTCCAGGTTCTAAAAAGATTTTCATAGAGGAAACCTGAGCCTGAAACAAGAATAGCGGAGATGAAAAATGTGAATAACCATGAAAAATATTTTCGCTTGTGATTCAGAAAAAAACCCCAGCTGAAAAGTAAAAAACCAAAGACAACAAAAGGCCCTTTAATCCACATGAGTGCGAGACAGCTTAGAACGACAGCTAAAGACCACCATTTAGAATGGGAAAGTTGAAGTCCGCTATAAAGTGCGAGCACAGAAAAAAAGAAGAGACCTGCTTCGTGATTGGCGCGAATCGTATAGGAAAAAGTAAGAGGCAGTAAAATCATTCCGCAAACGATAAGATCTGCTGATCTGTTGCCAAAGAACTGAGCGATTTTTAAACACAATAAAAAGGCGCCTAAGAGAAAACCCATTTCTATAATGTGCAGGGAGTGCTTTGCGGGAATTCCGATTTTAGCGAGGGCCGAGCCCATCACGATCTGTCCCGGCAATTGATCGCGCATATAAGTGTCAGGAGCAAAACCCCAATAATTCTCTCCCCATTTAGCCGTAAGAATTTCAGGCCACGATTGAGAATAATAACGGGTCACCAGAGTCGAATAGTATTTTGAATCGTTACTGGAAGATTCAAAGTTTGAAAAAGAAACCAACACACTTGCCAGGGCAAACGCCAGAGTCCATAGAATTATCTTTTTTACGCTTGCCTGATGCATTTACATTCTTTCAGGCGGTGTAATACCCAAAAGGTAGAGACCTGTCTTAAGCGTGTTTGCAAAGCCTTTAAGAAGTGCAAGGCGGGCTCCTTTAAGCTCTTCTGTTTCAGCTTTCATCACCGACACTTCAGTATAAAAACGGTTGTACGCTTTACATGTAAAGAAGAGGTGGTTTGCTATCGTTGAAGGCTTATAGTTCTCACAAGCATAGATGGCCGTCTGATTAAAGTCGTAAAGATGTCTCATTAATTCTCTTTCCGATTCGTGAGTCAGAAGATCGAGATGATCAAATTTCGGTTCAAGACCTTGTTCAGTGGCTTTGTTGAGAATCGATTGTGTGCGGGCGTAGCTGTACATAAGATATGGACCAGAGTTCCCTTCAAACGAAACCCATTCTTTAGGATCAAAAACAATTTCTTTATTGGGATCGGCCTGAAGCATTCCGTATTTGATGGCCCCGACGGCAAGTTTATGGGCCGTATCTTCCATACGTGCTTTATCCCATTCGTTTTTATATTTATCAAGATACGTGTGGATTTCTTCAATAACTAAAGTGATGAGCTGAAGAAATGTAAAAGAGTTGCCAGCGCGGGAAGACATTTTCCCCTCAGGACGAACAACCATTCCATAAGAAAGGTGGTAGCATTTTTCTGCTTGTTTAAACCCCATTTTCTCAAGAGCGTAGAACACTTGCTTGAAATGGAAATTTTGTTCACTTCCGACAACATAAATAGATCTGTCGATTTCATAATCGTTGAATTTAACTTTCGCAAGAGCAAGGTCTTTGGTCGCATAAAGCGTTGTCCCGTCCGATTTTCTCGCCATAAAGAAGCCGAGTTTCTTATCGGACATATCAAACCCAACGGCACCTTGATCTTCTTTGAAAAGGCCTTTCTTCATGTATTCGTCTACGATTTCTTGAGACGCTTCACTTACTTCAGACTCATAAAAGAAATGATCGAAATTTACATCGAGCCATTTATAGATGCGATTGAAATCATCGAGACAGTATTGACGGGTCTTTTCCCAGATCTCGTAATATTTTCCCGTTTTGCTTTCAATGGATTTGAGGATAGTTGAAATTTCAGATTGAATCTTGGCCTTTGTCGCATCGTCTGCATCTTTCAAAGCATTGTTGGCTTCAACATAACGCTGACCCAGCCATTCTGCTTTATTTTCAATTTTATCTGTCAGCGGCTCGCCTTTAAAATTTTCTACGCCCCAAAGACATTTGGCGATATGTGCGCCTTCATCGCCGATATAGTTAACAGGGATGACGGTAAAACCGTTATAAGAAAAAATGCGGCATAAGCTGTCGCCAAGACATACGTTGCGGCCGTGACCAACGTGAAACTCTTTGTGAGTGTTTGGTTGAGAGTATTCGATCATAACTCTCGTTTTCACATGCTCTTCATTTTCTTTTAAAATATCAAATCCGTGGCGGCTGATGAGCTCAGGAATAAGTGTTTTTGCGACTTGCTTTTGATCAGTAAAGATATTCAGGAAGGCGCCTTTCAAATCGACTTTAGAAACCCAGGGATTGCCGGAAGTCTCAAGTTCTTTTTTCAGTTCTTCGGCCACGAGATTGGGATTCTTCTTTAATGCTTTAGCAAAACGAAAACAAGGGAGGGCATAATCACCGAGAGTTTTTTCAGGCGGCTGCTCGAGTGCCTTAAAAAAATCAACAACGCTCAGATCTTCCGGAAGTGTTCCTTGCTTTGAAAGAGCAGCAAACAAAGTTTCTGCCAATGAGCATTTTGCAGGATCGTATTTATAATTTTCTAACTGGTTCACAATCTCTCCCTAGAGAATATTTACTTTTGTCTTAATTGAGTTGGCGATGAAACAATTTCTGTGAGCTTTTTCATGAAGCGACTTTAATTGGTCCGCATCTGGAATTTTAGTTCCGGAAAAGACAATCACAGGTTTTAAATTTATTTCGGTCACGCTCATGCGTCCTTCTTCGTTCTTGTTTAAAAGAGCTTCGGCTTCATCAGCATATGAATCTACAGTATAACCCATTTTTGAAGCCACTGCTAAAAACGTCAGCATATGACAACTTGAAAGGGCAGAAGCGATAAGTTCTTCAGGATTGGCCGTATCTGTATTGCCCAGATACTCAGGGGCAGAGGAATTTCTTAACAGTTGAGATCCTGAAAAGTGCAGAGTGTGCGCTCGATTGAATTTATCGTAAGCAAAGTCTTCTGTGGTTCTTTTCCAGTTAAGCTGTATGCGATAAGACATAATTACTCCTTTACCTTGAATTCAGCGTCGATGGTTTCCCCACCACTATAGTCAGCGAATTTATGAGGTGCTCCCTTCATACGGCGCTTAATAATAATTTTTTCCGAAGATTCACCGCCCAGAGCAATCAGCCAGGAAAGAATGACGAGTACCTGATTGGTTTGCCAATAAGCAACAGTTGCCAGTATGGCGACAAGAATTCGCGGTGCAAAGAAAAAACCCACCCACCAGAAAAGGCCGCCAAATTCCACCGTATTAAAAATCAGACCTGAAACCAGAAGCGTCAAGCGCGGGAAAAGGGCAATGGAGATCAGAAAAATCCAGCCGTGTTTAGTGAAGTAATCGATCGTACCGAAAGTTACGTCAGTGTAATTGTATAGGAGGGTAGAAGCCCCTGTAATTGCCAGAAAGATCAGCGCTATCTTAATAATTGTATTCATTTTGTCTTCTCAATAAATGTTTTTGAAATAACTGAGCTACTCTATCAAATGCCACTGCAATAAGAAATTAAAAAAGATTTTCCGGCAGCTCTTGACGTTAATTTCCCTGCTATCAACTTATGATCATGAAAACACCAATTCTTACAAATATTGAGCAATTTATACCAACCCTGGTCCTCAAAAATACAGTGCTTTTCCCTGACGTTGCGCTGCCTGTTCTCATATCCAAATCAGTTGGATTGAACGCCATTAACCGCGCGCTCGAACAGTCCAAAGACAAGGTTTTTGTAGCGATCACCCTCAAGGAAGGAGTACAGATCGAGCAGGCTACGCCGTCTGACTTCTACACCGTCGGAACACTTTGTACCATTCAGAGAATCGAAAAGAATGAGCGCAATGAAACCATTGCTTACATCAAAGCTTTGTATCGATTCAAAGTCCTCCAGGTAGAGTTTGAAGAATCATTTGCTTCATGGGTAGCGAGAGGCGAGGCAATGCCCGATATCGTCGATCTTGATGGACCGACTGAAAAAGCTCTGCTGAGAAGCTTGAAAGATATTTCAATTGAAATTCTCGAAAGCCTAAATGCTTCACCTGAATTTAAAAGAACGCTCGATCAATTTGAGAGCGCAGCTGATTTTACCAATCTTGCGGCCCAGAATCTTCCACTGATCCTTGCCAAAAAACAAGAGATCCTGGAAATCGCTTCCGTCAAAACCAGAGCTTTGAAAGTGCTCGAGTTGCTGGTTGAACAGCGTGAAATGATCAAAGTAAATACAGAAATGGGAT
>DAIQAU010000062.1:11387-13579 GCA_036781565.1 Bacteriovorax sp. | reverse complement strand
AAAGAGCCGTGAGAAATAAGTTTATTTTTGACGTATTTTGAGCTATGGTCGGATTATATCAATCTAAGAACTTGAAAATATTAACTCGGTCCATCAGGATCAGGTGGTTTTAATGTTAAAGATTAACAAAAAAGTTGAATACGCTCTGATGGCCCTGAAGTTCATGGCGGACAAAACCCATGAAGACGGGGGCCCGGGACTCACATCTGCCCGCGAAGTTTGCGATGAATTCAACACCCCTTTTGATACGACGGCGAAAGTGATGCAACTGATGAACAATCAGGAAATCCTCAAGTCTACAAAAGGGATCAAAGGCGGCTACTCTCTCAACAAAAATTTGAACGAGATCACTTATATGGAACTCGTCCGCCTGATCGAAGGCAAAGAACATGTAGGTCGCGTTTGCGAAGGCAAACAAGGCACTTGTGAACTTTTCGGAAAATGCAATATTGCCACTCCAGTAGAAAAACTTAACCGCAAATTAAATCAATTTTTAGAAACACTAACGCTTGAAGATTTATTACAAGGGGCCGAGTTCAATCATGCTCACAATGTTCACACCATTGAACGAGCAAACGTAACCCCTGTCGAGAAAACAGTATGAGTACAGATATTTTAAACAACGATTACAAATACGGTTTCTATACCGACATCGAAACGGAAGAATTCCCAAAAGGGTTGAATGAAGAAATCGTCAGAATGATTTCTGCAAAGAAACAGGAACCCGAATGGCTTCTTGAGTACCGCCTGAAGGCCTTCCGCCAGTGGCAGAAAATGACTCCACCGAAGTGGGCGAAACTCGCTATTCCTGAAATTGATTATCAGGACCTGTACTATTATTCTGCTCCGAAGAAAAAAGACGTTCACGCATCTCTCGATGAAATCGATCCGGAACTTCTGGCTACATTTGAAAAACTGGGAATTCCTCTGAATGAACAAAAACGCATCAGCGGTGTCGCTGTCGATGCCGTCTTTGATTCAGTATCAGTCGGAACAACACACCAGGAAGAACTTGCAAAAGTCGGCGTCATCTTCTGCTCTATCTCTGAAGCGGTTAAAGAATATCCTGAACTGGTGAAAAAATATCTTGGAACTGTTGTTTCCTACTCCGACAATTTTTATGCAGCTTTGAACGCGGCGGTTTTCTCGGACGGATCTTTTGTTTACATTCCAAAAGGCGTTACATGCCCGCTCGATTTGTCGACTTACTTCAGAATCAACGCAAAAGAAACGGGTCAGTTTGAAAGAACACTCATCGTGGCCGATGAAGGTTCATTCGTGAATTACCTGGAAGGTTGTACAGCTCCTCAACGCGATGAGAATCAATTGCATGCAGCGATCGTTGAACTCGTGGCAATGGACAATGCGGAAATTAAATATTCGACAGTACAAAACTGGTACGCCGGAGACAAACAAGGTAAAGGCGGGATTTATAACTTCGTTACCAAAAGAGGAAATTGCCTCGGGAAAAATTCAAAAATTTCCTGGACGCAGGTTGAGGCCGGATCGGCGATTACCTGGAAATACCCGTCGTGCAATCTAATTGGCGACAACTCTGAAGGCGCCTTCTACTCAGTCGCGCTGACAAACAATTTCATGCAGGCCGATACCGGTACGAAGATGATTCACATCGGGAAAAACACAAAGTCGACTATCATCTCGAAAGGAATTTCAGCAGAGAATTCTGAAAACAATTACCGCGGTCTTGTCAAAATCATGCCATCGGCAACCGGAGCGAGAAACTATTCTCAATGTGATTCGATGCTGATTGGCGATAAAGCGCAGGCGAACACCTTCCCGTATATCGATGTAAAAAACAACACGGCAGTTTTAGAGCATGAAGCTTCAACTTCAAAAATCAGTGAAGAACAATTGTTCTATCTTCAGTCGCGCGGTCTTTCAGAAGAGAAATGTATCTCGATGATCGTCAATGGTTTCTGCAAAGATGTATTCAAAGAACTTCCACTGGAGTTCTCAGTCGAAGCGGTGAAATTGATTGAAATGAAATTAGAAAACAGTATTGGTTAAGTTAGATATTTCGTTAAAGGAAAACATATGATTGAAGTAAAAAACCTCCATGCCACAGTAGAAGCAAACGGCGAGACAAAAGAAATTCTGAAAGGAATTAATCTTACGGTCAAGGCCGGCGAAGTTCATGCCATCATGGGGCCGAACGGTTCCGGGAAAAGTAC
>DAIQAU010000062.1:6948-11287 GCA_036781565.1 Bacteriovorax sp. | reverse complement strand
TTAAATCCTCGCCTTTCATTGCTTGATGAAACGGATTCAGGACTCGATATCGACGCTCTGAAAATTGTGGCCAAAGGTGTGAACGCTTTAAAGACCCGCTTTAATGCAACAGTGTTAGTCACTCACTACCAACGCTTATTAGATTACATCGTTCCAGACCACGTACATGTTCTCTACAAAGGAAAAATCATCCGCTCGGGTGGCAAAGAACTTGCCCTCGAACTGGAAGAAAAAGGTTACGACTGGCTGATTAAGGAATTCGAATCAAACTAATTGAGTTAATAAAATGGAAAAAGCAGTATTAGATTCCCTCGTCAAAAATTCAAAAGCTCTTCTTGCTAAAGCAACGGACTTAAGTCCGTCATACGTCGAGGCGATGAAGCAGGCCCAGGATGAATTTGTCACCAGAGGAATTCCGACTAAAAAAAATGAAGACTGGATTTACACGAATATCGGTCCTCACCTCGCCCCGCGATTTTATGAACTGAAAGAAAGCATCGTTCACGATGTGCCAGCTTCAGTTCTCGACAAGCGCGGAATGATTATTTTCAACAACGGATACTTTAATAAATTCCTTTCTCATCTTCCTGATGGAATGGAATTAGACACGGTCATTCCGGAGAAAGATTTCTTCGATACATTTGACTCGCTTAACTTCGGAACGAGCCTCGCTCCTCTGGCGTTGAAAATTAAAAAGAATGCCATTATTGATTTCCCTGTGACTATCGTTCACCAGATCGACGATGTCGGAGTCAACAAAATCATTTCTCCCCGTCTAAAAATCACTGCAGAGGAAAATGCCTCCGTTCGTTTCATGGAAATTTTCGAAAGTACAAACCGCGATCTTTTCCAGTACACGACAAATGCGGTGACAAAGTTTGTATTGAAGCCAAACTCAATTGTAGAGCATGTGAAAATTCAGAATGAAGCTCTGAACGCGACTCACATCGGACTGACAAATGCTGAAGTCGATCGCGATGCTAAATTTAAATCTGTGACAGTTGATATAGGTCTGCTTGTAGCGAGACACAACATCAACGTGAATTTAAATGCCCCAGGTGCTGAATCGACTGTTCATGGATTATTCTCTTTGAAAAAAACTGAACATACAGATGTGTTCTCAAACATTCATCACAACGCTGACCATACAACATCTGATCAGTTATTTAAGGGTATTCTTTCAGGCGATTCACACGGTGCTTTCACTGGAAAAATTGTGATCATCAAAGATGCCCAGAAAAGTGCTTCGGCCCAGTTGAATAAAAACCTGCTTCTTTCCAGAAAAGCTCATATTGATTCGCGACCTCAGCTGCTCGTTCATGCTGATGACGTCAAATGTGCCCATGGGGCCACCGTCGGACAGCTTTCAAAAGAAGAAGAGTTCTATCTGGAATCCCGAGGGATTCCAAAAGAACGCGCTCGCAAAATGCTTTGTTTTGGTTTTGCGACAGACGCTCTTAATAAAATTGAAGACGAAATAATTAAAAAGACCGCCATTAAGATTGTCATGGATAATCTTGATCAGGCAGGCCTTGGTGAAATGACTATATGATTTTAGATAAACAAATAGAAAAAATCCGCGCGGACTTTCCGCAATTGTCCTTACAGATCAATAATCATCCGCTGGTTTATCTGGACAATGCGGCCACGACGCTTAAACCTAAACAGGTGATCGATGCCATTACTCACTACTACTCGTATGAAGTCGCCAACGTTCACAGAGGAATTCACACTCTTTCAGAAGTAGGCACACGTCATTTCGAGGAAACTAGAATTGCTGTTCAAAAGCTTATCAACGCTAAAGAAGCGCACGAAGTTATTTACACAAAAGGCACAACTGACTCCGTCAATTTAATCGCACAATGTTTTGGTAAACGCTTTCTTAAGGCCGGAGATGAAATTCTTCTTTCTTTGATGGAGCACCATTCGAATATTGTCCCATGGCAAATGATTGCTGAAACAGTCGGCGCTAAAATTGTCGTCATCCCTCTTCACGCAAGTGGAGAGATCAATCTCGACGAGTATAAAAAATTATTGAATGCAAAAACAAGAATCGTTTCTGTGGCCCACGTTTCCAATACACTTGGAACTGTAAATCCTATTAAAGAAATGGCCAGACTTGCCCACGAGGCAGGAGCAAAATTTTCAGTGGATGCTGCTCAAAGTATCGCTCACATGAAAGTAGATGTTCAGGATCTGGATTGCGATTTCCTGTTCTTCTCGGCACACAAAATGTACGGCCCGGATGGAATTGGTTTTCTCTACGGAAAAGAAGAATTGCTCAATGAAATGCCGCCCTTCCAGGGAGGAGGCGCGATGATTTCTGAAGTGACTTTCGAAAAAACAACTTACAATGTTCTGCCAAATAAATTTGAAGCAGGAACACCTCCGATAGCCGGAGTTATTGCTTTTAAAAAAGCAATTGAATACGTGCAGTCTATAGGACTTGAGGCCATTGCCGGACGCGAACACGAATTGCTTGAGTACGCGACTGCAGAATTAAAAAAGATAGAAGGAATCAGATTAATTGGCGAAGCAAAAAATAAAGCAGGCGTTTTGTCGTTTGTTCTTGAAGGCGCTCACCCTCACGATCTGGGCACATTATTAGACAAGCAAGGTGTGGCGATCAGAACTGGTCACCATTGCACTCAGCCTCTTCTGAGACATTACCAGTGTTCAGCGGCGGCCAGGGCATCCTTTGCTTTTTACAACACTAAAGAAGAAGTAGACACATTTATTGCGGCCGTAAAAAAGGCGCGCGAATTTTTGCTCTAATTGAGCAGATGAGGAAATATGGAAACAAATAAAGAATTTTATCTAGACGTCGACATTCAACCAACGCCAAACCCAAATGCTTTGAAATTTATTTTGAATACGCCAGTTAAAAACCAGGGCAATTCAACATATAAATCTCCTTCAGAATGTGGTGATAATCACCTTGCTCTGGAGCTCTTCAAAGTCAGAGGCGTTGATCAGTTGCACTTTTTTGAAAACGTCATCGCGATTACAAAGTTTTCTTACGAAGACTGGGATTCTGTTGAAAAAAATGTCATGAAAGTTCTAGAAACTGAAATGCCTTCGCACAATCCAGATTACAATGACCCCAATCCTGAAGAAGATAGACGAAGAAATCTTTCTCCAGAGCTTCAGCAAATTGAAACCATCCTCGATCGCACAATCCGTCCGGGTCTTCAGGGAGACGGCGGTGATATTCAAGCGCTCTCCTATCAAGACAATATTTTAATGGTGAAGTACCAAGGCGCGTGCGGGACATGTCCTTCTTCAACGACGGGAACACTTGAAGCCATCAAAGCTATTCTTCGCGATGAATTGAATCCAGAGATTGAAGTTTATATTGCGCCTGAGTTTTAAAAAATAAAATTATTTGCCGTTCTATGAACCCAAATTGATAAGGGGCCTCACTGCAGGCCCTTTTTTTGTCCTAAGTTGAACTTTTGTTGCATTTTCATTGGCAAAAATTTAGTGATAAAAATTAGTTTGACAGCTCAAACTTTTGGATTATTATTAAAACAGGAGGCCATATGGTCATTCAAAATAGTAATCTCCTGTTAGTGATCATCACAAAAATCGAGTCCATGATAGCCGACTCAAAAACTCAACATCCTGATCTAAGCGATGAAGAAATCATCGAACGCTTAAGAAAAAGACTACGCGAAGAAAATAAATTCTAAGCTTTTTCAAAACGCTTTCCGAATTAGCAACAAAACTACTTCCCTTCCTAGCACACACAACAGGAGAACTTTTTTATGCTAAAAAAATGGAAAACGTATTTAGTCGCGACAATTGCGATCTGTACACTCGGATTTGCAACTTCATGTGGTAACAACAGTGGATCGAACATTCAAATTGCCGGCGTACAAGGCCCGAAGGTAACTCTTCTTCAAGACAATCTTCAAATCGATATGGTGTTTGAAAATGTTCAGCTAGACGGTGGTCTACGTTACAACATTCCTAAGTATAAATATTCTTATCTTGAAATTTCTCCAGATCTTCAGTCAAGCGGAACTCTTATGAGTATTTCGATTTCATTGAAAGATATCGTTGATGGAAACCTTGATAAACTTGACCCACAAAAACTTCCAGGCGGTAGAAATCTTCCAGGCGTAGCTGGTGGTTCACTTCCAGCTGTGGCTTTCTCAATTGAAAAATTCCACAATATGTCTTTCTACTTAGGCAAAAACGTATTTGGTATTTTCGTTCCAGCTCAAGTTGGTGTTGATGGAGCAATCGCTTCATTCAGATACTACGTGAACAACAAAGCTGCAGGTACAATTTCACTTGTTGGTAACGACGAAAAAGGTGAAAACGCAGGTGTTCT
>DAIQAU010000062.1:0-6848 GCA_036781565.1 Bacteriovorax sp. | reverse complement strand
CCTAGAACCGGCACGAGAATCACCGACAACATCACGAGAATCGCTCCCACGATATTTAACGGATTCAGACTCTCCTTAAAGACAAAATAACCAAAGACTGCCGCAAAGGGTGATTCCATCAAAAAAATCAAACCAGCAATGTGCGAAGGAATTTTCTTTTGGGCCACGACCTGTATAGAAAAAGAAATCATGCTGGAAATTATTCCAAGAAACAAGAGTCCTTTGACGACCGGCGATTCATAAACTAACAGCGGCGCGAGACTCACTGTCCCTTTAAGTAAAAGAGCAAGTACAAGTGAGAAGATGGCCACAAAAACATTTTGAAGAAAATTAAATTCTATCGGTGATTCAATATGGGCAGCAACCTTGCTGATGTACATAATATGAAAAGCAGCCGAGAAAGAACACAACAGCGTGAGAAAATCCCCCACGTTGAGATCTTTAACTTCGAGATTGCACATGAAGGCCATCCCGACGAGAGACAGAAGAATCAGCATCCAGAAACTACTGCGGTATCTTTTTCCCGCAAACAGCATCGTGATCAAGGGAATGAGAAGCGCATATAACGTTGTAATGAAACCGCTCTTTGCCACGGTTGTATAACTCAATCCCCACGTTTGAAATAAAAGTGTCCCTAAAAGAAAAATAGAGCTGATCGCTGACTTGAGAAGAATATTATTTTTTCTGGTGAAAGATTTTTTATAAAACAAAAATGGCAATGAGAGAGTTGCTGCCAGAGTGAATCGAAGTGCTGTCGCCCAGAAAGAATCGTACGTCGTCAAAGTCCATCGGGTCGCAATAAAACCAAAGCCCCAGATGGCCGAAGAAAGGGCCAGAAGAAAAATATGTGAGGTCATTTTGTTCCGTTAGAAAAATAGTAATTCATCATCGCCTCGTGAGGCGAGCCGGCTTTTGGTTTGTACTTATAAGAAAATTTCGCCCGCGCGGGAAGAGAAATTAGAATGGAATCCGTTCTTCCATTGGTGCGAAGACCGAACATCGTTCCTCTGTCATGAAGAAGATTGAATTCAACGTAGCGACCGCGACGGTGAAGTTGAAAATCGACATCGTCTTCGGTGAAAGCTTCATCTTTTCTTTTTTCAACAATCGGGAAATAAGATTCAATAAAATGTTCAGACAAATCCTTCACCATTTTAAAATCATGTTCGAAATTGCCGGTGTTCATATGATCAAAGAAAATTCCGCTCACTCCTCTCATCTCTGCTCCTTTTTCCGGATCTGTTCTGTGAGTGTTGACGAAATACTTATCGCATTCTTTTTTCATCCATTCATAACAGTTGTAAGGGGCACAGGCACGCTTCCAGGTATCATGAAAGTAAGTAAAGTCTTCGGGATGAGGATAAAAGGGCGTTAAGTCTGCCCCACCGCCAAACCAGAATTTCTTACCGGCGACGATCATGCGGAAATTGGCATGAACAGTCGGAACGCGGGGATTTCGGGGATGGATAATCAGTGAAATGCCTGCGGCCCACATCGTTGTTCCTGTCCCGCCCAGCCTTTTGGCAAACTCAGGATCTATTTCTCCGTAAACCATCGAAGTATTGACACCAGCATTCTCAATAATGTCGCCAGTGAACGCTCTGGTGATGCCCCCGCCCCCCGGCGCACCTTTGAAATCGACACGCTCCCAAGGGTCCTCAATCAACTCTATTTGCGGATCAATTTTCATGAGCTCTGCGGTGATTTTATTTTGCAGATTTTTTACATGCGCATGAAATTCATTCTTTGACTTCTCTAAATTCTGGTCAAGTTGAGTCTGATTCATAATTCGCGTTTCCAAGGGGGAGGCAATATGTTAAAAAGCCTCATTAATATCACTCTATCGATATCACACTATGATTAAGTTTGTCCTTAAACTGATGACGAAACTGATGGCGATTGCGCTTTTTTTGGAAATATTTTCCTCGAGCAATTCCTTTGCGGTCACGTCTGAACTTAAGGAAGCTTTCAAGGATCAGGTTTATGTTGATCCGGAAACTCACAAACGTCTTCCTCTCTATCAATATGGCTATAACGATCGCGAGCACAGTTTCGCTGAGAACGTAAAAACAATTGGTGTAGTTTACGGTCTGACCTGGTTTTTCTATCCAATTGTTCAGCCCAAAGTTTTTCACGGCGCCGGTGGCGTGAAGGAATACCAGCACAATTTAGGGAAACTGGTTTTCGATCAGGATGAGCCTTTCTGGAATGATTTCGTTCACCCACTCTCCGGATCTCAACTTTATCTTCTTTACCGCGCTAACGGCTACGATCGTTTAAGTGCCTTTGAAATGACTTTTGTTTCTTCAGCGCTGTTTGAACTCACTGTTGAAATTTTCACTGAGCCTGCGAGCGTTCAGGATCTTTATCAGACTCCGGTACTGGGAACTGTCCTGGGCTACGGAATAGAAAATGCTTCGATGTATCTGCTCAATTCAGGCAATACCATTGGAAAACTACTCGGCCACGCTTTGAACCCCGCTACACTCTTTCCTTTTTATGAAGGGCGCACACTGATCATTCCAAAATATAATGAAGAAGATAAAGGCGCCATGATCAGAATGGAGATGAGCTACTGATGAAAGCTTTAATCCTATTCTTTTTTATTCTGACTCAATTCATGTGGACGAATGCTTTTGCCCAAAATCCGGCACAAATTCATTCTCAAAATGTTCAAGCGGGAAATCCACTTGAAGATAATTTCAATCTTAAAGCGGGAATTAGCTTAAGCCGTTTTGTTCAAAACTCTACCCTCATTCCTTCACCACACAAAAACGAATCTGAATCAAAAAATACTGGTTTCGGTTTCAATACCAGTGCTGGATACAAATGGAGTTATTGGGAAATTCTTTTTGCTTCGGATGCACTTTTTGGAAAGCTGAACGATATGACGTTTAAAGTGGAGAATCAGCAAATCAGAGGTGATGGAAGTTTCCGCGTTTTTACATTGAGTCCGCTGATTCGTTACTACACTCCCTATTCATTCTGGAATCGCTGGAATATTTACGCCAGTGCAGGACCGACCTGGTCACTTCATACTTTTATTATTGTGAATAATCTAAACAACACAGATTTTGATCACAAAAAAAGAATTAGTTTTGAAAATCGCGGCGGCAGTATCAATTTTGGAGTAGAGGAAATTGTTCCCTACAAAGAAACGCATCCGGCCTTCTTCGAAGTGGGCTACAGTTATATGCGCTCTCACCGGATTTTTATCGTTGATGCGAGTGATTTTAAAGATGTTAAGACTTTAAAAGAAGGCGCCTCTAAGGATTTTAGTGGTCATTACTTTATCTTTCGCTTCGGCATTACCCTCTTTTAAATATCAGGCTTTTAAGTCCATACAACCAAGTATTATGGTCAACAGAAATTAGTAGCTTCACGTGATCTGCAGTAATTTAGTAGGTTAATTATCCTCTAAAGAAGTCCCTTATAATTAACGAAGAGCTGTTTAGTTCATTGCCTCGTATGCAGGGAAAATTATGGAATTAAAAAAGACAGTCCTCGTAACCATTCTGACCATTCAGTCATTTGCTGTTTTAGCAGATGATGTTGCAAAAGTTGTAATTCTGAAAGGACAGGTCAAGGCCAAACTCAGCAATGGTTCAGTCATTGATGTAAAACCGGATGCTAGTTTGCCGGAGGGTGCAGTTATTCAAACTGCAGAGAAAAGTTTTGTGAAGCTTATCTTCATTGATAAATCTCAAATGAATCTCGGACCGAATTCTCAAATGGTGATCAACGCTTTTCCCAAAAAAGAAGCTGGAATCATTACTCTGGTGAAAGGACAAATCCGCTCTCAAGTCACAAAAGACTACATGGAAATGGATGATAAAAGTAAATCAAAACTTTACATAAAAACGAAAACTGCCGCCATGGGTATTCGCGGAACTGTGTTTCAGGTTAACTACAATCCGGCCAACCAGAACACTTCTTTAATTACCTATGAAGGTAAAGTGGCAATGGCGCATATTGAACGCAATGAGCGCGAAGCTAAATTTGATCAAGGCAAACTTGAAAATATCGTTTCGAGCAATAAGGCCGTTCTTGTAAAAGAAAATCAGGTTTCCGCTGTAAATATGAACGTTGCTGAAAGGGCCATGATACCTACAACTCTTAGTATGACTCAGCTTGAAGCTTTAAAAGGCAACGAGACGGGAGCAAAGGAATCGACTGATAAAGAACAAAAGCAATTCAGAAATCCACTTCCTCCAGGGGCAGACAGTGCTCTGTTCACTGCTGCGACAGCTGAGAAAGGAATTGTTCCTGCGACTGCGGGTGATAAAGCTCACAGTGATCCCAATGGATTTTTTAATGTGAAGACTGGTGAATATAAATTGCCAGCAGGATCGCTTATCGACTTAAACACGGTAAACATCATTCCTCCTCCGGTGAACGCAGTTTTTGATCCTAACACCAATACATATGTCGTTCCTGAAACCTACGGTAAAGTCGATAAAACAACGGGTGAATACAAAGCTCCGGCAGGTTTGAAACTTGAAGCTGACGGTAAATTTATTCTCGTGGATGCTGATGCTTACGCAAAATCTCAAGCAGTCAACAAAGACGAAGGTAAAAAAGACGAAGCAAAAAAAGATGATAAAAAAGACGAAGGCAAAAAAGAATCAGACAAAAAAGAGACTGATAAAGACAAGAAGGATGGCGATAAAGTGGCCTCAACTGAAGGCGGTGGTCGCGCTCCTGCCAGTGCAGATGGTTCTGCCCCTCCTCCAGCTGCTCCAATGCCGATTCCTCAACCGCTGGCCAGCAGACCAGAAATGATTACCTTCGTGAATACATATTCACCAACAGCTCCTCCTCCACCGCTAATGCCGAGAGTGGATGCGAGAGCAGTAATTGACTCTACTACTCAGAAAAGAGAGGATGCAACTAATCTGGGAACAGTGAATCCGAATACGAAACTTCATGTTATTTTCAATGCACAGTAATTAATAATCATTTATAATATTCTAAAGAAATCAATCTCCAGGAAGCGCATGAAAATGCGCTTCTTTTTTTTCTACGGAAGGAAAAAATGCAGAACTCAAAAATCCTTACGGGATTGCCGCTTGCTGCCCTCTTAAGCTTCAATCTTTATGCTCAATCTCCGGCCATGGGAGACTTCAAACAATTTTATAAGAACGGTCAATACGCCAAGGCCATCACTGCACTGGAAAAAATTGATACTGAAGAAACAGCGAATGGAGAAAAATTCTATCTGCTTGGCGAATGTTATTCAAAACTGCAGGAATTTGATAAGGCCTATGCTCATTACGATCAGGCCATCAAGGCCGGAAACACTCATGAAGATATTTATTATCAATACGGACAAGCCCTGTATGCTGCCAATGAATTAAAAAGAGCAAGAACTGCGTTTTCTGAATCAGCGAAAAGAAAATTCAATACTCCAGCTTCAATTTATTACGTCGCTCACATTTCTCAAATTCTCGAAGAATATCCCCAGGCAAGAGAAAGCTATACAGCTCTCATCAAAGAAAAAGACGCTGATACAAAAATCAAACAGATTGCGAGATTTCAACTTTCAGAAACCTTGCTTGCCATGATGAGAGAAAAAGAAACAGCTAAAGAAAAGCTTGAAAAAGGTGTAGATAAATATGTCCTGCCACTAATGAAGCAAGCTTATAAAACAGATAAAAGCACGGCCGTGGCCAACGATATCCAGCAACGAATTGCCGAAGTCGAGAAAGAATTCAATCTTGATCCCAATATGCTGGCCAACGGCAGAAGAATTTCGGAAAAAAGATACGCGGCATATGTAGTACAGAAAGTTAAGTTTGATGACAACATCACTTTGACTAACGAAGAAAATAACGTCACTCAATCAAAAAAAGAATCTTACATTTTCGAATCTGAAGTTTACGGAAAATACGATTTCGTCATTAAAAAACGTTTTATTGTCTCGCCTGAAGCAAGAATCAACTTTATTCAAAATAGTGATCAGGATTCTCCTGAGGTTTATCAGAACGACACTTATTCGATCAATACCAATTTGAGAAACAAATACGAGCACACAGTGTTTGCAGCGCCTGCGACAATGTCATTTGACCTTGAATACGGCCGTAACTACAAAGACTGGCAGCAAAAACATACGCGCGACCATTACGCCGATTCTTTTACTTACGGTCTTGGTGAATTATTTTCTTATTTCAGCATTGGGGACACTTCATTCAAAGTGAAGTTTAAGGATTATAAGGGCGAAAATACGGCGATCAGCAACCGCACAACAATCCTCAGTGCCGATCAGACATTTTTGCTTCCGATTCAGCACCTTCTCATTGCTTTCTTTGAAGCCGATTTCATCGATAACTACAACAACAAAACGACGAACACAGATACGTACCTGACAAGATTCGATTATATCATTCCTGACATTATTCCGTCTTACACTCTGGACATTGCTCTGGCCGCGACGATTACGGATACAAAGGAACAGGAAGCCGCCCGTGGGACGGAATTTACTCTGAATCCTTCACTGGATCTCTCAAAGCAGATCAATGAGAAATTTAAAATTGGTGTGAATTACGATTTTACCAAAAGCAATTCAAAGCAAGCGGATTACAAATACACAAAAAGCGTTTTTAGCACTGAATTCCGTTATAGCTTTTAAATCATCGTGAGGAGTTCTCATGTTTTTCCGAATCTTCCAGTATTTTGGAATTTGTCTCATTGTTCTCTTTTGTGCCATCAGTATTTTCTTTGCTACAAATGAGAGAGACCTCACTGCTCAAAGTGAGAAATCTTTCCTCATCACCTATGCTTCTTTCTTTGAAGACCGTTTTTACGATCTCCGAATGAAATTTACGATTGATCCTGCCAAAAAAGACAAC
>DAIQAU010000061.1:3764-13868 GCA_036781565.1 Bacteriovorax sp. | reverse complement strand
ATATTCGTTCATGGGAAGGGGTAAGACCTCTTGAAGTGAATGCTTTTTATGAACCTTCTTACAACCAGTTCACAATGTTACAGGGAATTCTGCAATATCCTTTTTACGATCAAAACAGTTCTCTTGTTGAAAACCTCGCTGGCGTAGGCATGGTTGTTGGACACGAATTGGGCCACGGAATTGATGATCAAGGGGCTAAGTACGATGCTGATGGAAAACTGCGTGAATGGATGTCTGCAAAAGATTTAAAACGTTTTAAAGAACTCACAGCTTCGCTTATCGATCAATATAACAAAGCTGGGATGAATGGCGAATATACTCTGGGTGAAAATATCGGCGATCTTGTAGGTTTGACGGCCGCATACGACGCAGCTTTTGATGGAAAAAAATTATCTGCGGAACAGAAAAAGAAAGAGCAGCAGCAATTCTTTTTAAATTATGCGCGTTCTTGGTGTGAAGTTCAGTTGCCGGGTGTAAAAGAGCTTCGTTTAAAATCTGACCCGCATTCACTGGGTATCGCCAGAGTCAATGAGGTTGTTAAACATTTTTCAGGTTTCGAAGAAGCGTTTAATTGCAAATCGACAGACCCGATGGTTTTGCCGGCCGACAAGCGCGTCCATATCTGGTAACTAAGAAACAAAAACAGCTACTGCAATTTTTGAATTGGAGAAAATATGAAAGAAGTAAAAAGAAATATTTTATTGAATCCTGGTCCGGCCACGACGACTGATACTGTGAAAAATGCGATGGTCGTGCCTGATATTTGTCCTCGTGAACTTGAATTTGGTGAACTGACACTGTCTGTACGCAATGATCTTATCAAAGCTGCTTACGGGGAAAAAAATCATACGGCAGTTATGCTGACATCATCAGGAACTGGAGGAGTTGAAGCTTGTTTAACATCTGTGGTTCCTCACGATAAAAAAGTTCTCATTCTCAATAATGGGGCTTACGGCGAGAGAATGCAGAAGATTTGCGAAGCCTATGGCATTGGTCACATCAAATACATTGCAACCTGGGGAAAGCCGCTTGATCTTCCTTCGGTTGAACACGTTCTTAGTTTACATAAAGATGAAATTTCTCATCTGGCCTTTATTCATCATGAAACTACTGTGGGAATTTTAAATCCATTGTCTGAGCTTTCAGCATTGGCTCAAAAATATAATGTAGAAACCATTGTCGATGCAATGTCATCGTTTGCTGGCATGGACATCAATGTAGAAAAAGATAATATTCACTATCTGGTGTCGTCTTCAAATAAATGTATTCAGGGAATGGCCGGAATCAGTTTTGTTATTGCGAATAAGCAGTCGCTTCTCAAAACTAAAGAAATCAAGCCAAGAAATTTTTATTTTAATTTACTCGAAAATCATCTTTACCTTGAAAAAAATAAGCAGTTTCTCTTCACTCCTCCAGTGCAGACTCTCTATGCTTTGAGACAGGCCATCAATGAGTACTTTACTGAAGGCCCTGAAAAACGTTGGGCAAGATATGCAAGTATGTATGAAGTGATGAAGAAGAAAGTGAAAGAACTTGGCTTCACTTTCCTCGTTGAAGAAAAACATCATGCAAAATTGTTAACTGCCATTATGGATCCGAAAAGCCCGAATTATTCATTCAATGAAATGCATGATTATCTTTTTGAAAGAGGATTTACAATTTATCCTGGAAAAGTTGGCGATGTGAATACATTCAGACTTTCAAACATCGGTGCCATTTACCCTGAAGACATAGAAAATTTTCTAAAAGTTTTTGAAGAATATTTGAGAATTAAGAAAATTATTTAAATTGTATGATCAGCAGAGAATTGTCTCATTCCATAAAAATGAAATATGATGAAATCTCAAAAGTGTTTGGAGATTTCCAGCAGAAAAGTACTCTAATCTGTCCACCAGGATGCGGGAAATGTTGTTTTAAACCAGACATTTCCTGTGCACCTTATGAACTTTTACCAATGGCCTTGCATCTTCTTGAGCAAGGCAGTGCTGAAAGTGTTCTTGAAAAAGCATTGCAAAGTGCTGAGGACCGCTGTCTATTTTTGGATGTTTCCGATGAAGCCAATGGAAAAGCACGTTGTCGCGAATACGACCATCGTCCTTTTATTTGCAGGGCCTTTGGAGTTTCTGCGCGAAATGGAAAAAAGGGCATCGATTATTCGATTTGCCGAGAATTAAAAAAGAATGATTCTTTTACCCCAGATTTTAAGCATGTTGATGAAGACATTCCTTATATAGAGGTCTGGAAAAAGCGTCTTGAAACACTCGACCCCAAGTTGCTGGATAAGGAAATACCAATCAATCAGGCGCTCGCCATCATTTTGGAAAAAGTTTTACTTTGGGACAATTTTCAGAAAGCTACAAAGCTGTAGCCAAAGTATAGCTCAGACCGAAACTTCGATAGAGTGGGGAATTTATATTCTTACCGACAATTGTTGAGTCTGCATAGCTCACACCCCATGTCTCTTCCCGGTTCACAGTCCAGTTGATAAATGTCCCAATTTCCCAAAAATATTCTTTCGCTGATACTGAGTTGATAGTGCCACTGAATTTCTTTTTCGTTTGATAGTTCCATGTTGAATTCAATCCCCATGAAATGGGTGCAGGATCAAAAGAATAGGTCGCGCCTAAAGGGAGGATGAATTTATTGTAATCGTCGAGCTTGCCTTCGCTGAAAGTTCTTCCAAACAAATGCTGAACTTCAGCTCCTGCTTTTAAAGTCAGTAGCGAAAAACGCTTGAGAAAAAATGTACCCAATGAAGCAGTGTATAGCCCGGAACCTCTCACATCACTGTAAATCACGGAATGAGAATCATATAAGCTTTTTGAATTCGGCAGACTGAATTTACTATATAAAAAACCGCGAGGTTTAATGAATGAGTAAGTTCTCTCCGGGAGAAACTCCCATGTTCCCTGGACTTCGAAATCACCGGGACCGCTCTTGTTTTCAACCCGACCTTGTTTGCGAAGATTTTTGTCGATAAAAGAAATTTTCCCACCAAGCTGCAACTGATCTTGAAGCATGCGTTGATATTGTATGCTTAAAGAGCTCTGTTGATCTTTAGTCCTGCTGTCATGAAAACTGGCCCATCCAGCGCTATCCGTCTGTCCCAGGTCATTGCGATGGCCAAAGCCGATGTTCAGCTCCTGGACGTTGTCACCGGTAATGATCATTGATGACGAAGAACCCCCGCCACAACAGGATGATCCCCACGATGAAATTGAAAAGAAAAAAAATGTGATTAAAAACAAACTCTTCATCATATATTTATTTCAAAGATTTCCTCATCAATAACTTCATTGCCATTTTTAAGTTGAATTCTCAATTGCCAGAATCCGTCCATAATAAAATAGATCTGACTGAGGTCGTATAGCCCGGTCCCCAATTTTTTTATTGTGATTGGACTTGAACCATGTCCCATCGTAGGCATCCACAAAAAAATCTTCATCTGGTCGGGGAGATCTGTGGCAATACCATTTCTCTTCGCAATCAGAAGCGCGTGGCCTTCATCTGTGCTGTTGACCGGGCTTAGCCAGTTTAAAGCGAGGGATTGTTGTGTTGTTTTTAAAGTTTTTGCAATTTCAATTCCCGTTGAACCGGAAACGTCATTTGTTTTTTTCATTTGTAGCGGTGATTTTCCACAGCCAGAAAGAAGAAAAAATAGACAGACGACAATACAATTTTTCATTTTTCTATCTCGTTATAAAACAACCCAGCGTGCGCGTTTCCTGATGAGTTACAGCTTGATTGTTTTGGATTTCCAGTAGAGTTGTTTTTAAAAAATGCTCTTTTGCGTTCGCCGGAGAAGTCGTGTTAGTGACTCCGCCATTGTATAAAATTTCACCGGCAGTGCTGACGACAAAAACATGAGGCGTTTTGAGGGCCTTAAATTGATCCGCAATTTTTAAATCGTTGTCATTCACTACATCAAAGTTCAATTTTTTATCCTGAAGATATTGAGCAATTTCTTCTGACCGAGTCCCAATCTTTGAATGAACACCGATAAATTGGAAGGTTTTAAACTGCACGGAAAGATCATTCAGGTAATCCAGATTTGCTTTTGAACAGGGACAATCTTTAGAAAGAAAAATAATGACAGAGGGCGTTTTAGAATGAGCAATATTAATGGTCTGAATACTGTTTTTTGTCAGTGAAAAGCCACTGATTTTATCAATGATAATTGCCGCATTTGACTGCAATGTCGTTAGAGCAAGAGCTAGTGTGAATATAAATTTTTTCATACTTTTTTTTAGCATTTTGAGTGGTGAATGACTATTCAGAAGCGTAGAAAAAAAGTATTGTACGCTCCAACTATTAAGATTTTTTACAGGAGCTTTTCCATGAAATGGCTTGCCCTTTTTGCTGTATTTTCTTTCAATGCAATTACATTCGCAGGTGATCACGAAGGTGGGATACACACTGCAAACTACTGTTCGACTGCTAATGAAAAAACATGTGCTCATCTCCGTTTTGAAAAATGGCCGACTTCAACTGAAGCCAGCGAGTTTATCGTTCATGTTATGTCACCAAGCAACTCTCAAGTGACAGATGTAAAAGTAAAATTATGGATGGATATGAATGGTCACGGACACGGATCGTCTCCCGTGAAAATCGAAACGTTGGAAGAAATGAATCATTTCTTTATTCAGGATGCTTATTTTGTCATGAGAGGAAACTGGCAAGTCATAGTGAATTTTACTGATGCCGGTCTTAATGAAAAAATCATTATTCCTCTTTCAATTAAAGAATAATTTTTAAGCTTTAGCTCTGATGACAGCTTCGCCGCTCGTGCGGAGCTGTTGATCTTCTCCAAATGCCTCAGTCTTTACCGTGAAAATCGGTTTTCCTTCTTTTTGTGAAACAACCTCAAGCCTGTAGTGAAGAACGTCATTTAAATAAACCGGCGCATGAAATTTGAATGTCTGGCTAAGATAAATCGTGCCCGGGCCGGGAAAAGTATTAGCGAAAATTTTTGAAAAGAAGGAAGCTGAAATCATACCATGAGCAATGCGCCCCTTAAATCCCTGGGCCCGGGCCTCATCATCATTAAAATGAACCGGATTAAAATCTCCTGAGAATTCAGCAAATTTCTGAATGTGATCAGATGTGATTTTTATTTCTTCTTGGTAAATGTCGCCAACTTTCATTATGATTACTCCTAAAGAATTTGAGTGAGAATATTGTAAATGATGAAACTTTGGATTGCATTCTTTTTATTGTTTAGTTGGACGAGCAGTTTTGCCTATGACCATGAATTTATCGTGAGTGGAATTGTAAGTGATGGCGGCATTCAGATTCAAAGACTGGACAAGCAAATTATTCTTGCTCCTGGCGATATTCTGGCCATTTATTCTCATGATTCTAATCAAGTCATCGGTTATGCGCGAATTTCAGGGTTGACAGATAACTCTGATCTTTTCATTGCCACCGTGGAAACTCACAATAAAAGTGCCATTATCAGGCCGGAAAATTATCTTCGTAGAATAGACCTGACTAAACTTCGAAATGATTTCCCCGCTCGCTATGATCTGCATGTCCGCAATGATAAAAAAGTTGCGGCCAAATATAAGCCACTCGTTTACGCAGGGACTGTGCAGGGGATGACTGCTACGAACTTAAATAAGAGGGAATTCCTCGCTGGTCCTTCCATTCTTTCTTATGGAGTGACTAACTGGTTTCAGGTTGATGTGAATCTGGCTTCAACCATATTCGGCGTTACTAACTTTGCGGTAAAAAATAAGCTCTTCGAAAACGAAGACATACAATTAGCAGTTGAGAATGGTTTCCAATATTACAAAGATCCGCGAAAAGGCTCTTATCAATTCTCCGGCTACTTTGATACAAATTCCAATTCTAATTTTAAGACTTATGCAAAATTTAAATTTTTCACTCAGAAACCTGAAGATCAGTCTTTAATTAACAGCGAAGAATACCAGAAGGACTTGAACCTTGAGTTGTCTTTTTCTTATGGCTATATGTTCGCTAATTGGAATCAGTTAATTTTCGGACCCAAGGTGGACGTCAACAAAAAGAAAGTTGGTGGCAATATCGGTTATTACGTTATCGATAAAAACTTTCATACAATGATTGGTGTTTCCTCAGTGGATTTTTCAGAGTTCAGCCTGGGAAGACAAGGTTATTTAGTTAACCTCGACTTCTGGTGGCGATTTTAGAGTTTTATCTCAGAGAAATTTTTTACTTGTTTGTGAGTGCTGTTTAGTACCGGTTCACTACGAACAAGTTGTATCGTATTAATTCCAGCAGCGTGTGCAGCGTCCAGTTCTTCAGTGATGTCCGATAGAAAGAGAACTTCTTCAGCTTTAAGTTTTAGTGTCTCGAGAATATTACGATAAGACTGTAATTCACGCTTGCCGCCAACAGCTGTGTCGAAATTATGGGAAAAGAATGAATTTAAATCACCAAAGAGAGAGTGGCCAAAAAGCGATCTTTGGGCATCGACTGATCCTGAGGAATAAATTCCAAGTTCAAAGCCTTTCTCTTTCCAGCTTTCAAGCGCAGGTGGAACGTCGTCATAAAGATGACCTTTAATTTCGCCGGCCACGTATCCATCATGCCAGATTAATCCTTGGAGCTTTTTTAGAGCGCTATGTTTGCGATCAATCTTGATCCATTCAAGAAGCTTTTCAATAATCTGATCTTTGTTAAGATTAAGATCTTCTTCTTCGCGAACAGTGCTTTGCGTTTTTAGCAGTACTTCCTGGACATTCGGATCTGTCAGGTGTTTTTCGATATACGATTGCAGTCGCTCAGCAGAGTATGGAAAAAGCACATCGTGGACGAAGCTGATTGATGTAGTCGTTCCTTCAACATCCATTAAAATGTATTTCATGGGTTGAATCTCGAATCGACACCTGAATTTGTATAGTGAGGAGTCCATCCTTCTTTATTGGAAAAAATTCTGATGGCCTTAACAAAATAATTCGGAGCAGGGTCAAACCAGTGATTGACGTGATTTGGAACTGAAATAAAATCACCGCGCGAACATGTCAATCCGTAAACATCACCATCGCCGAAGTTGAACCAGAATTTTCCTTCGCCATCCACAAAAAATCTGATTTCATCTTCAGTGTGAATATGTTCTTTCATGAATTTTTCACGAATGCCTTTTAACGCTTCTTCTCCCAGACCCGGGTGTATATTGACAACATCAGCATCAACGAAGCCGTTTTTTTCCATGAAAGGTTTTAGTTCGTGCGAATAGGCCGCAAGAATTTCTTCCTGAGTTGAATTTTCATTCAGTGGAGCTTTTGCTTCCCATCTTGTGAGAATTACTCCCTGGATCGTCATATACTTTTGAATTTCATTAAAATCAGTAATTGTTCTGTTTTCTTTAGCAACATACAGAGCTGTCATTAGTAGCCTCTTCTTGAATTTAAGTAATATTTAAAAATGTATTCAAAAACTTCCAGATGTCTCTTGGCTTCTTCCACACTGTCGCCCCAAACGTATACGCCGTGGCCACGGAGAAGAAGCCCATAGTTATTTTTTTGAGAGAGAATGGCAGGTTTTATCTGCTCGGCAAGTGTGGCAATGTCCTGAGTGTTTTCAAAACAAGGAATGTTAATTTTCAGATCGTGAGTTTTTATTCCACGGAAACCCTTGAGTAGTTCAAGACCTTCAATCGTTGCATATGGTTTTCCATAAAATAAATCCGCAAATAAAAGCGCGTCTAGAATGTGACTGTGAAGAACGCAATTAGCTTTGGTGATCTGATAAATTGTTAGATGAATGTCAGTCTCATCAGAGGATTTTCTTCCTGAGTTTTTATAATCAGGATGCATCTGTCGTGTTTCCCAAAAGATGGGAAGAAAATTTTCTTCGGAAAATTTACTTTTATCGATGCCTGATTCTGAAACAAGGGCGATCTCAGGCGAAGTCTTGGAACGTAGAGAATAGTTTCCGGAAGTGGCCGGATTGTGGCCCTGACTGTTCATTACTCTGACCAGACTGGCGAGCTTTTTCATCTCTTCATGATCTTGAGCACTGATGATAAACGACACGATATTTTCCTATGAATAGTTTTGACGCTTTTATAGTAAAACTTGCTTTTTTTGGCCAGTAGACTGTAGTAAAGATAGGGTAAATTAAAAGCAAAAAGACAGGGACTATGAAACCATTAAACCATACGATCACGGCATTCAAAGAATCGATTTTTTCTACCATGACCAAGCTGGCTATTCAAAATTCTGCTATTAATCTCTCACAGGGATTTCCGGACTTTGACGGACCTCGTTGGCTGGTCGATCTCGCCTGTAAGGCCATGGAAGAAGGTAAAAATCAGTATGCCCCGTCACCAGGTATTTTGCCTCTGCGTGCAGCGATAGCAGGTAACTATAAAAAATATTATGGATTGGATTATGATCCTAATTCGGAAATCCTGGTCACCTGTGGAGCGACAGAAGCCATTTTTTGCACGGCCATGGCCGTACTGAATCCTGGCGACGAAGCCATCATCCTAGAACCTTTTTATGATTCTTATTTGGCCTCGATTCAGATGGCAGGAGCAACGGTTGTCCCGGTTACATTACATGCTCCGGATTTCAGCCTGAACTTTGAAGAATTGCAAATGGCAATTTCTGCTAAAACGAAAATGCTGATCTTGAACAATCCTCATAATCCAACGGGGAAAATGTTTACAAAAGAAGAAATTTTAAAGATCGGAGCCCTTGCTGTTGAAAATGATTTTTATATTCTTTCAGATGAAGTGTATGAGTTCCTCACATTCGAACGCGCTCATGTTCCGACAGCTTGTTTTGAAAATTTGAAAGAACGCACGATCACAATTTCTTCAACCGGTAAAACATTCGGTTTGACTGGCTGGAAAATCGGATGGTGTTGTGCTCCTGCGGAAATCATTAAGGCCATTCACAACGTCCATCAGTTTACAACTTTTTGCGTGGCCCATCCCTTTCAAGTGGCCATGGCAGAAGCACTGGCCAACATGGATGAATACCTTGCCGAATTCAAGCGCGACTATCGTAAGAAACGCGACCTGCTTGTCAGTGGATTAAAAGAGCGCGGCTTTAATGTTCTCAATCCCGCAGGGACTTATTTTACAATCGCCCTTCTCCCAGAAGGTGAAACGGATGTTGAGTTCTGTAAAAAGCTAATTGAAGAAAAGAAAGTTGCCACTATCCCAACTTCTGCGTTTTATATTAAATCGGATGAAGGAACCAGGATGATCAGATTCTGTTTTGCAAAGACAGAAGAAACTTTGAATTCCGCTTTGAAAAATCTATTGTGATTTTTAACGGTAGCGTTTAAAAATTTGTTCCATTTTTCCTGAAGAGAGAAGCGAATCGATGGCCTGATTCATACGGGCAACGGTCAGTTTTGAACTTTTTCTGATGGCGCATTGAATGGGGAATTCCCCCTCTATTAAATAAGCTGATTGTATTATTTTTGAAGTGCGAGGATTATTTTTTTTAAAATAAGCGATGAGCATTTCATCAGTGACAATATAGGAAATGCGCTTATTGATCAGCTTTTGAAAATTCTGCTCTTCGATTTCCACATCATTTCGTAAAAGTTTTTTTTCTCTGAATGATTTTTCTAATGAGGGATACTTGTAGCCGGTCAAAGTGCCGATGTTTTCTCCAGAAAAATCATTCAGAGTTGCCGGTACTGGTTTTATGCCGGCGATGATTTCTTTTTTAAAGAAGAGTGGTTTGCTCCATGAGAAATCGTCCGGCCGATAATTCCACGTATAGCTGGTGTAACAATTTAGATCAAACGTTTCTTCTTTCGCATCAATTCTCTGACGAGAAAGCAATTCAATTGTTAAATCTGTATTAAGTTCTTCTGCTAGCGCCTTTAAGTAATCACTGACAAGCCCGTCCGTTGAGATGCGTGAATTTAAAATAAGTGGTGCTGGCAGAGTTGAAACAATGACTGCTCGAAGTTGCTCTTTTGCTTGAAGTGTATTGGTAAAGATTAAAAGTGCGAGAATAAATTTCATAAACTTATTCTAATCATTCCAGCGCAAAAAAAAAGCCCCTCTTTGCAGAGGGGCCATTTATTATTGTGCCATGAAGATCTTTTTGAGTTTGGCTCCAGACCAGACTCTGAATCGCTCAATATAACTAT
>DAIQAU010000061.1:2354-3664 GCA_036781565.1 Bacteriovorax sp. | reverse complement strand
AAGATCTTTTTGAGTTTGGCTCCAGACCAGACTCTGAATCGCTCAATATAACTATAGGCTGCAGGAATTACCACGAGAGTAAGAAGTGTCGAAGAAATGAGACCTCCGATAACCGCAATCCCCATCGAAGTTCTTTGCTTAGAAGCCTCGTTCAATCCGATTGCCAGGGGAATCATCCCGGCAATAAGAGCGAAAGAAGTCATAAGAATAGGACGTAATCTTGCTTTCCCTGAAGCGATAACTGCATCGTACAAGCTCATTCCACCTTGAACTTGCTGGTTGGCATAGTCCACGAGAAGAATAGAGTTTTTCGTTGCAACTCCAAGAAGCATAATACAACCGATCATTGAGAAAAGGTCGAGTGATGCGCCAGTTATGGCGAGCGCGTAGAAGGCTCCACACATCGCAAGTGGCAGAACTAGCATGATCGTAAACGGAGTGACAAAAGATTCATACAGTGAAGCGAGTACGAAATAGATAAACATAATACCTAATCCGGCAGCTACGATCATATTGGCCATCAACTCCTGGAAGTTTTCAGCCTGACCCACGTATTGGTATCTCATGTTTGATGGAAGTTTAATTTCATCTTTCATCATTCTGTTAATGTCTGCAATCGCACCACCCATTCCCGGACCATTAGGAGCAATATCAGAAGAAATCTGAATATAGCGACCGCGATCCTGGCGGTTGATAGTTGCAGGCCCCGCTGTTTCAAGTGGAGTTGTCATGCTGGAAAGTTTGATCAAAGAGTTGTTGATGTTTGGAACATAAGTCGCATCGTATGCTTTTTTAAGATCGCGCTGATCTTCCTGTAAGCGTACGCGGATATCATATTCTTCACCTTGCTCTCTGAAGACTGCTGCTTTTGTTCCTTCGATCATTGTACGAAGTTCGCTACCCATTAGAGTTGTTGATACACCAAGTTTTTCGGCCTTTCGTCTGTCTGGTACAACCTGGAACTCTGGTTTTCCGGGACGATCTGAAGTGTCCACATCTTTAAGTGCAGGGTGATTTTTTAATTTTGTATACAGCATGCCTGCGTACTTCTGGATTTCTTTCATGTCTTCGCCAACGATGTTGACGTTGAATGGACGCTGACCACCACCGACGGCATCAAAGTCTTTTACAGCGACGTTTGCATAAGCAAAAGGCTTCAATTGTTGTCTCAGGATCTCTTTAAATTGAGATGTGTTGATACCTTTACGTTGTTTAGAAGGAACAAGGTTAACAAAGATGCTGGCCTTTTCTGGCTGACCATTTTTATCTCCGACAGTAAGGACTGTACTGAAAACTTCTTTGTTTTTTCT
>DAIQAU010000061.1:0-2254 GCA_036781565.1 Bacteriovorax sp. | reverse complement strand
ACTTTCTTTTTCACTGCTTCAGCTACGCCGATAGTATTTGAACCGGACTGTTTATAGATAGAAAGAAGCAGGGCCTTGTGACCATTGAAATAACCGTAAGTTTTTCTTTCTTCCAGCGAATCTCTGACAGAACCCACGTCTGCAACGGTAATCGGAACATCGTTACCGATAAAGTTGACGATGGTTGATTTAATTTCATCAATAGTTTTGTATTCGCCCAGTGTTCTGAAAACAGCATCACTTGTCGCACTTGAAACTTTACCTGCGGGAATGTTTTGTCCCGAAATCTGAAGACGGCTTGCAACTTGAGAAGCAGAAATTTCGCGCGACTTCAATTTATTGCGGTCGAGTTCAACTTTGATTTCTCTTTTTCTACCACCGACGATTTCAACAAGTCCTACCTGGTTGACCTGTTCAAACTGTGGCTTAATTTTTTTATCAACAAGCTGATAAATTTCTCCATCAGATAATTCTGACTGAACAGCAATCGTTAAAATAGGCTGATCTGCCGGGTCTATTCTTCGGATAACTGGTTCATCAATTTCATCCGGAAGTTTCTTTCTTGCAGCCGCAACTTTATCGCGAACTTGTTGCTCGGCATATTTAACGTCTGTTTTCAGGTTAAATTCAGCAATGATGATTGAAACGTTTTCCAGGTTGTTTGACGATAGCTTTTTCAAACCTGGTACGTTAGATAATTCTTCCTCATAAACTTTAGAGACAAGAGTCTCAACTTCTTCTGGACCTGCGCCCGGATAAGCTGTTGTTACCGTAACAATAGGAAAAGTTACGTTAGGAAAAAGATCTACGGGCAATTTTTTTAATGAGAGCCATCCCACCACGAGAATTACTGTAACAATACACGTGATGAAAACCGGCCTCTTAATGGATAAGCTGGCCAAATTCATTTAGAACCTCCGGCACTGTAAATTTTTAATTGAGAATAAATGTTTAAAATATTTGTTTCGTTTTGAATTCGTGCCAGTTCAGAAGTTGCATAATCTTGTTCGAAGTTCAACACCTGGAAAGTGACTGTCCGACCTTTACTTAAGCGGTCGCGTTCGTTGCTCGCCTTAATTTTTTGCGCTTCTTCTATTTTCTCTACGAGCGAAAGTTTTTCTTTGGCATCTTCAAACTTTCTAGCAAGATCATTCCACTGTTGTTCCTGTTCGAATAACTTTCTCTGAAGATTTTGTTCAGCTGCAATCTGGTCATTTTTATAGGCCTTAATGTTGTCAGATGTAGTCCCGAAATCGAGTGGGGCAACAAAACGAACACCAATAGCTTTTGTATCATGGTCTGTTTTGAATGAATTAGTGATTGCCTGACTGCTTTCAGCATCGCGGCCGTTCAGTGCATAGGTCCCGTAAACTTCAAAAGTTGGTTTGTTTTTTTCAATCGCCAAAGAAGCGTTCGCCTTTGCGATTTTTTCATATTCAACAGCTGCTTTCGTATCGTCTCTTAAATCAGCCTTTGCAGGAAGAGCAAGTGTTTTGATTTTTACTGAATCCACAGATTCTAAATCTTCATCAAGCGCTTCATTGTTTATTCCTCTGAGTGAATTAAAAGCTCTCTGCAGATTGAATTGTTCCTGAAGAGCATTTTTCAATTCATATTCTCTTGCCTTGAAATTGGCATCCGACTGAAGGAAATCTGCACTTTCTGCGAGACCATTTCTCAATCTATTCTGGTTCCAGGTTCTGATTTTCTGAGCGCGCTCAAGACTTTCTTTTTGTACTTTCACAACTTTTCTCACTTGTGAAAGTGACCAATAAACAGATTCGGCCTGTGCAAGGGTTACTTTAATTTTGTAATTTTCTGTATGCTTGTTTGCTTGCGATTGTGACGAAATCAATGTTTCTGTCGCACGCGTTTCTTTACCCCAGAAGTTTCTCCAGAGAGATTGAGATAATTCCAACGTGGCAATTCCATCATGAAAATTGCTTACCGGAAGGAACCCCGGGTTCGCATTGATTATTTCAGTGTGAGAAAAATTATAGCTTAGTTTTCCAGCGGTACCGGTTCTGAATTGCTGTTGTAAACCAGCTGTGAAAAAAGTGTAATCAGTCTCATCACCCTGAGCACTTCGGTTCGTCGTTGGTTTTTTATCAACCGAGGTTTGGGCCTGAGCAAAGATGGTCGGACGGAAAATGAGTTTTCCTTCGTCAGCTCTTAAGTCTGCCGATTCGGTGATGAGTTTACTTGCAGTCATCGCCTGGTTTTTTTCTTCAACCTGCTTCAAGTAATCATTGAG
>DAIQAU010000060.1:9965-13905 GCA_036781565.1 Bacteriovorax sp. | reverse complement strand
AAGAAATTCCGGCCAAGACTCTGATCAAATTCACAAAGATCGGTCTGACGGAATCAATTCTGGAAAACTCTCCCCCAAAAACACTTTTGTACAAAGTAAAGCTTCTCCTGCGTTCCATTAAATCCTCCGGTGGAGCAGAAGAAAAAGAACTTGCCGTTAAATCCATTGATGCCGCTGCAAAAGAAGCACAGGCCAAAGGTGAAATGAATGCTGATAAACTTCAGACTGAAGAATCATCAGTGAATTATCTGGCCGAAGAGCGTGCGAAATTCAAAAAGACTGGAGACAGCGAATCAGACGAATCAGTTAATTATATGGACAACCTGAAAGGAAAAACAACCCCTCAGGAAGAAACCATTGATACACACTGGAAATCAAAAAGAAAAAAAGATGATCAACTCTCTGTTGAACAAGAATCAGATACAGCAAAAGTAGAAACAGATGATTCGGCAGAGATCGATATGTATTATCGCGGGACGAAGAAATCAAATGATCTTGATGTCATCGAAACGGATGAAATAAAAACGCGTAAAAAACTTGACCAGGCCGAAGAAGAACCTGACTACCAAAAAACAAAATCAAATTCTATGGATCTGGATCTCGCCCCTGCCGGGCCAGAAAAGAAAAAAAGATTTGAACAGGAAGAAGCAGATTATCGCCTGAAGAAGTCTCATGAAGAAGCTGTGACCGAAGAAGAGGAAGTTGAGCCTTCTCGTCCTCTCCTTTCAGAGGCAGAAGAAGAGGAACGAAAGCGCCAGGAACTGAAGGAACTGGATGCTCTCTTTGAAGAAGCAAAAAAACGACAGAAGGCCCAGGAAGTCGAAGATCTGGGCGGCCACTATAAAGGTAAGATCAGCAATTTGAATACTGAACTTGAAGAGCCTGAAGAAACTCAGGAACGCGATGAGTATGACAACTCTGATCTCTATTCAAAAGAAAAATCTCTGGATCTCGATCTCTCTCCGGCAGAGAATGAAAGAAAACGTCGAATGCAGGAAGAAGAAGAAATCGAAGAGAATGAGCGCGACGGATACGGTGAAAAAATCGGCGGCAATCTTGAAACAGAAGAAGGTCAGACTGATCACATCGAAACATTGATGAAAAGTGACATGAGCAAAGATGGCTCAAAGAAGATAAAAACGCACGATATTCAGGAGCGGAAACGCACTAAAGACGAGGAAGAAACGGGGCCTTTGGATGAGGCTAAAAACCTTAAACTCAATGAGGAATCCGGATCAGCAGAAGCTAAAAAGAAAAAAGCAGACAAAAACGAAGAAGAAGCTGCAGTAGAAGAGAAATCACTCGATCTCGATCTTTCCTCTGATTCTTCAAACGACCGAAAGAAAGAAAAGTTTCAGGACGATGATAAGGCAGAGAAGGATACCTCTCCTCAGGCAAAATTAAAACTTATTGACGGTGAAAGAGATTCTGATCGCAAATCAGCAAGTGATGAAGAAGATCAGATGAACTTTAGAAAACAGGATTCAACTGATCTTGAACCTGAACAGAAAAAAGAAAAATCAGGCACAGCGAAATCAGATAAGATTGATACATTCTATCGCGGTGGAGACGCCAAGAAAAAAGATCATGATTGGGATCTCGACGAGAAAAAAAACAATCTCGATTTAGGTCTGCAAAAACAAGCTAAACGAGCTCCGGACGGATCTCAAAAGAAAGATTCAATTGATCTTGGCGAACAGACAATTGATTATAGAAAAATGAAAGAAGAGTTCGATGCTATTGCACGAGGAGATGATCTTGCTGGTGATGGATCTGGGCCAGCTGGAACCGCTGGTAAGAATCGTGACGATGGTGAAGACGGAAGTTTTAAAGTCGTTGAGCTTGAGCCTGCCGGATTTGACTTTGCGATTGAAATTCTCAATATGATTTACCAAAAGGAACTTAAACCGGAAGAGTTTTACAAAACAATTTCCGAAGAATTGCAAAAAACGTATCGGGCCTACCCAGTTTTTTACAGCTACAAGTCTTCTGATAAAAAGCATACGGAAACTTTCGATTCCATTCTGAAAATATCTCGATCGGATGACATCAGGATGTGGTGGATTGAACATAAAAAAGATGAAACGATCTGGGCCGATGTTCAGACTAAGACAATGGCCACATGGGTTTGTCGTGAAATGAACTGGGAAGATGTTGAACTTCCTGCATGGGCCTCAAATGAACTCACTCAGAAGAAAGTTGAATTTATTTATCCTTATTTTGATGGCGTTGACCGCATGGGTATAGCCGTTGTTTATTTCCCTGAGGGAATAAATCCAAAGCAGGCCCGTGGCATTGAAGTCACCCTTGAAATGGCCAGATCTCTCCTTCTCGACACTATTCAGAGAAAAACAAACGCTCCTTCCCGCGAAGAGGAAAAAACAGAAGATGAAGGACCAGCAGATAAGAAGAATATTTTAAGCGTTTTCTCTGGACTTTTTAAAGGGAAAAAGGCGGGCTAAAAATGAAAACTGAATATGATTTTTTCATTATAGATCGTGATCATCTGAAAGACAGAAGAACCTTTCCGTTTCAACTCTACATTTATAATCCGGTTCATAAAAAGTTCAGCATGTTCCTGAACGGAAACAGACCGCTCACTAAAGAACTTGAAACGTTCATGGATTTCCTGCTTGAACGAGGCGGAAAAATTGCTGTCTTAAAAAAACAGCGACGAACTTTTTTGACAGCGCAGGAATTTCATGAATCTGAAATTCCCTCTCTCGCCACTCGAGAGTTGCATGAGCTTGAAAAAGAAAGATTAATGAATATTAAGCTTAAAGAAATGTATGATGCCAAAACCGGTGGTTTTCATTTTCAAACAGAATTTGAACAGGCCTGTGAGAAAGATGATTTTAACCGGATTATCGAGCACGCCAGAGTTGAAATACTAACCTTCAGCGTGACCCATTCACATACCGTATCGCTGGCCCTTGACCTGACCAAAAAACATATGGAGAAAGACAACTTTCTCAATAGAATCGTTGCGACTTCTTATCTATTCACCAAAGCAATGGATATTGTCGAAGAAGCGGCCCTCGCAGATGTTATCTGCGGAGCTTATCTTTCCCATATCGGTTATACCCAGCTCCCTTTATCAATGGTGCGAACCCCCGCCTTAAATTTGTTTGATAAAGATAAAAAACTTTTTGAGAAGCATACTATATTAGGCAACCATCTTTTAAAGAAAAGTGGTCTTCAGATTTCTGAACGAGCAAAAAAAATCATTCTCGATCATCACGAAAGAGTCTCTGGTGGCGGATACCCGTCAATGAAATATGGTGAATCAATTGAGCTCCTTTCCCTGATTGTGGGAAGTATCGCTCATTTGTTCGAGTATTCTTCAGGAAAAATTAATGGCAGCAGAATGCCTATGAAGTCTATAATTATCAGTATTAAAAATAAAAACTTTAGTCCGGGTCTGGAATTCGATTTCGGAGAAAAAGTTTTTAACAGTTTAGTTACTTTGATTAATACCGATAAAATAGAAAACAAAATCGAAAACAAAGACGCAAATATTACAGAAAAAAAAGCTGCGTAAAGTTTTACTTTTACCGGGCAACTATAGGAGTCTAGAACATGGCCTTGAAAGCTGATATTAAAATTCTCATTGTTGATGACATGTCGACTATGAGAAAAATTATTAAAAACATGCTCTCGCAAATTGGGTTTACCAATATTGCAGAAGCAGATGACGGCGCCACCGCGTGGCCTATGATTGAAAGTGCAATCAAAGAAGGCAGACCCTATGAATTTATCGTTTCCGACTGGAACATGCCTCAAATGTCAGGTCTGGATCTTCTAAAAAATGTCAGATCAACTCCGGGACTTGAAAAGCTACCCTTCCTCATGATTACTGCTGAAGCTGAACAAGGTAACGTTGTTATCGCTGTAAAGGCGGGTGTCAGTAACTTCATCGTGAAGCCATTTTCAGCACAGG
>DAIQAU010000060.1:4556-9865 GCA_036781565.1 Bacteriovorax sp. | reverse complement strand
ATCGCTGTAAAGGCGGGTGTCAGTAACTTCATCGTGAAGCCATTTTCAGCACAGGTTCTTAAAGAAAAAATCGACAGAATTTTCAATAAGTAAAAGCACTATGAATATTTTAAATGATCCTTCAATGAAAGAGATTGTAGAAGATTTTTGCGCTGAAGCGGATTCGCTTTTTGATCAGCTCGAAAATTCTCTGACACTACTTGAAGAAGACCCGACAAATAATCATGAATTGGAAAAATTCGGACAAGTCATTGATCGAATCATGGGCGCCGCAAAATCTATTGGCGCTTCCGAGATCGCGACATTCTGCGAATTAGGAAAAGTGATCGGTTATAAATCGAGCCAGGTTCACGAAATTCCATTGATTGAAGTTGTCGTGGCCATTCTCTTCGACTCTCTTCATATGCTGAGAAAAATGAATCAATCTCTCCGCGAAGGTAACGAGAAATGCATGGGCAATCTGAACACTAAGGCCTTCGTCACCAGATTGAACTGGTTGTCGGAAAAATTCAAAGACATTGAGAGAGCATCCTGTGCCATTGAGAAAAGACCTAATAATCTTTCTCAGGCCTCTATTGATGATCTCATGAAGAGTCTCGGACTTTAATTGCAATACTAAGGGGAATATATGCCAGGCGAATCGCATTTCATCGAATTTTCTAAACCATTTATCGATGCCGCCAAAAATGTTTTTGAAACAATGATTTTTACAAAGCTGGAAACTCAAAAGCCTCAGATTAAGAATGATGCTGTTTCACGCGGTGATATTTCTGCCGTACTTGGACTCTCAGGTGACATGGAAAAAAATGGCGGACGAGTTCCGTACAAAGCTATGCTGGTCATTTCATTTCCGTACGATACATACTACAAGTGTGCGAGCGCCATGCTTGGTGAAACGTATACTTCTTACGTACCGGAAATCGCCGATCTCGGCGGTGAAATTGTTAACATGATCATGGGAAATGCCAAACGCGATTTGAAAACTATGGGCTACTCGTCGAACATGGCGATTCCATCAATGGTCGAAGGTAAAGATCATACGATAAAATATCCTGCGGGAACGCATGTTGTCCTCATCCCTTTTATGACAACACATGGATCAATCTTCATGGAAATTTGTTATTCAGAAGCTGAATAGCCTAAAATAAAAAAAGCTCCGAAAGGAGCTTTTTTTTTATCTAAATTCTCTGAAAGGTAAATCACTTCTTCCGCGCCACTCATTCAGGCTGATCTCAAGATGATCAAAACGCCCGGTTTGCTCTTCCCCTTTCTCTTTTACGTCAACTCGGGCAAAAGTTAATTTTGCTCCATTGAAGTTCTTTCCAAAGTCGAGGTTATACATTTTGGTCCAGGTTCCGGTATTGATGAAGATTGAGCCATCATCATATTCGCGAAAAATAGGATCATGGGTATGGCCAACGATCAATGCTTTAATATTTTCATCACTCGTTACATATTCTTCTGTAAGTGATTCGTAGTTTTGGAAGAGATGAATTTCTTTTTTTACACTGTTTAAAACTTCGCTTAATTTTTTATTTTGTTTGAAAATCATTACGAAGCGAACCATAAAAAAATAATAAAAATTGGCGAAGATGAAACGTACCGTATAGAGAGGATCATAAATAATCCCGTTGATTATGAATTTATTAACCGGGCGAACGGCATTGATATAATCTCTTCCCTCTTTAAATTTATTGATGACTCGTGTGACGTAATAAGATCCCCAGGGAGGGATAAAATATTTATTGTGATTGATATCCGTGGCAATGCAGGTTTTTATACTGTATTGATGGGCCAGTTCGTACTCGTGCCCATGTTTTAAGACTATGCCATCCTCTGGAATATAAATGGTATCATCGTTGAGAAGAATTCTGAATTTGTGACGGTCTTTTTCCGGAATTTGATTAATCAAATACTCACGCAGACTTTCAAAAACTAACTCAGCGTCGTGGTTACCGATAATGTAAACCACGCGGTTGTTGGGATACGATAAAAAATCTTTTAATGCTTCCAGCACACCTGCATGGGCGTCAACACACATTTTTAGTTTGTCGAGTGCCGCCTTTTCGCTCCAGAATTCATCATCGAAATATTTTACAAAAGGCACGGCCAGCAAATCAAAAAAATCACCGTTGATAATGAGTTCGACTTCACGATCCAGATAATGTCCGCTCGAGTGATATTCGATAAACTCGATGAGTTCCTTGTCGTAGTGAAAATCTTCCAGAAAGTTTCTTCTATTATTGACTGAGAGTCCTGCTCCAAGATGAAGATCAGAAACCACAATTATTGTTTTATTGATTTTATTTTTTTGGAGGAATTTCATAAGTTTTATTTCCGACAATCAACTCTACTTCCTGAAACGATGGTGAAAGCGGAATAAAGTGAAGCACATCTCCCTTCTTTAAATTCACCATTACCTTCTGATATTTTTCAGGCTCTACAGAAACAAAGCCTGCGAGAGATTTTGAATTAATCATGACTTTGCCAATAAGCCTGACGAGAGTTTTATTTTCTATAATAACTTCCATGGGACTTTTGTATTTTTCCGGTGAAACCACCCGAAAACGATCGTCGTATCCACTGACAAGAAAACCATCGAGGGATTCAATGGCCCTGGCTTCTGGAAGAAGTAGAATAAATAAAAGCAGAAATAAACTCAGACTAAACTTCATAGAATTATTCTAACTTAAATTTGAAATTTTCTATACTGGATTGAATAACCTGAGTGATGCGGTCAGGCTTAGCAACTTAAAACTAAGGTTCTCTCTCACATTACCGAATAGAAGAGTATGTTTACCTTCTTCAAAAACAACACCAAAAAAGAATCCAAGACCAACAAAAAAGAATTTATTGAAAATTTTCTGGCCGATAAAAATCACCAGTGGATTACAGCAGATAAAAATACAAAGCGCTGTATTGAAATTCTTTTGAATTCACTTTCAGAGAAGCAGGTGCAATTTTTTAGCAAGCATCCGACTTACCTGATCCCTTGTCAGGCCCACTTAAGCTGTGCCATCGGTAAAACAGGCAATCACCACCTCATTCTGGTGTTTCCGGAGTTAATCCAGCTTTTAAAATCGGCCAGTGCTTTTCATGGAATTGCTATCCTGGCCCATGAATTAGGCCATGTGTTTCACCAGCATACTGAAAATAAAATCGATACACTGACGGCCCAAATTGAGGCCGATCATTTTGCTTATGAGCTAGGATTCGGAGAAGAGCTGCAGGAAGTTCTCCTGGATCATGTTCATTCTGTTGATTGTCGGGTTCGAATTGCCAAACTCACTTCAAAGCTTGTGACAGAGCAAGGTTTGAAGAAAAAAAATTCACTACATTAAAAATAAAAAAAAGGGGGATGAAAACATCCCCCTCTTTTTTTCAGATATCTCTACCCATTATTTAACAATAATTGGTGCGATGACAGCTGGGTCTCTTGGCAGAATAATTACGCCATCAGTGTGATGACCGCCACCAGTGCTCATAGGTCCAGAGAACTCACCTTTTCTCTTCAGCAATACACCTGGTTTGTCAGTTGTCGCGAAGTTTACCTGGTAGTTCGAAATGTTGCGACCTCTGATCGCATAGTTCATCCCCACATCTTGTCCTGCGAGATCAAGTGCTGTCTGGAACAGGAACTGGTTTCGAGAGATGATCTTACCGAAGTCAGCATACGCTTTAACGAATGCCTTATCGTCAGTCCAGCTCTTCTTCATTTGAACCAGCTTCTCTACCATTTCACGTCCACCTTGTTCAGCCGCTGAGATGACAGTTTCAGAGCAAGATGTTCCATCCTGAGGATTAGCTGTTGTACAGAGACCATCAGGATCGTTTGTTCTGTTGAAGTACGCTCGTGCTTTAGCAGCTGCTCCCCTTGAGATTTTTGTGAGCCCTAGGCTTCCAGCGAGATCGACCATTCTTTGTGTCTGTGCTTCTGAGAATGTCACAGAGAAGTCGATATCAGTGTATCCAAGTTTTCTTTCATCCGTTGGAAGAACAACCGGAAGGGCGTCGCGAAGACCTGTCAATTGAACAAGATCCTCGATAGCATTGCGCGCTCTTCTTCTTGTCGATGCATCAGTTTCAGCTGACCAGACAAATTGACCGAAGTGTCCTTTCGACTTCAACTCTCCTTTCAGAGAAAGGATATTGTAAGAAGCTCCGTAGAACGATTGAGTTCTTTCGAAGTGCTTGCCGAACACTTTCGTTTTTCTGTCTTTCAGATAAACACCGTAGTGTGCATTTGTTTTTGTTCCTTCGTAGTACAAGTTGCCTTGATCCACTTCGTAAATTTTTCCTTCTTGAGTTTGTGTGTTAAGCACGATTGGTAAACCGAAGAAAGAATTTTTGAAGCGACCAATTTGTGTAGAGTTGAACGAATCGTATTTCTTCACATAATCTGCGCCGTCGTAAACGAGTTTTTCAATCGCTGCAACGTTACCGCGGATTAAATCAGCGTAGGCCATTTTCCCCATTTCAGTTGTCACATCGATTTTATACGACATGCCGTCTGCCACCTGGTCAAATTTAGATGCGCCGATTGAAACCACACTCACACCAACTTGAGCTGAAAGTGATTCAAGCTTCAGTTTTGTGAGTCTTACGAGAACAAATTTCTCATCCATTTTTTGAACATATGTCTCATATGAACCTTGAGAGATTTTTGCCACACTCGCACCCACAGGACCGATCCCTGCTGATCCAAAGAAGATAATTCCCCCTTTAGATGTGAATGAAACCGAGTCACCTGATGCCCATCCCGTGAAAGTTTTTGGATCCATTGGAATAGCGCGGTTTTCAAGTTTATCCATTTCTTGAAGATTTTTAATGTAGCTTACAGATTGATACGTTGATCCTTTGATCGGAATAATACCAACAGCTGCCCAAACTTCATGAGAAAGGTTTGTCGGATTTTCATAGAACCATCTGATGGCCGCACCAATACCGACAGTCAAATCGTGATGTTTTGAAACCTGGAATCCTGAGCGGTAATCGCCAAAGACGATTTCATCTTTAGGAGCAAGGAAACTTGTATCGAAAACTTCTTCCATAAATCTTGGGAGATCATTTGGAGTTAAGTTAACAACTTTTGTTCCACAATCGAAATCTAAGTAAAGAGCTGGCTCAAGTCTTGCCTTGAGTTTGTTCTCTTCTGGTTTAGGTGGTTCACAGTGGTGATCGCATCCGTTTCCGCCGTTGTCACCGTTGTTACCATTGTCACCGTTGTTTCCGTTGTTACCGTTGTTGCCGTTGTTTCCGTTGTTGCCGTTGTTTCCGTTGTTGCCGTTGTTTCCGTTGTTGCCGTTGTT
>DAIQAU010000060.1:0-4456 GCA_036781565.1 Bacteriovorax sp. | reverse complement strand
TTATTATTGTCATTTGTTGAAGCTGCATTGGCCAAAGTCTGCTGCCCAAGAATGAGCGCCGTGGCCACTGCTAGTGAACGAACCTTAATCATACCCTCTCTCCTTTGTTTGTAGAAAATTAACAAAAAACGCTCTGACCAAAGTGCCTGAGAGGGCCAGCTTAAAAAAATACAAATAAAAAAAATTGTTAATAATGTTTTAGTATGGTTTAGCAATACGAATTAAAAACGAAAAAGGAGATCAATTGATCTCCTTTTTTATGAGCAGAATAGTTTTTGCTTATTTTTTAAACGGGCAGAAGTCCACATTTTGAGCCGCGGTTTTTATTGCAACGAAATCTTTTATTCAGTTCGTCGATTAACCACATCGGAGTATTTTCTTTGTAGACGAAAACAATTTTTCCGTCTTCATCACTTGGAATTTGCAGCGATTCATCTGTCACTGGCTTCTTCATTGTCTCTTCTTTTTTCTTTTTCTTGCTGCGATTAAATTTGAATTTCACTCCAGCTCTCCTTTCGTTAGAGTTGTCCTCCAACTAAAGAGAGCAAAGGCCATGCCGCAAGTATCAGACTAAAATGCGCAACTCGGTAATGGTTTTTATTTCATCGCGAATCTTTGCAGCATCTTCAAACCGCAGATCGCGGGAAGCTTCTTTCATAAGTTTTTTCAATTCTTCGATTCGCTTATCAAGGGCCTCAGCAGAAAGATGTTCTGATTCAACTTTCTTCTTTTCCCCTTTTCCTTTTTTGGTGCCACGAAGTGTTTCAATAACTCCACCACTGACACTCTTTTTAATTGTAGCGGGAGTAATTCCGTTTGCTTCGTTAAACTCTTCCTGAAGTTTTCTTCTTCGATGAGTTTCACTGATCGCCCGTTTCATACTTGGCGTTTCTTTATAGGCATATAAAAGAACTCGGCCTTCAGAGTTTCTCGCCGCACGTCCAATTGTTTGAATCAAAGATCTTTCAGAACGAAGAAAACCTTCCTTATCTGCATCGAGAATACCTACTAAGGCCACTTCAGGAATGTCGAGACCTTCTCTTAAAAGGTTGATCCCCACCAGAACGTCAAACTCTCCCAGTCGAAGATCGCGGATAATTTCCATTCTTTCCAGCGTATCGATATCAGAGTGCAGGTAGCGCACTTTAATTCCGGCAGAAGAAAAATATTTTGTCAGATCTTCAGCGAGCTTTTTAGTTAATGTCGTGACAAGAACGCGGCTGCCTTTTTTGATGACTTCGCGAGCTTCTTTTAAAAGATCATCAACCTGAGTGCTGGCGTCGCGAACCTCGATAATCGGGTCCAATAAACCGGTGGGACGAATAATTTGTTCAACGTATTCGCCATTGGTTTTTTCCAGCTCGTACTCTCCCGGCGTCGCCGAGACGTACATGACGATATCCTGCTTCGATTCAAATTCATCGAATTTCAAAGGACGGTTATCGAGCGCCGATGGTAATCTAAAACCGTAATTGACTAGATTTTCTTTTCTTGCACGGTCACCGCGGTACATACCGCCAACCTGAGAAACAGAAATATGCGACTCGTCGATAATCATTAAAAAGTCTTTGTCGAAATAATCTATTAAAGTCGGCGGAGGATCACCTGCTCTTGCCCCTGTTAAATGGCGAGAGTAATTTTCAATCCCCGAACAAAAGCCAAGCTCTTCCATCATTTCGATATCGTAAAGAGTTCTTTGTTCTATTCTCTGACGCTCAAGCAGTTTATCCTGAGCAACGAATTCAGCAATGCGCTCGCGCAGCTCAATTTTAATGGCGGAAATGGCCGCTTTCATTCTCTGTTCAGAAACGACGTAATGCGATTTGGGATAAATGGTTTCTTTCTTCAGTGTCTCAAGAATCTTTCCTCGAAGCGGATCAACTATGGAAATGGTGTCGACTTCGTCTCCAAAGAATTCAATGCGAACGACATTGCTTTCTTCGTGAGCGGGAAAAACTTCAACGATATCGCCGCGAACGCGGAAACAGCCGCGGGTAAAATCAATGTCGTTTCGTTGATACTGAATCGCAACCAGCGTCTTTAAAAATTCATCTCGATCAAGTGTTTCACCTACAGCGACCTGTGCTTTCATCGAAGAGTATTCTTCCTTTGAACCGATACCATAGATGCATGAAACGGAGGCCACAACAATCACATCATCGCGCTCAATTAAACTTCGGGTAGCACTGTGACGAAGTTTTTCAATTTCATCGTTTACCGCAGAGTCTTTTTCAATATAGGTATCTGTTCCGGCCACATAGGCTTCCGGTTGATAGTAGTCGTAATAAGAAACAAAATATTCGACAGCGTTGTGAGGAAAAAATTCTTTAAACTCAGCATAGAGCTGGGCCGCCAATGTTTTATTGTGAGCAAGGACTAAAGTTTTTTTCCCTAAGCCTTGAATCACGTTGGCCATTGTAAATGTTTTCCCTGAACCAGTGACACCCAGAAGGGTCTGCTTCGTCTTCCCTTCCCGAAAACCATCAAGCAACTCAGCGATGGCCTTAGGCTGATCGCCTCCGGGAGGATAGGGACTAACGAGATTAAAAACCGAGGAATTTTTTTTAGATTTTTCTTTATTCATAGGCATTAAAAGCTTACATTTATTCTATGAAAAATATACTCCCTTCACCACTTCAATACAAAAAAAATAAGCTCACGTTTGACGGTATGCCTCTTGAGAAAATTGCTCAGAAGCGCCAGACTCCATTTTATCTGTACAGCAAAAAGACGCTGGATCATTACTACAAATCATTTGTGAGTTCTGCACATGCTCACCGGATCAGTCAGCCGCTGGTTTGCTATGCGGTTAAGGCCAACGGAAATCTGGAAGTTTTAAAGCGTTTGAAGGCCCTTGGAAGCGGAGCTGATGTCGTTTCAGTAGGTGAATTGAAGAAGGCCCTCAAAGCGGGCATTTCGCCGGACAAGATTGTCTTTTCGGGTGTGGCCAAAACAGAGGCCGAAATTCGATTCGCCTTAAAATGCGGAAAAAAAGGAATTTACTCTTTTAATGTCGAGTCGATTGAAGAACTCGACTTGATTAATCAGATGGCCAAAAAGGAAAAGCGCCAGGCAAGAGTGGCTTTTCGTTTAAATCCTCAGGTCAATGCAAAAACACATAAACATATATCAACCGGAAATAAGACTCACAAATTTGGTCTTTTGAAAGGAGATATTCTCGAGGCCCTTGCCGTAAAAGAATTCTGGACAAACACTCAGCTCGTTGGTCTCTCAGTTCATATCGGCAGTCAATTGACAGATATGCGGGCGACAGTTGCAGCGATTAAAGAGCTTTCTAACCTTGCACTCAGCATCGGTCGCGACCTAGAGTTTCTTGATGTCGGCGGCGGATTGGGAATTGATTATACTGAAGAAGAAAGAGCGAAGCTTACGAGCATCGATGTTTACATGGAAACAATTTCAAAAGCTCTTCAGAAATTTTACTATTCAAAATCAGAACACACTCCGAGAGTTGTGTTTGAACCCGGCCGCATTCTCGTCGGAAAAATGGGAGTTCTCGTTTCAAGAGTCGTAAGAACAAAGATGAGCGACAATTGCCATTTCACCATTATCGATGCGGGCATGAATGATTTGATCAGACCGGCATTGTACGAAGCTCATCATGAGGTTTTACCGGAGACGAAATCAACAAAGACCATTACAACAGATATCGTAGGTCCCATTTGTGAAACGTCTGATTGTTTTGGAACAAAAAGAAAACTTCCTTCGCTCAAGTCTGGTGATCTGTTAATCATCGACAATGCCGGAGCCTATGGACACACCATGGCCTCGAATTACAACGAGAGAGAAATTGCCCAGGAAGTACTTGTTTAAGGCCAGGGCAGGCGCGAATTTTCCAATATTTACATAAAATTGTTTTAGTTTTGTTAGATTGCCAAAGAAAATCTTCTTTCATAGGGAAATTGGCCTTATAATTTCTCTATGAAGACAGCAATCGCCATTACTCTTCTCACTTTTTTAACGACATCTCATTCAGCAACTTTCTCTACCTTTCGTGCAGAGAAAATTTATAGCGGAGACGGGCGTTGGTATAAAAATGGTGAAACGTTTCTCTTTCGTATCAACGAAGGGTCAGGTAACGAAGAAAATATTACTTTTTCAGCAAACAGTCTTCAGCTCGCTCATCAAGTAAAATACAAAATCTGTTTTAAAGTCATAAAGAAAGATTGCCACCTCGACTGTAAAGGAGAGCTGGTCAAACAAATTTCTCTCCTCAGTCCATGGGAAGATCCTGAGAGCTGGATTCCTTCATCTGAGGGCGCCTATTCACCTGCAAGCGAGAGTGCATGCAAGTAAAGCTTAAAAAACTAGCGTTGGCATCAGCAGGTTTTTTCCTGTTGAGTACTTCAACGTTCGCTGCAAATTGTGTAGTCGTTATTCTTGGCGGGGCCAAAGAATACATGACTCTGCTTCCGGGAATTCCCACTGATATTTC
>DAIQAU010000059.1:7994-14081 GCA_036781565.1 Bacteriovorax sp. | reverse complement strand
CGTTTTTAATCAGGTTTACGAGGACCTGAGAAATCTGTACGGGATGACATTCAAATTTTATATCCGGAATGGGATCTATATCGAGGCGTATACCGTGAGAAGCGAGGAGCTCCATACAGAAATTTAAAGTATCTTCGATGATATCTTTCAAATCTGCCTGTTCTTTTAACTTGCCGTCAGACAGCGTGGAAAAGCTTTTTAGTCCTTGGACAATTTTCGTCACTCTCGTAACCGAATTTTGAATTTTCTGAGATTGCTTCAGGATTGATTCAGTATCTATCGGATCGCGGGCAATATTTTTCTCAATCAACTTGGCTCCGCCTTTGATGACTGTCAGTGGATTATTAATCTCATGGGCAATCCCTGCGGACATTTCGCCAAGAGCGGCCAGCCTTGAAACGTGAACGAGCTTCACGGTCTGGTCTATTAATTCATCTTTGCTCTTTTTCAGCTTATCGTTGGCAATTTCAAGATCCAGTTGATAAATAAAACGTTTCAGATTTTCTCGCCTGTAAACCTGATATTGTTTGAGCTGATAGAACAAATACATGAGGTAGAGAAAGATCAGAGGGAGCAGATTAATTTCATGCCGAAAGTAATAATTAAGGATGACAAAAATCTGAGGAATCAGCAAAAACAACTGAAAGGGAATAAAGAGTGACGAGAAATACGCAAGTGTCACTATGGAAGAACCTACAAACCCCGCAATTAAAGTTGTAACTACAATGAAATGAGTTCCCTGCAATCTTAATTCATAGGATGCAGTATTTAAAATAACTGACCAGCAAAAAGCATTTATCCAGATCATGATCTGGAGAGTGCGCCACTGAACTTGATTGAGATTCTTTTGCACATTGATTTTTTTACAATAAGAAAAACGCACGAGGTTGGTCAGAATGCTGATGAAGGCAGCAGTCTGAATAATCCAGGCGTACTTTTCACAATTGTAATGGTACACGATCGAGAAGATGGCAAACACGATGAAGGCAAAGCTTGAAGCATAAGATTTATCGACGACTTCAAGTCGCAGCAGGTGAGTGAGCTTTTGTTCGCGTGTTTGCATAAAGCTCAATTATAAATGAATCAAGGAAAATTTAAAATTAAAAAGCTTTACGTTGCATTCTAAATCCAATTTCCATTGTGCCAAGAACGCCTGCAATTGCGCCAATCAGCCATAGAAAGGTAAATTGAATGAAAATATCCGGGCTCAACATTAATAAAAAACCAAGAGAGGTCAAAATCATTGTTGAAGACATGAGGACAGGATGAAAACGAAGAAATCTGAATTCATCGCTTGAAAGGACCAGGTAGATAAAACCAACAGAAACTGAAGTGAAAAAAGTGCCGCAGGCGAAATCGCAAAAATGCGGTCCGAGCTTCATGAAAACATCCATCAAGTTTATTTTCGATTTGATCAGACTGAATCCCATCTGAGGGCAAACGGTCAATGTCAGCAGCGCTGAAAAAATATGAATGGCAAAAACTTTCGCTACAACTTTTTTAATATCCGGCATGAGCTGCGCTTTTACAGTCGAAAGAATTTTATTTCTTGTTTCATTTGATACTGTCATACATCACCTTTCCGGAGGTTGATCATCATTCTGCTGACTGTTTTTCTCAATGAGGTTTCAGATTTATTCAGCAGCTTAGCCATTTCCTGATAAGAAAGTTCATCGATAAATTTCATCTCGAGCATTTCTTTTTGATCTGCATTCAATGAAGCCAGAGACTCCAATGCCACTTCATCCGTTGTAATAGCGCTGTTTGCTTCTGCAAGGCGATCAAGTCTGGACTGATAGCGGCCTTTGGCGCGAAGATGATCGAGGATTGAAGTTCTTGCAATGACAAACAGCCATTGCTCAAATTTAAAATGTTGCTTGTAAAGATTCTTACTTTCATGAATTTTAATAAAAATTTTCTGCAATAAATCTTCAGCATCAGCCTGATTATGAAGTCGCTTCTGAATAAAGTTAAAAACTTTTTGTTCGTAGCGATTGTAAAGCTCGTTAAAAGCAGCAAAAGCTTCTTCTGGTGAATTATGCTGATAAATAACCATAAGCTCTTCAGCCGAAATGTGTTTCAAGTCAGACCGGACTATTGTGCTGCTCCTGTAGGGTATACGCCGCGGGGGTGATGTTTGTGACATTCATTGTAGCAAGGCGGGCAGGGCTTATCCATTAGTATTGAGTAAAAGTGGGGTTTAATGCTATGATTTCAGGAGAAAAGGCTGAATGAACGAGGGAGCGGTAATGTTGTTATCAATAGTTATTCCTGTTTATAATGAAGAAGAAAACCTGAAGCCGCTGGTCAGCGCTGTGATCTCCCAGATTGAATTACTAGGAGATTATGAGTTTGTGCTCGTCGATGACGGAAGCACTGACCGCTCTTTGAAAATCATTGCTGAACTCGCTTCTTCTAATAACAAAATTAAGGCCGTCGCTCTTTCAAGAAATTTTGGCAATCAGATTGCCGTCAGTGCAGGGCTGGATTTCTGCAGCGGGGATGCTGTCATTACAATGGATGCCGATTTTCAACATGCCCCAGAAGTCATTCCTCAACTGGTGAAAGAATGGAAAAACGGGGCGCAGGTAGTTCTTACCAAAAGAACAAATTTAAAGATGACTGCCGGATCGATTCTTTTTTTCAAACTGATGAAAAAGTTTTCTGAGGTTCAGCTGGATATCGCCATTTCAGATTTTCGCTTGATGGACAGGATTGTTGTCGATCAACTGATAACTTTCGAAGAGTCTTCGCGCTTTGTTCGGGGGCTTGTTCACTGGAGTGGATTTGAAACAAAAGTCATCGACATCACTGTTCCGGAAAGATTTAAAGGAGAGTCCAAGTTTAATTTCTCTTCATTGATGAATCTGGCTTCCAATGGATTCTTTTCTTTCTCACTGGTGCCATTGAGGGCCGTTCTTTTTCTCGGGGGATTAATTACCCTGGGCGGAATTCTCGCTCTCATTCTTTCAATCATCGATCACTATACCGTTCAGATTATCAAAGCTCGCGCTATTGCTTATTTCATGATGATTAATACCATCGGTCTGGGACTTACACTTCTTTGCCTTGGTGTCATCGCAGAATACGTCGGCATTATTCATAAACAAGTTCAGAACAGGCCTCTTTATCTCGTGAAGAAAAAAATTAATCTTTAGCTTTGAATAAACTCTTCGAAAGAGCTGTCAGGATAGAGAGAAAAAAAGTAATGACAGTGGCCGTGTGGACCGGGGCAATTTGCAGAAACGTCCAGGGATTTCTGGTGAAGAAAAGCGCCGTCAACGCAACTACTGTAACGGTTGTCGCAAAAAATGAAATAAAAAACGTCACGGAAACAAAAAGAAAACTCATCATTATCAGAAAATAAGCAAGCAGAAACATTGTCGCGTAGAAGAAGCGTCCTCTGTGTTCAAAAATGTGGTATTCAACAAATGAAGGTCCGCGTTCCCAAACTCTTTCCATGAATTCTTTAAATGATTGTCTTGGAGACCAGTAGCAGTGAAAACGACTGTCGATAATCAAGGGAGACGTGCGTACATATTCTTTCAATAACAGAGTGTCATCGCTTTCCACTGTCAAGCGGGCGAGAGACTCGCATGCATTGAGGAAAAGGTCACGGCGGCAGTAGAGCAGAGTTGTCCCCTTGAGAAACTGATCGTAGTTCTGAAGAGTCAGAGTAACCGGCCCTTTTTGCAATTGAGAATAATGATGAAAAAAAATGGTTTGATGGGATAGTTTCCAATAAAGAGAGTAAACGCTTTCGCTCTCATCAATTAAAATATCGCCAACGGCATTATCGTAGCGGCCCTGAATAAACCGGAGTTGCTCTCCAAAGTTTGCAGGAATTCTGTTTCTTGCATCGATGAAAAGTAAATGAGGCGCCGTCGCATTCTTTGCGCCTGTGAGTCGTGCTTTATAACGGCCCTGATTTTGAGGATAAGAAATGATTTTGACTTCACCTTTGAAGGGCCGAAGCTGTTCAAGCGTATCGTCTGTCGATCCATCATTGACGATTAAAACTTCTTGCACCAGAGAGAGGATAGCGTTTTTTTTCAAAAGCTCTACCAAGTCGCTTGCGTGCGGGCCCATGTTGTAAACAGGAATGATCAGGCTGATGGGAAGGCGTTCGTTCATCGTCACTGTGATTCCCCGGCCATCAAAGCATCGACAATGATTTTCGAAGGGGCAATCCTCGCTGAAACAGGAGCTCTTTTGAATTTTTCAATATGACTTAAAAATTCATCAGCTTTTTTGATGTCATAATTCGAGATGAGACAATTTTCATTCAAGCCTTCAGTGCGTTCTGTTGTATTTCTCATGATCAAACACGGTTTACCAAGATAAAAACATTCTTCCTGATTGCTTCCGCTGTCAGTGATAATAAATTTGCAACCGTAGAGATAATTTCTGAAAGTGAGAAATGGGGCCCGCGACCTGAATTCTATATTCGGATTGGATAGAAATGTTTTCCAGCGGGGCTGACTTTCCAATTTATGCTTTGTGGACTCGCTCATAAAAAAGATGAGTTTATATTTGTGGGAAGCTTCCTGAATGATATTGACGATGGTGCTCAAACGATCATTGTTGATGAGGTTTTCAAAGCGATGGATGTTACATATCCCATATTCTTCTTCAGGCATTCTGAAATTCTGCATGTTGAGAGTTAAACTTTCAAACATCGTATTGAATTCAGTGTTGATGATATGACCTTTGATTTTTTTGCGTTTTAAATTTTCGACAGCGTCCAGATTCGGCGCAAAGTTAATGTCTGCCAGTCGGGAGCAGATGCGTCTGTTGATTTCTTCCGGGAAAGGATTTAAGAGTGAGTGAGAATTAAGACCGCTCTCAACATGCACCAATGACCGTCCAATGAGTTTTGCCATCAAACTTCCGAGCAAAGTTGTGATGGTATCACCGTGAACGACAATCATATGAGAGGAATCGGGAGCGAGTGAGGAAACTTTTTTTAATTTTAAAAGAAAAGTGCGGGCAAACCACCAGAGTGCTTGAGGAGCACTCTTCAACCCTGACCCCTTTCTCTCTAGTTCGATCAGCTTTTCAGAGGGCAATTCGAATTCATTCCACTGTCTTAAAAAGTCAGCGGATGCCTGGCCGGAGGAAATGGCCTTCCAGGCAATATTTCTTTGTTCGCATTCATTCAAAACAGGAAACATTTTAATCAGCTCTGCCGCTGTTCCCATGAAAAAAATCAGAGTCATTCTGATCTCCTTTTACCGTCTGGTAAAATCACAAGAAAGATTACTAAAAAGAAAAGAGCACTCATGTAGTTTTTATTTCTTGCTACGAATTGATGCAATTCCATTGGTTGCTTAGAGACGATGAAGCAAAGAACAGCAGATACAATGAAAGTGATGATGAGCGGAAGCGTTTTCTTCTTCGCCATTAAAAAATTAATAAACAGCGAAGACAAACCGACAAAAACAATCTGATGCCAGTAATCCTGGAAAAGAATATCGTCAAAGCGAAGGTTCATGAAAATTTTCGTCAGCAATGTATTCAAGAGAGGAACAGGAAGAAGATCCATCATAAAATAACAGGCGGTCGAAATGAAAACAAAACCCGCGAGAATCTTTAAAGGAATTTTTTTTCCTTCCAGGAAATAAGGGAACAGAGTGAAGATGAGCATTTCAAAGGCCACCATTCCGGCCTTACCGATGAGAATGTATTTGCCGAAGACAGCTGAATCATTTTCATTCAGTACGTGCAGAAAAAGAATTGAATCAAAAGAATTGATCAAAGCGATGCTTAACGTCCCGAGAGCGCTGATGACGAGCGCCTGCTCAGGGCCGTGATAGGTATTTTCTTCTTCAGTGTTAAAGCGCAGAATTGTCTGACGGAAAAGAATGAAAACCATAAAAGCGGCAACTGCCATGAAAAGAAGGTAGTGTTCTGTTTTCACTGGCAAGGTTGAGAACGCTAGCAGCAAAGCACCGGCCGAAATTTTGATGATAGCGCCGCTCAAGCTGTAAAAGGCGATGCGGTTGTAATCTTTTTTCGCCTGAAGCATTCCAACAAGCGGAGCCGCGGCAATGGAAAAATAAATCAAAACGACAGTGAGAAAAACCT